>DATMMO010000383.1:0-4613 GCA_035569695.1 Acidimicrobiales bacterium | reverse complement strand
CGGGTCACGAGGAACGAGCTACCGATCTCACGAGGAACGAGCTACCGATCTCACGAGGAACCGGTGACCGGTAGAGTCCGCTGATGGCCCGCCCCCGATCAGCCGCCGGCCGTGCTCGAGTGACTGCTGAGCGGTTGGCGATCGAATTCCCCGGCACAGCCGAGGAGCTCTGCGCGTTGCGTCACAACAACCCCTTTGAGCTCTTGGTGGCCACCATCCTCTCGGCGCAATGCACTGACGAGCGGGTGAACATGGTGACGCCGGTCCTGTTCGCCCGCTATCCGGACGCGTCGTCGCTGGCCGTCGCCGACCCCGAGGTTCTCGAGGAGATCATCCACTCCACGGGCTTCTTCCGGGCCAAGGCTCGCAACCTGATCGGCATGGCCAGTGCGCTGGCTGAACGATTCGACGGATCAGTGCCGACCCGGCGCGAGGATCTCGTCACCCTTCCGGGGGTCGGCCGCAAGACGGCCAACGTCATTCGAAGCGTTGCCTTCGGTCTCCCCGGTCTTCCTGTGGACACGCACGTCGGTCGCCTGGCCGTCCGGTTGGGGCTCACGGCCGAGACCGATCCCGTCAAAGTGGAGCTGGAACTGGACAAGCTGGTCCCGGCAGCGGAGCGAGGGGCGTTCAGCCTGCGGTTGATCCTCCATGGGCGCAGGACGTGTGTGGCCCGCACTCCGCGTTGCACCGCCTGCGTTCTGGCCGACTTCTGCCCCTCATCGACCGCCCCAGTGGGGGCGAGGGCCGTCTCCCAGGCCCGCTGAAAGCCCGGCGACGATCATCGCGAGGACGGGCCTACAGGTCTCCTGAACGCAGCTGATGCCGGTTCTGGCCACTGCGATACCGTGATCGCATGGTCATCAAACGATCCGTCTCGTTGTCCGAGACGGTGGCCGATGCCGTCCAGGCGGCGGCGGACGAGGACGGTGTGTCCTTCTCGGGCTGGTTGTCCGTTGCCGCCGAACATCAGCTCCGGATCCGTGAGGGGCTCAGGGGAGTGGCCGCCTGGGAAGAGAAGGCTGGTGACCTGACTCCCGAGGAGATCGCCGCTGGGGAGGCGCTGCTGGGTCGCCTGCTCTCTGGCGTCGCCGCCAAGGTCCGACCGGGCGTAGCTGCCATGGTCCGTCCGGTGGGAGCGGCGGCCAAGGGGCGTAGGCGGTGAGCCCGGCGGGAAACCCCCGACCTCGCTCGCCCCGCACTGGTCTGGTGTACGGAACCGCGGCCCTGAGCGCAGCCTCGAGGGACGATCGATTGTTGTGGGCCCTGCATCGGGCTGCCCTGGTCCGGGGTCTCGTACCCGTCGTCCCCGCCATGGCCGTGGCCGAGGCCATGCGATCAGTCGAGGATCGAGACGCGCTCACGAAGTTGCTTATCGGTACCGAGGTCGAGTCGCTCGATGCCAACCGAGCCGAGCGGTTGGGCGAACTCGGGGCCGCAGCCGGGGCCGACAACATGACCACCGTGGCGGTGGTCGAGAGCGCATCCCGACTCAACCACGCCGCCGTGACCGAACGCTCACCACGGTTGGCCCACATCGCCAATACGCTCGACCACCAACTGATCCTTCACGCCATCTGAGCCGAAGGCCGCCTGAGCTCGTGGGGTCGTAGGCCGCCCGAGGTCAGGCCGAGTCGGGGGTCGTGGGTCGTAGGCCTCCGAGGGGTCGTGGGGGTCCTGGGTCTTTAGCGTCGGGCCTTGCGATCCTGGGACGCGCTCAGACGCGACAGCCGCCGGGAGGCACCGCCGAGGGCACGCTCAATGGCAAACAGTTCCGAGGCCACTTCCTCGTCGTGGGCCGCGGCCGCCGCCTCGGCGTTGCGGGTGACCCGGCGGGTCAGCTCATCGAGCACGGTGGCGAGGGAGGACAGCTCTGCGTTGCTCTCGAACATGGACCGATCTTGACACCGTTGGAACGGGAACCGAAAACGTGAGTAGGCCATCGTCCTCGGACCAGGAATGTTGACCGGCCGAGTACCATTGATGGGCTATGTCCCTTCGCCGAATCGATCTTCGTGGTATCACCGGCGACCTCCGATCGGCCCTGCCCCGCCCGCACGACGAGCAGGAACGCTCCTCTGAAGCGGTGGCCGAGATCATCGCCGACGTCAAGGCCAGGGGCGACGCTGCCCTTCGAGGCTTGACCGAGCGCTTCGACCACGTGGTGCTGGACGAACTCCGGGTGCCCCCCACTGAGATCATGGCGGCACAGGAGAGCGTCTCGCCCGAGCTCCGGGCGGCACTCCAGGTTGCTCACGACCGGATCCTCGCCTACCACGCCCACGAAGCGCCGCCGGTCGACGACTTCGAGTCCGGCGGCATCACCGTGCGCCACCTCACCCGGCCGGTCGAGCGGGCCGGTTGCTACGCGCCGGGTGGACGGGCGCGGTACCCGTCCACTGTGCTCATGTGCGCCGTTCCCGCTCGTGTAGCCGGGGTGGCCGAGGTCATCCTGTGCGTGCCACCCGGTGCCGATGGAAAGGTGGATGACGCCACGTTGGCCGCGGCCGCCGTCGCCGGAGTGGACGAGGTCTATCGGATCGGCGGCGCTCAGGCTATAGCGGCGATGGCCTTCGGGACCGAGTCGATCGCTCCCGTCGATGTGATCGTGGGGCCGGGGAACCGCTACGTAGCCGAGGCCAAGCGGCAGGTCTCCGGCGTGGTGGGTGTGGCGTCGGCCTTTGCCGGGCCATCCGAGGTGGTGGTCATCGCCGATGGGGGCACGCCCCCGGAGCTGGCCGCTATCGACCTGGTCGTCCAGGCCGAGCATGGTCCTGATGGGTTGGCGTGGCTCGTGACCTGGGACGACGATGTGGCCGAACTGGTCAGCGGCGAAGTCGATCGCCTGGTGGCCGCTTCGCCCCGACGCGCCGACCTGGAGGCGACGCTGGGGGACGGCGGGTATGTCGTATTGGTGGATGGGCCGGAACAGGCCCTGGCTGTCTCCAACGTGGTAGCCCCCGAGCACCTCGAGCTCCTGGTGGATGACGCTGCGAGCCTCTTGCCCTTGGTCGACGCCGCTGGGGCGGTCTTCCTGGGCAAGTTCTCGCCGGCCAGCATGGGGGACTACCTGGCCGGGCCCAACCACGTCCTACCCACAAACCGGACGGCCAGGTTCGCCAGCGCACTCCGGGTCGACGATTTCCGCCGCCACATCCACGCTGTCTCCGTCGAGGAAAAAGCCCTCACCGAACTGGGCCCACACGTCGTCACCCTGGCCGAGACCGAGGGCCTCCCCGCCCATGCCGAATCGGTGCGCCTCCGATGGCTGACCTAGACCCGCCCACCGGGCCGCTCAGGGTCAGTCCCACCGGGCCTCCCGCCGAGGCCGAGGACCCGCCCACCGGGCCTTCCGCGGCCCGTCCCCCCGGGGCACCCCTCGAGCCCGCCGCAGCCCGTCCCCCCGGACCCGCGGCCGAGCGCGCCGTCCCCATCCGGCCGGACCTGGTCAGCCTGGACGGCTACCACTCGCCCCAAGTCGACGTCGAGGTCAGGCTCAACACCAACGAGTCGCCCCTTCCGCCGCCCGACGCGTGGCTCGCTGCCCTCCGAGACGAGCTGGGTCACATCGACTTCAACCGCTACCCCGACCGCCAGGCCTCTGAGCTGCGCCAGGCGCTGGCTCGATCGCACGGCGTGCGACCCGAGCAGGTGTTCTGTGCCAACGGGTCCAACGAGGTCCTGCAGTGTCTGCTGCTGGCCTATGGCGGACCGGGCCGAACCGTGGCCTTGTTCGAGCCCACGTACACGCTTCACCGCCACATCGCCATGATCACCGGGACCAGTGTTGTCACCGGGAGCCGGACCGACGACTTCGAGATCGATCCCGACGAGGTGGCTCGCGTGGCGGCCCAGTCGCAGCCGATCATCACCTTCTTGTGCTCGCCCAACAACCCGACCGGGCGGGCCGATCCCCCTGCCACCGTGGAGCGCGTGGTGGCCGACACCCCGGGTCTGGTGGTGGTGGACGAGGCCTATGGTCAGTTCGCTCCCTCGTCGGCGCTAGATCTGGTTCGGGCCGGAGACCCGGGCGCCGAGCGGGTGGTGGTGGTCCGCACCTTCTCCAAGACGTGGTCCATGGCCGCGGGGCGCCTCGGCTATCTGGTCTCGTCACCGGAGGTCGTGGCCGCTTGCGAGCTGGTCACCCTGCCCTATCACTTGGACTCGGTGAAACAGGCGGCCGGGCGATTGGCCCTGCAGTTCGAAGAGGACATGCAGGCCCGGGTGGCCCTGCTGCGTGAGGAACGCGGTCGGATCGCGGCCGGATTGGCTGAGATGAGGGTGGAGACCTGGCCCTCGGACGCCAACTTCATCCTCTTCCGACCCACGGACCGCTTGGCTCGCCAGGTATGGCAATCGCTCCTCGATCGGTCGATCCTCGTGCGAGACTGTTCGGAGTGGCCCGGCCTCACCGGGTGCCTGCGGGTCACCGTGGGTCTCCCCGAGGAGAACGATCGGTTCCTGGCCGCCCTTGACGCCGCCCTGGAAGGTCCCCTGGAGGAGAGCCGGACATGACTGCCACTGCCACTGCCACACCAGGCCCCCGGGTCGCCACCCGAACGCGTTCCACCAAGGAGACCTCGATCGAGGTGGCGGTGGACATCGATGGCACC
>DATMMO010000382.1:0-3803 GCA_035569695.1 Acidimicrobiales bacterium | reverse complement strand
CGCTACGAGTCGGCCCGATCGCCCCTCGACCTCGGACCACGTGAGGGTGAGGTGGGACCCGGTCGTCCGGTGTCCTATGTCCCCACTGCGGCGCTGGTGGTCCGGAGGGTGGCCCTCGGCCAGGGGTTCACTCCCGCCCTGCGCTATGGCGAGGACGTCGACCTGATCTGGCGAATGGGCGACGCGGGGTGGCGCACTCGGTACGTCCCATCGGTGGTCGTCGACCATGGCGAGCCCATCACCTGGCGTGACCTGCTCGGCCGGCGATATCACTACGGGACCTCGGCGGCGCCCCTGGCCCGGCGCCACCGAGGTCGTCTCGCCCCCGCCGTGCTGCGGCCATTGCCGGCCGCCGCCGTGGCCCTGGGGCTGGCCCGTCGCCCGGTCCCGGCCCTCGCCGTGTCGGTGCTGTCGGCACTGGCCCTGGCCCGCCGGGCCGGGAAGGCGGGCATACCGTCGGACCTGGTGGCTCGCTGGAGTGGCGAGGCCCTCGTGTCCACGGCGGAGGGCCTGGGCCGAGCCGGCACCATCGTCGCCGCACCGGTGCTGGTGGCCCTGGTGGCCACCAGCCGGCGTTACCGGTGGTCGGCCCTCGCCCTGTTGTTGGCGCCGCCGATGGGCGAGTGGCTGCGGCGTCGCCCGGACCTGGACCCGGTGCGATGGTCTGCCGCCTCGTTGGCCGACGATATTGCCTATGGCCTGGGTGTTTGGCGGGGGTGCCTCCGAGAACAGATGTTTTCGCCCCTGATCCCGTCCTTGCATTCCATTCGATGACCGGCTGACCCGCTCCTCACCTCGCTGACCAGGGAGTATGAGGCTGCCGCAAGGTGGACCTGGTGCGTCCGTTTTCATTGAAAACAACGACCATGCACCAGGATCCCATGGAAGCCATGTATAGTTTCGGGAGCAACTTCTGAGGTGCCCGGGCTGAGACCCAGGGGCGCCTGCCCCGGACCTAGGCGGTCACAGCCGGCCGGTACGTACGGAAGTGCCCGAGAGATCGACATTCGGTTCGGCGCGTCTGCGCTCCATCGTCCCCCGGTGGAGTTCGTCGCGTCGGCAACCGACACAGAAAGAGGACGAGAAGACCACGTAACCCCTGGGCAACACAAAACCGGCCGCACACCCTATGGCGCAAAGCCAGGACGAACGACGCCTTCCCGCTCGTCGTCCGGGGCGCGAATGCAATGGGCCGGAGCCCGCCAACACCGAGCAGAGGAAGGCGCATTCGCGCCCGACGAAGGGAGGTGCCATGCGGACCCGCATTGCACTCGCAGCGGCTATGCCCGTTGCACTAATTTCGACCGCGGTTGCGGTCGGCACGGAAGTGAGTTCTGCCCCCGCGCAGGCCACTCCGGCCACACAAAATGCTTCATTCGCCACACCTATCAAGCCACAAGCGTTTCCGGCCCCGGGTACACGGCTCATCAGCCTGGTCCCCTTGACCACCGCGTTTGGGACGTTCACCTTGTCCGGAAACCTGTCCCCGTTGGTGGCATCGGTGACCTCGCCGCTGGCTGCTCCGGCACCGGCTGCTCCTGCTCCGGCTCCGGCACCAACGCCACCGGCACCTGTTGCCCCGGCACCGGCTCCCGCGCCGGCTGCTCCAGTGGCGGCACCGGCTCCAGTTGCGGCACCGGCTCCCGCGCCGGCGCCGGCTCCCGCGCCGGCGGCCGTCTCGGACGCCACCAGCACCAACACGGCCAACTGGGACTGCATCCGCGTGCACGAGTCGGGCGATCGGTACAACGATCCGTCCGCGCCATCCGGCGCGTACGGCATCATCCAGCCGACGTGGCAGTCCTACGGGTACAGCGGGTGGCCCTACCAGGCATCGGCAGCCACACAGGACCAGCTGGCTCTCCGGCTCTACAACCAGTACGGCTGGCAGCCCTGGAGCAGCGCACCCTCGTGCGGGCTCTGAGGCAACTCTGAGCCAACGCCGAGGCGACCAGCCTCGGCAACCGAGCAGTGAACGAACCGGCCGGCATCATCAGATGCCGGCCGGTTCGCGTCCGTCTGGGCGTCGCCGCGTGGCGCGGCCATCGTGGCACCACCCCGTCGCTGCCATCGGGTAGGAAAGTGCGGTGATTCGATTCGGCCCCTGGCATCGTCGCCCCTTCGCCACCGTGATCGCCGCGCTCGTCGCGGTGGGACTGGTGACGGCGGCGTGCAGCTCCTCGCCCGCCGCGGCGCCATCGTCGCCGCGTTCGATCGTCCAGCTGGGCGACTCGGTGGCCTCGGGTGAGGGCACCCTGTACGGCTATACCTACGACCGCACCACGCAGCGGTGGACAGGGGGGAACATCGATGCCGTGTGGCCAGGGCCGTATCCCCTCTGCCACGACTCGCCCGATGCCTACGGCCACGTCCTGGCCGGCCAGTACCACGCCCGCTTCGCTCAGTTCGCCTGCACCGGCAGCACCTTTGCCAACGGGATCACCGCGCCCCGGACGTACGCCGGTACCACCTACCGGCCGGCGCAATTCGGCAACCTGACAACCAGGACCGACATCAATGCCGCCTACGACGCAGCCCGGCCCGACCTGGTGCTGGTCACCCTGGGCGCCGACGATGTCCAGTTCTCCCCCGTGGTCCGGGCCTGCGTGATCAACCAGTTGGCCCACGCCCTCTTCCCTGCGAACGCCCTCCAGTGCACGGCGGCCAATCCCGGCCCAACGGTGCAAGCCGACGCCCTGACCAAGCTCCCGGCCCTGATCGACAACTTGAAGACACTGGCCCGCTGGATCAATCAGCGGGGCGCCGCCGACCATCACGTGCCCAAGGTGGTTTTCACCAGCTACTTCGACCCGTTCCCCACGGGAGGCACCAGCTGCCCCGACTCGGCCCTCCTGGCCCCGGCCCAGGTGACCTACCTCTCGACCCTGCTCCAGCAGCTGAATGTCGACATCGTCCGGACCATCACCGGGCTCCACCTGGCCAATGTGGGCGTGGTCGGCCTCGCCTCGGCGTTCAACGGGCACCGGTGGTGCTCCACCGATCCCTGGGATTACGGGTTGTCGATCATCAGCCTGTCCAACCCGTCCAGCCTCTTGTCCCAGGCGCCGTTCCACCCCACTCCCCGCGGGCAACAGCAGATCGCCACGCTGCTCAAGCCGGTCGTCACCCGGCTCTTCGCTACCGGCTGACCCGGCCGGGAGGTTGATGGTGGCCAGGAGGCTGGCGCCGCTCACGAGGCGGCGAACACCGACACGTTGCCGTTCGACGAGTCGACCACGATGTGGCGGCCCGACGCCGAATCGGTGGGCACCCCCACCGAACGGTCGCCGTTGTCGGTGCTGGCGCTGACCAGATAGGCAGTTTGTCCGTGGGGCACACCCACGCTGACGTCGCCGTTGTCGCTCGAGGCAGTGACGGTGGTGGGTACGCCGGTGAAGACCAGGTCGACGTTGCCGTTGTGGCTGGACGCTTGGGCAAAGGGCGACGTGATCCCCGTGGCGGTGACGTCGCCGTTGGCGCTGGAGAGATGGAGCGGGCCCGACGCCGACGTCACGCCCACGTCGCCGTCGCCGCTGTGGAGGTCGAGTGCGCCCTGCACCCCCGAGACCGAGACGTTGGCGTTCTGGGAGGTGAGGTTCAAGGCAACGGCCGAGGGGACGGTCAGGCGCACCGAGGTGCTACACGTCCCCCAGGTCAACCCGGGGCACCACGCCTTGACGGTGATGTCGTTCCCGCTCTGCGTCTCGGTGACCCTCGGTTGGTGAAACGACCAGACCCGATGGGTGGTCACCGTCACCTGTCCGTCTTGCCCGGGCTGCACCTGTATGCCGCCGTCCGCGTTC
>DATMMO010000381.1:0-19040 GCA_035569695.1 Acidimicrobiales bacterium | reverse complement strand
CATGTGGGCCGGGGGGTTAACCCCCGTCGTCCCTCCCGCTGCGACCACGAGCGTCGCGTCGGGCCCGGCGGGCCGTGGCCGCCAACGCCGAGCTGATCACCGGCTCGGTTGCTACCGGCCGCTCGAGGTCGGCCTGTTCGTCGGCCAGCGCATCACGATCCCCTTCGAAGCGGGTGCGGGCCGCGCCGAGCGGCTCACGCTCCCCGGTCCGCCGACCCCCCTCCATCACCACGACCAACAGGCCCTCGGCGTCGGGTCCAGGTGGGGGCTCGTCTCGGAGACACAGCGTGTCGGACAGACCGGGGCGACGGTACACCTGCTTGGCCCCGGGCAGCGTCTCTTTGCCCTCGGACAGCTTGACCACGCCACCGCCGTCGTAGGCCACCAGCTTGTAGGCGCTGTCCACGAAGGGGGCATCGGCGGAGGTGGCCATGCGCGTCCCCACTCCGGCCACGTCGATGGGGGCTCCTTCGGACACCAGCGCCTCGAGGGCGAACTCGTCCAGACCACCGGACACGACGATGCGCACCTCGGGGAGCCCGGCGTCATCGAGAGCCGTCCGGGCCCGACGGGCCATGGCCGCCAGGTCCCCGCTGTCGATGCGGATCGCCGCCTCGTGGCCCAGATGCAGGGCATGGATCACCTCGATGGCGTGGCCCACGCCTCCCATGGTGTCGTAGGTGTCGACCAGGAAGGTCGACTGACCGGTGCGGTCACGGGCGAACGCACCGAACGCCTCCAGCTCGGATGGGAAGGCCTCGATGTAGGAGTGGGCCATGGTCCCCACCGGCGGCAGCCCGAAGCGGCGGGCGGCCTCGACATTGCTGGTTCCGACGAAGCCGACCATCACCGCCAGCCGGGCCACGGCCATGGCCGCGTCCACGCCCTGGGCTCGCCGAAACCCGAAGTCGATGAGATCCACGTTCGCGCCCGCGGCCAACACGCAACGGGCCGCCTTGGTGGCCACCGTGGACTGCAGGGTGACCTGGTTGAGGAGGAACGACTCCACCAGCTGGGCTTCAGCGATGGGCGCGGTGACCTCGAGCAGGGGTTCGTTGGCGAAGACCAACCGGCCCTCGGGCACGGCCCGGACCTCTCCGCTGAAACGCAACGGGGCGAAGGCATCCAGGGCGGCGGCGTCGAAGCCAATGGTGGCCAGGTAGTCCAGATCGGCGCCGGTGAAGTGCACCTGCTCGAGGTGATCGAGGCAGTCATCGAGCCCGGCAGCGACCAGGAAGCCGCGGTTGGGGGGCAACTGGCGGACGAACAGGCTGAAGGTGGCCTCCCCCGCCATGTCCCGACGCAGGTAACTGGCCGCCATGTTGAGCCCGTAGAGGTCCGTCAGGAGCGGACTGGCCACGGCCGATACCTCAGCGTCTCTCGAGTACCACCACGGGGATATCCCGATCGGTCTTTTGCCGGTAGTTGTCGAAGTCGGGCCAGATGGCCACCATGGCCGGCCACAACCGTTCCTTGTCCGGCTTCGTGGCCGTCCGGGCCACGGCGGCAAAGACGTCCGCGCCCACCTGCACGGTGACGTCGGGGTCGGCGGCCAGGTTGGAGTACCAGGCGGGGTTGGCCGGGGCGCCGCCGTAGGAGGCCACCACCACGAACGCATCTTCGTCGGTTCCGTAGATCAAGGCGTTCCGTCGCAGCCGCCCGCTGCGCCTCCCTCGCGTCGTCAACACCAGGGTTTGCACCCCGTTCCACCGGTGACCGTCCGCGCCCTGGGAGCTCACATAGCGACGGGTGTGCTCGGCCACCCAGTCCTGGGCATTGTCGAGGGGCTCCTCATCTCGCTGCTCACTCCGGTCGCTCATGGGGTCAGCGTACTGACCACCTTGATCCGAGGCATGCTGGGCCCATGACCGACGCCGGCGATCACCCCCCGTTCTGGGCGGCGGGCACCGCGCCCGAGGCCTTCCTGATCGACATGGACGGCGTCCTCCTCCACGAGTCCTCCCTCATACCCGGGGCCGACTCGTTCATCCACCGGCTCCGTGAAGCAGGCCGCAAGTTCCTGGTCCTGACCAACAACTCGATCTACACGCCGCGCGATCTCCGCGCCCGGCTCACCCGGGCGGGCATCGACGTTCCCACGTCGTCCCTGTGGACCTCGGCCCTGGCCACGGCCCAGTTCCTCGACTCGCAGCGACCGGCGGGAAGCGCCCACGCCATCGGTGAAGCCGGCCTGACCACCGCGCTCCATGATGTCGGCTACGTGCTCACCGAGGTGGACCCCGACTACGTGGTCCTGGGCGAGACCCGGACCTACAGCTTCGAAGCCATCACCCGGGCCATTCGCCTGATCCGTGAGGGCGCCCGCTTCATCGCCACCAATCCCGACCCCACCGGCTACTCACCCGAAGGGTTGCTCCCGGCGACGGGGTCGGTGGCCGCGCTGATCACCAAGGCCACGGGGGTGAATCCCTACTTCGTGGGCAAGCCCAACCCCTTGATGATGCGCTCGGGCCTGAACCGGCTGGGCGCCCACTCCGAGACCACGGTGATGATCGGCGATCGCATGGACACCGATGTGGTGGCCGGCATCGAGTCAGGACTGCAAACCGTGTTGGTCCTGTCCGGCGTCACGTCGCCGGCGGACATCGACCGGTTCTCGTACCGGCCGACCCATGTGGCTACCTCGGTGGCCGATATCACCGTCTGATCGACCGGGGGCCGTCAGCTGCAGCCGTCAACCCAGGGCTGCTGGCCGTCGAGGGAGTAGAGGGTCACGGCCATGGTGTCCTGATCGGCTTTGGACGCCTGGTTGGGCGGCACCCCGACCAGGTCGGGCCGACCAGCGGCCTGAGCGGCCTCGTCCCAGCTCGGTTGGCTGAACTGGAACGCCCCCATGTACGTGCCACTAGGCGAGACCGCTCCGTAGTTACCGCCCGACTCGTGCTGGACCACGCACTGCAGGAAGGGGTTCAGGGCCGGGTCGGTCGAATTGCCCGAAGGGGCCGGTGCTCGAGTCGGAGCCGGTGCCGGCGCTGATGCGGCCGTCGGTGCCGGGGACTGGGCTTGGGTCTGGGCCTGGGCTGGAGCCTGCGTGGTCGAGGGGGCATGGCTGGCCGAGGCGGCGGCTTGTGCCTTCGCCGCCGCCGCATTCTGAGCCGCCAGCACGGCCGCGGCGGCCGCCGCCTGCTGGGCCGCCTGCTGCTGGGCGATGGCCACGGCCAGCTGACCGGTTACCTGCGCCTGCTCGGCCTGCATCTGGGCCTGGGTGCTCTGGGCCTGCTGGAGGGACTGGGCCTGGCTGGCCTTGGTCGCCTGGTCCTGGGCTTGCTGCTGGGCCAGCGCGGCCTGGTGGGCTTGTAGTCCCTGTTGATGGGTGTGCAGCAGGTCCACCGAGGTGGTGATGGTGCCTACGGCGATGTTGCGGTACACGTTACGCACCAATGAGGTCTGCTGATTGGTGTCGAAGGTATCGACGATCTGGCTGGAGGCATCGGATCCCGCGTTCACATACGCGGCCAGCGCCTGAGCGCGCACCCGGGTCTGGTCCCGACCGATCTGCTGTTGGTCCTGGGCGATCTGATCCTGGGTACGGGCAATGGTCACTGCGTCTTGTTCGACCTTGGCCGAGTCCACGCTGTACTGCTGCTGGAAGGCGCCGATCTGCAATTGCTCCTGGGTGAGCTGCTGGGAGATCTGGGTGGCCTGGGACTTGAGGTCGGAGATCTGGTCGGCCGCCGCCGGTCGAGGAAGGAGGACCACCGTCGCGGTGATCGCTGTGACGAAAGCCAGAAGAACCGTGGCCGGCGCCCCCGTCCGGTGCCTCGATGTCACGTCTGGCTTCGCCGTCGAGTACTGCCCGACGTCTGCCACAAGGTGTTTCAACTTACCGGTTCGACCGGGCTTGTGCAAAGCACACCGCTGTGACCAGGAATTACTGGTCGAGACCCCCGGCCAGGGCCAGCTCGGCCTCGCCCGCTGCCGCCGTTGCCCCCTGGGCCCGGGCCGCGCCCAGGTCCCACTTTTCCTCGACGTTCCCGACCCGCCACACCACCAGGGCGATGATCCAGGTCAGCACGAACAACCCGACAATGACAAACCCTGCGGTGTTGATGTTGAAGGTCTGCATGAAATCCCAGAACCCTCCGTGCAGGTTGCCTTCTTGGGCAATGAGGCCGACGATCTCGATCGTGCCGACGAAGAAGGCCACGAAGACCGACAGCCCGGTCATGGTCAAGTTGTAATAGACCTTGCGGATCGGTTTGGCGAAGGCCCAGTCATAGGCGAAGTTCATGAAGCAGCCGTCAAGGGTGTCGAACAGGCTCATGCCCGCGGCAAACAGAAGCGGGAGGGACAAGACGGCGTAGAAGGGAAGTCCGCCGACCACGGCCGAGCCGGCCAGCACCAACAGGGCGATCTCGGTGGCCGTGTCGAACCCCAGGCCGAAGAGCACGCCGATCGGGTACATCTTCCATGGCGTGTCGATCCGACGGGCGTATCCGCCGAAGAATTTGTTCATCAAGCCGCGGCTGTTGAGCTGCCGCTCAAGTTCGGCGTCGTCGTAGCGCCCCTGGCGCATCTCCCTGAACACCTTGACGATCGAGATGAGGACGACGACGTTGAGCGCGGCGATGGCGTAGAGGAACGTCCCCGACACCGATGTCCCCACCACTGCGGTCACCCGGTGCAGGGAGGACGAGCCGTTCCTGACCGCGCCGTTCAGGGCGCGGATTCCGAAGTTCAAGAAGATGGCCAGGGCAAAGACGACCGATGCATGACCGAGCGAGAAGAAGAACCCCACACTGAGGGGACGCTTCCCGTCGCCGATCAATTTGCGCGTGGTGTTGTCGATGGCGGCGATGTGGTCGGCATCGAAGGCATGACGCATGCCCAACGTGTAGGCCAGGATCCCGGTCCCGAAGCCGAACACCTCTGTCTTGCTCACGTGGTAGTGGCCACCCACAGCCGTGGCCAGGAGCCCCCAACCCAAGACATTGAGGGCGACGATGACGGCGCCCATGCCCCCCACCCGGGCCCATTCGTTGGGACTGAGGCCGTGACGGATCTTGGCCAGACGGACCCGAGGGTCGGTCATCGTCAGCTCCTCCCAGGTTCACGAACGGACCGGCCCGGCGTCAGCTGGACCCCATCGCCCCTCACCTTAGGAGGAGATGCGAATCACTTGCAATAGCTACTCAGACGCAGGAGCGAGCGCATGGCGTCATTGCTCCGAGGCGCCCGCTCCCGCCGGCGCCGCCGTCAACCGGGCCGTCACGATGACCGAGCCCAGGGCGGCCAGGGCCACGGCGGGAGCCGCTCGGGGCACCTCCAGCACCAGCACGCCGCCGACGGCGGCGCCGACCACGACGGCGGCGATCACGGCCAGGTTCTGTCGCTGGCCGGTCAAGCCGTCGCCGGCCGCCACCGCGCTGACCAGGCTGGTCAGCGTCCCGGTCATGTAGGTGCTGGACAGGCCGGGGTCGGCCAGCGAGCGCACGGCCGAGCTCTGTACGCCCATGGCCAGGGAGGCCAGACCCAAGAGGAGCAATTGCGGATCGCCCACGGGGTGCCCGCCGACCAGCTCCCAGCCCACGGTCACACCGATGATCAGGCCCAGCTCGACCACTAAGGCCGCCGTCACCCGCGCCGGCCAGGTCGACCGGGCCGGGTCGGGCCGGCCGGCCACCTGGGCTCCGACCACCACCCCGACGATGTAGCCGGCCAGGGCCACGCCGACGTGGGCGGCCAACGAGCCGTTCCGATGGCCGATGCTCACGCCCAGGAGAACCAGGTTGCCGGTCATCACGCTGGCGAACACGCCGCCCATGGCGATGAAGCCGATGGCATCCGTGCTCCCCGTGGTCACGGCCAACGCCACCACCAAGGCATCTCGACGCGCCGTCGGCATGCCCCGCTCGCCGGCGGGGTTCAGGTCGCGACCTCGGCGGACGACTCGGCCTCGCTCGAGGGCAGGTCCTCCTGCACGCCGGCCCGCAAACCGATGAACGCGATCACCGCGGCCACGATCATGATGATGGCCATGCCGTAGAGCACGGTCCGTATGGCGTAGGCGAAGTCGAGCCGGGCCCAGTGGGGGATGGGGCCGGTCTGGCCGCCCCGGGATTGAGAGTAGGCGGCGGCCATCTTCTGAGCTACGGCCTGGGACTTGCCCTGGGACACCAGCGAGGTGGTCAGGTGGGAACGCTCGGCCGAGAGCAAGATGGTGCCCAGAATGGCCAGCCCCAAACTCGAACCGTAGTTGCGGAGGGTCTGGGTGATGCCGGTGGCCTCCCCGTAGGTCAGCTTGGAGGCGCGGTTGACGGCATCGGTGTTGGCCTGACCGAGCATGAGGCCCATGCCCGCCCCGGCCAGGATGATGTACCACTGCTGGGAGTTGAAGCTCAGGGTGGTGACCTGTCCGGCCCAGAAGTAGAACCCCACCGCGGAGAGGATGCAGCCCATGACCACGGGCCGCTTGGCCCCGATGCGGTCGAGCATCCGCCCCCCGATCTGGGCGGCGATCACGAAGCCGATGAAGAAGTAGAGCAGGAAGACGCCGGCCTCCGATGCCGACTTGCCCAACGAGATCTGGGCGTACTCACTGGCGAAGAAGAACACAGGGATGAACGCCATCATGGTGATGAACAACACGATGTTCTCCACCAGGAAGGCCCGGATGCGGAAGATGCTCACCTGCATCAGCGGCGACGTGGTTCGGATCTCCAAGAAGTAGAAGACGACCAGGAGGGCGAGACCGCCGATGATGCACAGCCAGGTGCCGGGATCGCCCCAGCCCCAGATGGCCGACTGCTGGAGCCCGAAGATACTGAGAGCCACACCGGCGGCGATGAGCACTGCCCCCCGGTAGTCGATGCGGGCCCGTCGGTGCAGGGTCGTCGGCTTGGACACCGCGATCAGCACCAGGGCGATGACGGCCACGGGGATGTTGACCCAGAAGATGGCGCGCCACGTCCACTCGGTGAGGTAGCCACCGAGGATGGGCCCCACCGCGGTGAGGCCTCCGGCCACGCCGAAGAACAGGGCCAGGGCCTTGCCCCGCTCCCGGAGGGGGAAGGTGTTCACCACGATGGCCAGGGCGGCCGGGTACATGATGGCCCCGCCGGCGCCCTGGAGGACCCGGAAGCCCACGATCCACGCCTCGGCGTAGCTGCCCTTGGGCGTGAGCCCGCACATGGCCGAGGCCGCGGCGAACACCACCACCCCGATGATCACCATCTTGCGATGGCCCAGGGTGTCGGCCAATCGCCCGCCCAGGGCGAAGAGGGCGGCCAGGGAGAGGAGATAGGCGTTGACCACCCATTGCACGCCGGTCGACGTCAAGCCCAGCTCGGTCTGTATCTTCGGTACGGCGATGGACACGATGGTCTGGTCGATGAAGGTCATCGCCACCGCGAAGATCATGGCGGCGAGGACGATGTACCGCGACTGGCCCCCACTGGTCTCTGCCATGGCTCCCTCGGTTCTCGGTCCGGCGCCGACGATAGTCCGATCGTCCGGGGCCTTCTCGGATGCCAACCGGCCCCGGTCCGGCTCACCGCCGATTGGGGTCGCCCGATCCCGTCAGCACCCGGTTGCCACTAGGACGCCGGCGGGCCGGTCCTCGCCGCGTCGGCCAGATCCGGGTTGGGCCCTACCGGTCCGGGAGGGACCTCGGCCGGCTGGTCCTCCCGCAATTGCCGCGGCCAGAGATGGCGATCCAGCACCACGTTCAGCTCGGCCGAGTAGATGGTGATCTTGGCCAGGATGAGCAGGAAGGCGACCAGGCCGATGACCACGGCGAACTGGCCGTACGTCTCCGAGCTGTTCCGGATCTGATGGTTCACCAATCCCGAGCCCACGGTGATGAGGGCGGTGAAGCAGATGGCCGCGAACACCGCCCCGGGCACGAGCGATCGGGTCCCGACTGCTTTCGGGGTCAGAGCCCGGAAGGCGGCCGCATAGGAAAGGACATTGATGACGGCCATGGCCACAATGACGGGAATGCGAACGGCATAGGACTGGCCTCCACCCGTGGCCAGGACACCCAGCGCCGCGTTGACCAGGAAGCAGACACCGATGATGACCAGGGCCCCCACGCTTCGCCCCAACCGGGGCAAGAACCCGGGCAGTTTCTCCTTGGGGATGTCCCACACGGTGGCCATGGCCTGTTGGGCCGTCTGGGTGACCCCCTGGGCTCCGTAGACCAGCAGGACCAGACCGATGACCAGGCCGACGACGTTGCCCTGCAGCCGACTCGATGCCGTGGCCGGATTGAACGAGGACCCGATGATGGGGAACTGGTGCAGGGTGTGGATGATGCCGGTGCCCAGCGAGGCGGCCCCGATGAAGCCGAATATGGTGACCACCACGAGCAGGAGCGGGTAGATGGATGTGAACCCGTACCAGCCCAGGGCGACCACCAGATTGTTGGCCTGGTCGTCGCCGAACTTCTTGATCACGGCGTAGGCGGGAGCGACCACGCGATTGTGTTGCTGCCACCGGTCGATGCGGTCGACGACCCGGTCGAGTGCCTTCATCCCCCACTCCTTCCCTCCTGGACGACGATTCAAGCGTCGCCCCTCCGCGTTACGGAGATGGGCGGGGTGGAGCCACCAGCCGAGCGGGTATGGGCAGGTGGCCCAAGTTGCCGGGCAGCGGGGGGTAGGTGGCTCCGTCCACGGGCTCCATGCAGGAGACCCGCTGCATGAGCACCTCGACGGCGGTCAGTCCTTCGAGTCGAGCCAGGCTTGCTCCCGGGCACACATGGGGACCGGCGCCGAAGGTCAGATGGCCCCGAGGATCGGGCCGGTCGAGGCGAAAGCTTTCGGGATCGTCGAAGACGGCGTCGTCCCGGTTGGCCGAAGCAATCCCCATCTCGACCCAGTCCCCGGGCCGTAAGGCCACCCCTTCGATGTCGGTCTCCGCCGTGCACCGCCGGGTGGTGCGCTGCACCGGTGCGTCGAAGCGCAATGACTCCTCCATGTAGGCCGGGACCAAGCTGGGATCGGACCGCAGCCGCTGGTACAGATCGCGATCGAGCAGCAGGCGTTGCACCAGGTGGGCCAGAAGACCCCGGGTGGTGTGCACGCCGGCTTGGATCATGAAGTGCAGCTCGGTGACGATCTCCTGGTCGCTGAGCGGCTCCCCCTCGATCTCGGCGTCTATCAGCGTGGTGAAGACGTCGTCGCCTCGTTCGGTACGGGCCCGGCGAGCGGCGAGCTCCTCGGCGAAGAAGTTCTGCAGGGGATGATTTCCGACGCCGACATCGGGAGAGCACGGACGCTTCATGATCATCCCGTCCACCGACCAGGCCATGAACTTCGCCGCTGTCCCGTCCGGCAGTCCCATCATGTGGGCCATCACCAGTCCGGGAATGGGCATGGCGTAGCCGGCGTCGAGGTCGACGTCACCGCCGGTCAACAACTGGTCGACCAGGCCATGACAGGTGGAGCGGATGAAGGGTTCGACCTTGGCCGTCCGTTGCGGACCGAAGGTAGCGTTGAACAGTCGGCGGATCTGCGCATGGCGGGGACCAGAGATCTCGCTCAGGAAGAGCTGATCGCTGGGCACCGCCTCGACCCCGTCAACGCCCGACATTCGGCCGAGGTCGGCCCGGAAGGTCCCGACGCTCCGGAGCGAGGCCTCGACGTCGTCGTAGCGGGCCACGTACCACGAGCCCGACGGGGTGGGGCACACCGGCGCCTCCCTCCGTAGCTGGGCCAGGCGGTCGAAGGGAACCCCCTCGGTGAGGTGACGGGGGTCGTTGGGATCGAACGAGGCCATGGGGCTCAGACGCTGGGCCGGCCGGCGGTGATGCCGCCATCCACGTAGATCACCTGACCGGAAACATAGGCCGACTGGTCGGAGACCAGGAAGGCCACCACGTTGGCGATGTCGGTCGGCTCCCCCACCCGCTGGAGGGGCACGGCCCGCGCCCGCTGGCTCTGCCGGTCCCCCTCGTAGTTGGCTGCCGTCCCCTCGGTGACGATCAGGCCCGGGCCCACGGCATTGACCCGGATCGACTGGGGGCCCAGCTCCACCGCCAGCTGCTGGGTGAGCAGCTCGATGGCCCCCTTGGACGCGGGGTAGATGCCCACTCCGGAGGCGTGCATGGCCGCGGCGGCCGACGAGAGGTTGACGATGGCGCCGCCACCACTCCCGGCCATCCCCGGGCTGAACGACCGGCAACAATGCACCGTGCCCAAGAGGTTGACCCGGAGCACGTCGTGCAGATCCGATTCCGAGGCTTCGAGGACGGGGCCGAACCGCCAGATGCCCGCGTTGTTGATCAGGATCTGCACCGGCCCGACCTCGTCGGCCAGGGCCTGCACCGCGTCACCGTCACCCACATCGCAGCACTGCGCGGTGCCGCCGACCATGGCCGCCGTCTCCTCCGCGCTGGCCCGATCGATGTCGACGGCCACAACGACGTGTCCATCCGCGGCCAAGCGCCTGGCTATGGCGCGTCCGAGGCCCCGTCCTGCCCCGGTTACGAGGGCTACACCCATCCCCAACCCCTCTCGTCCGCGAAACGATCGAACGATAGCCCGGATCGATCGGGGGCCCACCGACGATTTAGCCTGGACCGCCATGATCACGATCTCGGTGTTCGGCGGCGCAGACGCGCCCACGGTGAGCGAGTTGGTGTCCCACACGGCGGCGGCGGCCGCCGACGGCTTCGACGGCATCTGGTTCGGCCAGGGGTTTACGGTGGACACGTTGACCGCGCTGGCCGTGGCCGCCGGCCAGGTCCCCACCATCGGCCTGGGCACCGCGGTCGTCCCCATCCAGGGACGCCATCCCCTGCCCCTGGCCCAACAGGCCCTGACCGTGGCCACGGTGGCCGGCCCGGGACGGCTGACCCTCGGGGTCGGGGTGACCCACCAGGTCGTGTCGGAAGGCTGTTACGGCGTGCCCTACTCATCAGTGGTGGGCTTGTGCGCCGACGAGCTCGAGGGTCTTGCTCCCCTGCTCGGCCCGGACCGCCGGGCCGATCTCGCCGGGGAGCGGATCGTGGTCCGGGGCGCGCTCGGGATCGACGGGCCCTCTCCGGACCTGGTGCTGGCCGCACTGGGCCCGAGGATGCTCGAGCTGGCCGGCCGGCTGACCGATGGCACGGTCACCTGGATGACCGGGGTCGAGACCATCCGACGCAAGGTGGCCCCCTCGATCGCAGCCGCCGCGGCCAGGGCGCGGCGGCCGCCGCCACGGGTGGTCGTCGGCCTCCCCGTGTGCATCAGCGACGACCGGGATGGAGCCCGGCAACGAGTGGGAGCGGCGATGGCCGGTCCCGCCACCATGCCCTCCTACCGGCGCATGCTGGCCGCCGAAGGGGTGGCCGAGCCGGTCGACATCGCCTTGGTGGGTGACGAGGGCGAGGTCGCCGGACGCATCGCCGCGCTCGCCGAGGCGGGAGCCACCGAGCTGGTGGCCAACGTCCAGGGGAACCCCGAGGAACAGGCTCGGACCCGTGCGTTCCTGGGCCGACTGGCCCGGGCCTGACCGCGCCGGAGGGTTACCAGAGCTGGTCGACGTAGGTGTCGGTGCCCACCACCGTGGAGAAGAAGGGGGCGGCCAGCTGCAGGCGGCCGAGCCCCTCGGCCTCGACGGCGTCGGTATAGGCGCGAACCGAGTCGAGCACGTCGACCACGTCGCCGTCGACGAAGAGGAGCTGCACCAATCGGTTCGATCCGCCGGCCGGGGAGCCCAGGTCCATGGGGACGTCGCGCGGCCCCTCGTCGGGGGCCGACGGCGTCCACGACGAGGCGATCTCGATGGCCGACCCGGCCAGCAGCGCCTGGGTACGTTCGGCCACCGCCCGGTGCAGGTCCGAGGCCTCGGTCCCCTCCGGGGCGTCCCACCACAGCACGACCAGACCGGAGTAGCGGCGGTCGAGGGCCAAGTCGATGGGGACGGGATCGTCGTCCCGGTAGCGCGAGCCGATGTGATCGAACAACGAGGTGTGCACGTGGCGCCGCTCGGCGAACCCTCGGCCGTTGGCGTAGAGGTCGCGGACCTGGGGGACGGCCCAGGCCTCAAAGTGGTCGTCGTGATGGCCCTGCTCCACCCAGTAGATGGCGATGTAGCTGCCGGCGTCGTAGGGAGCAGCTACCGAATCGGCGTCGGTGGGCCACCGCCGGTCCTTCAGGTCCCGGGTGGCCACCCACCGGCTTCCGGCGAACAACCAGGGGCCGATCATGCAACCGCCGTAGAAGTGATCGCGCTCGTACCAGCGGTTGTAGGCCCGTTCGTATCCCCGGGACGGGTCGACCAGCGTCATCAACATGCTGCCGACCTTGACGGGATAGTCGTCGATCCCGCCCACCTCGAGTGGATAGTTCATGGTCGTATCTCCTTGTCGGCTCGAGTGGTGTGGGCTCCGTGGCTCGCGGCCCACCGAGGGAGCGTAGGGCGGAAGCGGCGCTCCGGCGCGATGCTGTGGTGAAGCCTGAGACCGGAAGTGGGACGAACCCCGATGACCGACGTGTCCACAGCACCAACCACCAGCGACACCGTCGCCGACCGGATCGCCCGGGGCAAGGCGGCGCGGCGCCGGGTTCCCCGGTCGAGTCACGGAGACTGGGAGCCGGCGCCCAACCGGCCCGACCCCGTCGCTCTCCTCCAGTCCCAAGAAGCCGACCGGGTGCCCGAGCTGGTGCCCATCCGGCACGGTCGCATGCTGGCCTCGGAATTCTCGTTCTACCGCGGCGCCGCCTTGGGCATGGCTGCCGACCTGGCCCAGGCCCCCACCAGTGGCATCGAGGTCCAGATCTGCGGGGACGCCCACCTGTCCAACTTCGGCGTGTTCGGTACCCCCGAGCGCGGGATGCTCTTCGACGTCAATGACTTCGACGAGACCCTGGCCGGACCGTGGGAGTGGGACGTAAAACGGTTGGCTGCCAGCCTGTCAGTAGCCGGACGGGATCGCGGCTTCGGCGACCAGGAACGGGTCGACATCGTCACCGCCGCCGCCCGCAGTTACCGGACGGCCATGGCCGGGTTCGCCGGGATGTCGAACCTGGACGTCTGGTACGGGAAACAGGATGTCGCCATCCTCGACACGTGGCGGGCCCAGATGGGCCGGCGGGCGAAGCGGGTGGTGCAGAGCACCCTGGCCAAGGCCGAGCACCATGACCACCTGACCGCGTTCGCCAAGCTGACCACCAGTGAGGGAGGGGTGGTTCGGCTGCGCGACGAGCATCCCCTCATCACGCCGCTCGAGAAGCTGTTGGAGCCCACGTCGGCCGAATCGATGCGACAGAGCCTCGGGGGAGCGCTCGACCAGTACGCGGCCAGCCTGCCCCTCGATCGCCAACGACTGCTCAGGACCTTCCAACCGGTGGAGATCGCCCGCAAGGTCGTGGGCGTGGGCAGCGTGGGCACCCGGTGCTGGATCATCCTGCTCATGGGCCGCGACCACTCCGACCCGTTGATCCTCCAGGCCAAAGAAGCGGGGCCCTCGGTGCTCGAGCAGTTCCTGGCCCCCAGCGAATTGGGACATCACGGGCAACGGGTGGTGGAGGGCCAGCGCCTGATGCAGGCGGCCAGCGACATCCTGCTGGGCTGGGTGACGGTCAACGGCATCGACGGCATAGACCGGGACTTCTACATCCGCCAGCTCTGGGACCACAAGGGCTCGGTGGACATCAGCGCCATGGAGCCGCGGGGCATGAGCGTCTACGGCGAGCTGTGCGGCTGGACCCTGGCTCGGGCCCACGCGCGGTCCGGCGACCGCATCGCCATCGCCGCCTATCTGGGGTCGGCATCGACCTTCGACACGGCCATCGCTCGGTTCGCCGAGGCCTATGCCCACCAGAACGGAGCCGATCATCAGTCCCTGGTGCAGGCCCATCAGGACGGCCGCATCGAGGCCACCACCGGGATCTGAGTCCGGCCGCCGGCCGGATCAGATGAACCCCATGCGACGGGCCTCGTTGGTCAGCGCGTCTCGGAACGCCGGGTCGGCCACGGCGATCAGCCGTTGGGTGCGTTCCCTGATGGTCGTGCCCCGCAGCTCGGCCACCCCGTGCTCGGTCACCACCCGGTCCACGATGTTCTTGTAGGTGGTGACGGCCGCGCCAGCCTGCAGTCGGGGAACGACCCGGGACACGGTGCAGTCGTGGGTCGAGGAGTGCAGCACGATGAACGACTGGCCCTCGGGCGAATAGATGGCACCCCGGGCGAAGTCGGCTTGACCGCCGGACGAGGAGAAGTAGTGGCTCCCCAGGGACTCGGACGCGCACTGTCCGAGGAAGTCGACCTCGAGGGTGGCGTTGACGGCCACGAAGCGGTCCTCGGCGGCCACCCGGTGGGAGTCGTTGGTGTAGTCGACGGGCCAGAACTCGACGCCGGGGTTCCCGTCGACGAAGTCGTACAGGCGCCGGGACCCCAGCGCCGAGGTGGTGACCACCTTGTTGCGATTGTTCCGTTTCCGGCTCCCGGTGACCGCCCCCGACTCGACCAGGTCGACCACGGCGTCGGTGATCAACTCGCTGTTGATGCCCAGATGGCGGCGGTCGTGCAGCAGGCCCAGCACCGTGCCGGGAATGGCTCCGATGCCCACCTGCAGAGTGGCCCCGTCCAGGATCCGCTCCGCCACCAGCTCGGCGATCCGGCGATCGGCGGCGATGGGTTCGGGGAGGGCCACCTCGACCAGGGGGTAGTCGGCCTCCGACCATCCCACCACCTGGCTGACATGGACCTGGTTCTCACCGAACGTTCGGGGCATGGCCCGGTTGGCCTCGAGGAAGAGGGGCACGTCACCGGCCAACGCGGCCATGTACTCGGCGTGGCAGCCCAGGGAGAAGTACCCGTGGGCGTCGGGCGGAGAGGCACTGGCGATGGCCAGGGGCTGCCGGGCCGTCCGACGCAGCAGGGCGGGCACGTCACTGAAATTGTTGGGGACCAGATCACAGTGCCCGTCGGCAAAGGCCTGGCGGTCGCAATCGGACAGGAACCAGGACACGTGGCGCAGGCCGGGCAGCTCGCCTCGGATGTAGGGACGGTCCTTGATGGGCAGCATCTGGTGGAGGCGCACGTCGTCGAAGCGGTCGGCGCCGGCCTCGATGGCGTCGAGGACGGTGTCCGGCGCGCCGTTGGCCACGGCCACGATGACATCGGTGCCGTCGGTGATGTGATCGAGGACCGACTCGGGCGGGCACAGGCGGCGGGCCAGTTCGGCTTCCGTGTTCGACGAGCGGGGCACGCCGGCATCGTAGGGCACCGCCATCAGGGCGCCGGCGGCGCGGCCAGGAGATGACGGACGAAGAATTCCCACGTCCGACGGAGGTAGTAGGGGTGGGTGGCGCAGTTGTGGTTCTGCCCCGGGAGGATCACCAGCTCGAAGTCCTTGTCCGCCTGGACGAGAGCGTCGGCCAGGGCCACGGTGTTGGCCGGGTGGACGTTGTCATCGAGCTCGCCGTGGATGAGCAGGACCGGACGCCGCAACCGGTGGGCCAGCTCGACGTTGCTCGCCTCCTGGTAGTCGGCCTCGGGCGGCAGGCCCTGGTACTTCTCGGCCCAGTAGGCCAGATAGCGGCGGATGTCGTGCACTCCCGATCCCGATACCGCGGCCTTGAACACGTCGGGGTACTCGAGCACGGCCCGGACGGCGGCGGCGGCGCCGGCCGAGTGGCCGGTGATGCCCACACGTTCCGTATCCAGCCACGGTCGGGTCCGGGCCAGGGCGGCGATGGCGGCCACATGATCGTCGAGGGCGTGGCGGCCCAGGCGCCCGTAGGAGGCGAGGTGCAGCTCCCGGCTGCGCAGGGGCGTGCCCCGGCCATCCAGGGTCATGACCACGAAGCCCAGCTCGGCCAAGGCCTGGGCGTCCCACGCCCCCGGCCACTCGTCGGGACCGGCCGTGCTGTCCACGGTGAACGACTTGGGCGTGCGGATGAGCTGGGGACCGGGATAGATGCTGTCGATCAGCGGGTACCGGAGCGAGGAGTCGAAGTCGGACGGGAAGAACAATGCCCCGTGGAGTGGGGTGCGGCTGTCGGCCGCGGTGACCTCGAAGCGCTCTGGCCGCTTCCAGCCCTCGGCCTCGAGTCCGGCGAGATCGGCCACCCCGAGGTCCAGGACGTGGCTCCCATCGCTTCGCCGGAGCCGGTGGACCGGCGCGGTGGCGATGGTCGACGCCGAATCGATGACGAACCGGCCCCCAGGAGACAGCGTCGAGGCGTGGTCGGCGTCCTCGGGGGTCAGCAGCTCGGGCTGGCCGCCGTCGAGGGAAACCCGGTACAGGTGCCGGAAGTACGGGTCACGACCCTGCTCCCGTCCCAGACCGGTGAACCACACCCACTGGTCGTCGACCCGGAGGACGTCCCGGACGAACCAGGGCCCGCCGGTCAGCTGGCGCACCAGCTCCCCGCTGCCCCCGTCGTAAAGGTACAGATGGCGCCAGCCGTCCCGCTCCGACGGCCACACCACCCATCGGTCCTTCGGGCTCATGCCGACGGCGCTGGGCCACGGGAGAAGAGGATGGGTCTCGACGTAGGACTCCGATGACTCGACGACGAGCTCCTGGACCGCTCCGGTGCCGGCATCCGCTCGGTACAGGGCCAAGCGCCGGGCGCCCCGGTCCTCGCGCAGGAACCAGACCGAGGTGTCGCCCGCACCCCACCACACCCAGCCCAGCTCCAACGGCGAATAGAACTCGACGGGCAGGGGACCGCCCTCGATCGCGGTGCGCCTCCCGGAGGAGACGTCGAAGATCATCAGGTCGGCCACCGGTCGTTCGTCATCGCTGGGAAATGGCACTCGAGCCTCATGGAGAACCGGCGCCATGGCACCGGGAGGGGCGGACTCGATCAGGTACCGCGGCGACACCCGCCGCTGGTCGATCCGGTGGGTCACGATCCGGGTCGAGTCGCTCGACCACAGGGCGACGGGGGGCTGGGGCGAGCCCGAGCGCCGGAGGGTCACCCCGGTGAGGGCGGTGTCGGGCGTTCCGCCGTAGTCCCACCACGGTTCGGCATCGCTGGTCAGGGCACCCTGAAGGCCGCTGGTCCGATGACGGACCACGAGGTCACCGCGCTCACGGAACAACTCCCGGCGCCGGTCCGGTGCCGTGAGGCCGTCTGGTCGACCGGGAGGCTCAGGAGCGGTGGGCGGACCGTCGAGCTCGACACTGGTTCCCGCCGCGCCGTCGACCAGCACGGTCGCCGGCCGGCGGCCGGTCCGTGTGAACCAGAACCGGTCGTCGTCGAGCCAGGTGGGCGACAGCGTGACATGGGACACACGGGTGCGAACGACTTCCTCGGTGAAGCGCCGGGCCCGGCGGTACCGCTCGTCGCCGACCATGGTCAGGCCTCCGCGGTCAGCGACGCCACCATCTCGTCCACGTTGGCCGCCACCCAGGCCTCCGAGATGAGCCCGTCGGACAACCGGCACCAGGTCATCCCTCCATAGGACATGGGGCGACCGGTGGGGGCGATGCCGAGGAACTCGCCGGTGTGGGTGCCCGAACCGTGCCAGCGCACGATCACCTGGCCCGGCACTTCGACCAGGTCGTCGATGTCGTGATGGAGACCGGCGAAGGCCTGACGCCAGGAGGCGATCACGTCGCGGAAGACGGCCGAGCCCCGGGACTGGGTGTCGGGCGACGTGTGGACGAGCACGTCGGAGGTGAAGACCCGATCGAGGGCCTCGAGGTCGCCGCCGTTCCAGACCTCTCCGAACAACACACCGATGGCGTCGGCTCCAGATCCCATGACAGCCTCCGTCCTGCCCTCGATGTCGACAACCAGCGGTTGCCGTCGGAAGTCGTGCCTTCCTGCCCGGGTACTTTGGCACAGGCGCTCGGCTGACCAGGTTCGCCTACGCGGTGTCAGGTGGGGCCATACTCTGCCGATGCCATTGTTGCGACCATCGGATCGCACCCGATGCTGGTGGGTGGTGGCGGCGATGGCTCTGGTCATGCTGCCCATCAGCATCGACAGTTTCGGGCTGGTCGTCGCCCTCCCCTCGATCAGTTCGCGCTTCTCGGCCACCACGTCCCAACTGGCTTGGGTGCTCAACATGGCCATCCTGTTCTTCGGTGCCGGCGCCATGGTGCTGGGTCGACTGAGCGACATCGTGGGCCGCCGCCGGCTGCTCCTCGCCTCGCTGGCCGTCGTGGCCATCGCCTCGGTGGGGTGCGCGCTGGCCCCGTCCGTCGGCGTCCTCATCGGGTTCCGCGCTCTCGAGGGCATCGGGATGTCCGGCACCTACGCGTCCTCTTTCCCCATCGTGAGCAACGCATTCCCACCGGAGCGACGGTCGGTGGGCCTGGGCATGTGGGCTGCCGGCTTCATGTTCGGCAACGTGGTCGGCGGCCCGGTGGCCGGCTGGTTCTCCCAATCCTTGTCGTGGCGCTGGCTGTTCTGGCTGAACATTCCCCTCTTGGCCGCCGGCCTGGCCCTCACCCTGTTCGCGGTGGAAGAGTCCCGGGACGAGTCGGCGTCGAGGGTCATCGATTGGTTCGGCGTCATCACCCCCACCGTCGCCCTCCTCTGCCTGCTCTTCGGCCTGCAGTCGGCCAACGAACTGGGCTGGGGGTCAGCCGCGGTGGCCGGGTCCCTCGGTGCCGCCGCCATCCTCCTGGTTGTCTACTTCGTGTTCGAGCCCCGGCGACCCGTGCCCTTGATCGATTTCCGCCTGTTTCGCAACCGCACCTACTGGTCGGCCACTGCCGTCGGTTTCACCGGCAACTTCGGCTTTGCCTCCACCTTGTTCTTCACCCCCCTCTATCTCCAAGTCGTCCTGGGCTACACCCCGACCCAAGCCGGCCTGGTGCTGCTGGCCTATTCGGTGCCGTGCTTCCTCGTCTCGGCCGCCATCGGGCCGATCTGTGCCCGGTTCGGCGCCCGATCGGCCATGGTGGTGGGCATGGTGCTCCTGACCGCCGGAGCCGTCGCCTACTCCTTGGTGAGCCCCTCCACCGGCGTGGCCCTGGTCGTGGCCGTGGCCGTGGCCGGCGGGCTCGGAACCGGCGGAGCGTTCAACGGTTCCAACATCTCGGGCGTGGGCGCCATCGCCGAGGAGAAGGTGGGGGCGGCGTCGGGGGTCCTGGGTCAGATCCGGCTGCTGGGCCAGACCCT
>DATMMO010000380.1:0-7469 GCA_035569695.1 Acidimicrobiales bacterium | reverse complement strand
CGAGCGGTATAGGCCGGGCAGCACCGACCAGCGGGCCGAGACTTCCACCGTGTCGACCACGATGCCGTGGCGCCACAGGGGAGCGAGAGCGGACACGTCGTTGCGCTGCTCCATCCAGCGGTCGACCAGGCCGGCATCGAGCTTGTCGGCGGCCGAGCTCTCGTGGTCGACCACGGCCAGGGTGGCCTCGACCAGGCCGGGGTCGCCCTCGTCGAGGACGATGAGCACGTTGGTGGACCCGTGGTCGAAGGACCGCGCCGACTCGGTCTCGTCGTAGAGGCGGAGGACGGCCGGGGTGGCCCCGCGCCGCAAGATCCGACGGCAGGCGTCGAGCCCGTCGGCAAAGGAGCGGAACCCGAAGGCCCGCTGCCCGGAATAGGTGGGCACCGGGTGGACGCGGAACCGTCCCTGGGTGATGACGCCGAGGGTGCCCTCGCTGCCCACGAAGAGCTGGTTGAGGTCGGGTCCGGTGGCCGAACGGGGACCGTGGCCGCCGGTGCGGACGACGGTGCCGTCGGCCAGGACGACCTCGAGGCCGATGACCATGTCCTCGATCTTGCCGTATCGGTTGGAGTACTGGCCGGCCCCGCGGCAGGCCAACCATCCGCCCACGGTGGAGAGGTCCATCGACTGGGGCCAGTGGCCGAGCGTCACGTCGTGGTCGTTGCGGAGCCCGTTCTCGACGTCGGGACCAAAGGTGCCGGCCCGCAGGTCGGCCACCAGGGAGGTGGTGTCCACGTCGCCGATCCCGGCCAGGCCACAGAGGTCGAGGACGACGCCGCCGTAGAGGGGGACGGCCGACCCGCACACGCCGCTGCGTCCCGCCGAGGGGGTGACGGGGACGCCGGCGTCGTTGCAGGCGGCCAGCACCGCCGACACCTGGGCCGTATCGGTGGGTCGGGCGATGAGCGCGGGCCGGGCGGGGACTTGACCCCGTGCCGCCCATCCGATGGCCAGGGGCCACCAGTCGCGCCCGGCCTCCGCCCGTGATTCGTCGTCGTCGCTGACCTCGTCACACACGTCGACCAGGTGACGCCGGAGGGAGTCGTCGACGCCGACCCGGGTCCCGTCCAGGCGTTCCCCGATGGCGTCCCAGGGGGCGCTGATGGGCGAGACGGGCGTCGGCTCGGTCATGTACGTTCCTCTCGGGACGTCGGGCCGCCCTCGGGCGACCGGTCGGACTCTGCTGATGACGGCTGTGCTGATGAAACAGCGGCGGAAACCACGTCGGCACCGAGCCCGGCCCGGACCAACACACCTCGGACCGTTGCAGCGTAGGCCTCCGCTTCGGCGTCTGCCCGCTCGTCGGTCCAGCCCAGATCGGGCGCGATGAGGGCGGCCACGCGATGGGCGGCGTCGGCGGTGGCGGCGGCGTCGTGCAACACCGCACGGGTCCGCCGGTCGAGCACGTCGCTCAGCGACCGCGCCATCTCGAAGCGCACGGCGTAGACCGCCTCGACGGCCAGATAGGGGAGGCCCGGCACCAGCGGCTCGAGCAGCTCGGGATGCCCCTCGCTGAGGGCCAGGACCTGCGGCGTATCGGTGCCGAACCGGCCGGCCAGGTGGGCCGCGGCCCGAGACGCCGCGTCGGCGTCCCGGACGGTGTCGTCGGGAATGGTCGCCGCCGGGGCGTGGTCCCGGTGGCCGGCCCCGTGCAGCTTGAGGTTCTTGGTCACCGAGGGTAGGGAGCGCCGGCCCAGCCGGGCGACCACGGCGTCCACCGTGTCCTGGGCCATCTTCCGGTAAGTAGTCAGCTTGCCCCCGGTCACGGTGACCACGCCGGCCGGTGAGGTCTGCACCGTGTGGCGCCGGGACAGGTCGGCGGTCCGTTCCTTCAGCTTGCCCTTGCCCTTGGGCGGCAGCAGGAGGGGCCGGAGCCCGGCCCAGATGCCCAAGATGTCGTCCCGGGTGATCGGGCTGGTGACCACGGCGTTGGCGGCGTCGAGGATGTAGTCCACGTCCTCGGGGAGACACGCCGGGTCGTCGAGCGGGCCGTCCCATTCCGTGTCGGTGGTGCCCAGGTAGACCTGCTCGCCCCAGGAGACCACGAAGATGGAGCGATGGTCCTGGCGGACGGGGATCACCGCGGCGATGTCGCAGGGGAGCCGGTCGGCGGGGATGGTGATGTGGATGCCCTTGGCCGGGCGGATGGACGGCGGTTGCGGGCCCTCGTCGAGCCCCCGGACCTCGTCGGCCCACACCCCGGTGGCGTTCACCACCACCGTGGCGCTGATGTCGAAGGCCTGGCCGCCGTCGGGGGAGACGCGGGCTCCGGTGATCGTGCTTCCGGGACTGCTCGTGCTTCCTGGATTACTCGTGCTTCCTGGACTGACCGTGCTTCCGGGACTGCCTGTGTTCCCCGGACCGGCCGGTTCCTCTGGACCGGCTGTGCTGCCGTGCTCGGCCCTCCCGTCGTTCGTCAGCATGGCCGTGACGGCCACGTGGTTGGCCGCCACCGCCCCATGATCGAGCACCGCCGTGCGCAGGACCTCCAGGGTCAACCGGGCGTCGTCGGTCCGGGCGTCCCAGTACAGGAACCCGGCCACCAGCCGGTCGGTGCGCAGGGTCGGGAGGTGCTCGAGGGCCTGGGCCCGGGTCACCCGCTGGTGGCGCTGCCCGATGCGCATCCCGCCGGTCAGGTCGTAGAGCCACAGCGCGGTCAGGTACGTCGTGGCCACGCTGCGGTTGATCACCCCGTCCTTGCCGAACAGGGGGATGAGGAAGGGGAGGGGCGACACCAGGTGAGGGGCGTTGTCCAGCAGCCGTTGGCGCTCGGCCAGGTTCTCGTACACCAGGCGGAACTCGCGCTGCTGGAGGTAGCGGAGCCCGCCGTGGACCAGCTTGGAGGACTTGGACGACGTGCCCGAGGCGAAGTCGTCCTTCTCCACCAGGGCCGTGCGCAGGCCGCGGCTGGCGGCGTCGAGGGCCACCCCGGCGCCGGTGATGCCCCCCCCGATGACCAGGACGTCGAAATGCTCGCGGGCCAGGCGGGACAGTGCGTGGCTGCGGTCGAAGGCCGGACCGGCGGCGGGACCGGAGGAGCTCGCGGTGCGACCGGTGGAGTCAGGAACGGCAGCGGGCACGATCCGAAGCCTGCCACAAGGCAACGGCGGGTACCTTCGCCCCGCCGCCGGCCGGCGATCGGTTGACGCGGCGGCCAATCCCCCTATTCTCGTATCTACAACCGTTGTAAATAAACAATCCTTGGTGATATGTTGGAGAGGCAATGAAGACGCCAGATGAGCTCACCCAGTTGTTCCGGGACAACGGCCGCAAGGTGACGGCCCAGAGGCAGTGCATCTTCCGGGTGTTGCAGGGTGACGTCACCCATCCCTCGGCCGAAGCGGTCTTCGAAGCGGCCCGCCGCGACGTCGAGACCATCTCACTGAAGACGGTGTACCAGACGCTGAACGATCTGGCCGAGCTGGGTGAGATCGCCTCGCTCGACGTGGGGACGGGGATGACCCGGTTCGATCCCAACGTCGACGCTGCCCACCACCATGTGGTGTGCCGTCAGTGCGGCAAGGTGCGTGATGTCTACGCCGAATTTCCCGATATCCGCATCCCTGACGGGTCGGATCTCGGGTTCGAGGTGGGCAGCGCCGAGATCGTGTTTCGCGGTCTGTGTGCCGAGTGCGTGGCCGAGAGGGCCATCAGCGCCGACGGAGACCCAACGAGGCAAGCAGATCGAACCCTCGCAGTATCAACCAATGGACCATCTCGACAATGAAAGGAACACTGTGCCTGCACTGAAGAACAGCAAGACCGAGGAGAACCTCAAAGAGGCATTTGCCGGAGAGAGCCAGGCCAACCGCCGGTACCTCTACTTCGCACAGAAGGCGGACGTGGAGGGCTATCCCGATGTCGCCGCCCTGTTCCGGTCGGTGGCCGAGGGCGAGACGGGTCATGCGTTCGGCCATTTCGACTTCTTGCGGGAAACCGGCGATCCGGTGACCGGCGTCCCCGTCGGTCCCACCGCCGACAACCTCAAGTCGGCCATCGAGGGTGAGACCTACGAGTACACCGAGATGTACCCGGGGTTCGCTCGCACGGCCCGCGACGAGGGCTTCGAGGAAGTCGCCGAGTGGCTCGAGACGCTGGCCCGGGCCGAGAAGAGCCACGCCGGCCGGTTCAGCGAAGGGCTGGCGTCGGTCTCCTGATCGACCGGTGAGCGCCCAGCGCGCTCATGTTTGTTGGTGGCCGGCCCCGGGGCGACCCGGGGCCGGCTCCTGTTTTGCCGCCGGTGCCAACGAGTTCGGATGCGCCAACGAGTTCGGATGCGCCAATGAGTTCGGATGCGCCAATGAGTTCGGATGCCACGGAGGATGGACGGTCGAGGAGGACCTATGAGTGAGGCAACGCCGCTGACGTTGGCTGATATTTCGGACCAGCGCGCCTACGAGCGGGAGCGGGACGAGTTCCGGCGCCACGTGATCCAGGTGAAGAAGTTGCGCCGGGTGTCCATCGGCCCGGTGATCACCGTCACCTTCGAGAACCGTCTGACCATGCGCTTTCAGGTGCAGGAGATGGCCCGGGCCGAGCGGATGTTCAGCGACCAGCAGATCCAGACCGAGCTCGATGTCTACAACCGGCTGCTCCCTGCCCCCGGCGAGTTGTCGGCCACCTTGTTCCTGGAGTTGACCAACGACGCCCTGCTCCGGGAGTGGCTGCCCAAGTTGGTCGGCATCGAGGGGGCGGTGGAGTTCCGGATCGGAGCAGCGGGGAGCGAGGACGTCGTTCGCTCGGTCCCCGAGGCCGAGCACGCCTCCCATCTGACCCGGGAGACCGTCACCTCAGCCGTCCACTACATCCGGTTCCGCTTCACCGAGGCCCAGATGGTGGCGTTCGCCGACGGACCGGTAGTGCTGGCCGTGTCGCACCCGCAGTACCCCGACGGCGCCTCCGGCACCGAGCTGAGCCCGGCGGCCCGGGCGGAACTGCTCGGCGACCTGCGCGGTGACTAGCGCCGTGGCCCGTGCCGGTCCCGTCCGCCCACTATTCCCGTCGAGCCGCCGTTGTGGGCCGTGCGCTGGTGGATTGATCCCTTTGGGCGTCTGGACCGTATAGCTAGTGATGAACGGTAGGACGCGATGATGGGCAGGGCCAAAGGCCGCGGTGAGGAGAGCATCTCAGACGAGGCGCTGATCTCAGGGATCGCTGTCGGCGATGAGCAGGCCAGTCTGACTTTCGTACGCCGCTACCAGGGCAGACTGTTCGGACTGGCGGTCGGGATCGTGCGCGATGCCGCTCTGGCCGAAGATGTGGCCCAGGAGGCTTTCATCCGGATCCTTCGGCATGCCGCGGTGTTCGACCCCCGGCGTGGGTCCGTGGCATCGTGGGCTCTGACCATCACTCGCAATCTGGCCGTCGATGTTCTCCGTGTTCGGCGGGGCACGCCCACCGACCCCGATGACCAGGCCTTTCTCGAGTTGATGAGCAGCGAGCCCGCTCCCGAAGAGGCCGTCGTGACCGGCGACGCCGTCGATCGCGTGCGGGCTGCCTTGGCCCACGTACCCCTGGAGCAGCGCCGCGCCGTCGTGCTGGCATCCATGTACGGATGGACTGCTCAGGAGATCGCCACAGAGGACGGGATCCCGTTGGGGACGGCGAAAGGCCGGATCCGGATGGGCATGGCCAAGCTCCGGGAGTCCGTGGTGATCGAGGAGGCCCCATGAGCGCTAATACCGCAGATCCAAGGCAGTGCGAGCTGATGCAGGACGAGCTGGCCGAGCTGGCCCTGGGGGCGCTGGACGGTCGCAGTCGATCGGAGGCGCTGGAGCACGTGGCATCCTGCCCGCGCTGCCGGGCCACGCTCGAACACCTGTCCGGCGTGACCGACACGTTGTTGCAGCTGGCCCCGGAAGTTGAGCCCCCCCTGGGCTTCGAGCTCCGTCTGGTCGAGAAGCTCAATGCCGCCGATGCCGCAAAGCCCCGGGCAACCGAACGGGCGCGTCAACGGTGGTTTCGGCGGGCCGGTCCGCTCATTGCCGCGGCCGCGGTCCTCCTTCTCGTGGGCATCGGCGTGGGATCACTGGTTATGCCGCGAGGGGCCAAGAACCAGCAGCAGTCAGCGTCGCCGGATCTGGCCACGGCCCAGCTCACGTCGCATGGGCAGGTCCTCGGTGAGGTCATGACCTCGCCCGGCAAGCCGGCGTGGATGTTCATGACCATCAACGAGAACGCCTGGTCGGGCAAGGTGAGGTGTGAGGTCACCCTGGCCGGAGGAACGACTCGGACTGTTGGCGTGTTCACGCTCTCGGCCGGGTATGGCGCCTGGGGTGCGCCGTTGACATCGCCGGCGGGCGATGTTCGCTCTGCCCGCCTGGTCGCGGCGAATGGCACCATCGTGGCCAGCGCCCAGTTCCCAGCACACTAGGAGCGCCCAGTATTGGAGCGCCCAGTATTGGAGCGCCCAGCTTGAGCGCCTCCGGTGTCGCCGTAAGTCGAGCGGTGACCCGTGGGTCTGCCGTCAAGCAGCGGTAGGACGAGCGTCAACCGGGTGGGACCGTCGCTGTCGCCGCCGCCGTCGGTGCAGGACCATCCGTCGACGGTCCCAATCGGGATTCGAACGGAGGGCTGTTCAAATTCTGGGATATTTGTCAAAATTCCGACTGACAACGTGATCTCTTCGCCCGGCTGGCCCGTAGTTCTTGTGTCATTGCGACGCACACACAGCGCAAATAGAACTGGTACTAGTACAAGGAGAGAAGGCACATGAAGCCCATAAGCAAGGTTCGAGTTGCACGAATTGCAGGCGTTGCCCTAGCCGTTGGCGGTCTCTCGGGATCACTGGCCCTGGCGGGCGTGGCCAACGCCGCGACGGTCACCAAGATCTCAACGGCGAAGAACCCCACGCTGGGAACGATCCTGGTGAGCGGCAAGACCGTCTACACCCTGCAGGCGAGCGGGACGCCCTGTACTGCCGCCTGTCTGAAGGTTTGGCCCGCGGTCATGTTGCCTAAGGGCGTGACCAAGGTACAGGCTGGACCGGGTGTGAACGCGGCCAAGCTCGGCACCAAGAAGACCAGCAGCGGTGCCCTCCAGGTGACCTATGGCGGCAAGGCCCTCTACTTCTTCATCGGAGACACAGCCGCGGGAAAGGCGACTGGGAACCTGACTGACACCTGGGGCAAATGGTCAACCGTGGTGACGGTGAAGCCGAAGTCGTCTGGTTCGGGCTCAGGCACCACCGCTCCCACGACCGCTGGTTCGGGGGGAGTCTCGTTCTAGTGCGGAACGTTGCTGCCGGGAGGGTGTTGTGTCGTCGGTTTTGATCGCGCCCTCCCGCTCCGCGGAGTCCCGACCCGTGGAGCGGGGGGCGCGAAGCATCGCCAGACTGTGGAGCGAACTGTCGTCCCGTGTCTACCTCCCTGCCTGCTGGATCGTGGTGGTAGCCGCTGTCCTCGTAGGGATCGGTTGGTCCAGCGGCTGGGGGGGTGGAGCGTTCATCGGGTCGCTGACCAGCCTTC
>DATMMO010000379.1:0-10931 GCA_035569695.1 Acidimicrobiales bacterium | reverse complement strand
GTCGGCCGCCGGCACAACGGTACCGTGCACATAGCGCTTGCCCCGGGTCCACGACGTCGCCGCACCGATGAGGCAAGCCACGATGGCGAAGTCGAAGGCGGCATGGAGTCCCTGTTTGAACGGTCCGGCGATCAGCGAGGGGAAGAAGCTGCGTCCGAGGAGCACGTGGGCCTGGGCTTGCGACACGTGGCCGAGGACCTGGGGCCCGAGCAGGTTCTGCACCGGGTTCAGGCCTAAGAAGGCAGCGAACAGGGTGGACACCGGGGGGAGGTGTGCCACCTTGTCCGCTGCGGCTTGGGGCACGCCCTGGCTGACCAGCCCGTGGTACAGGCTCTGCGGCAGCCCGGTGGACAGGCCGGCGATCATCAGCGAGAAGAAGATGCCGATGGACAGCACCTGTGCCGAGTTCTGGAAGGTCGTGTTCATCCCCGCGCCGGCGCCCCGGTCCTCGGGGGGGAGGCTGTTCATCACACCCAACCGGTTGGGTGCGCCGAACGCGCCCATGGTCAGGCCCATGAACAAGAGCAACAGCCCGAAGGCCCAGTACGGGAAGTCGATGGGCAACAATTCAAGCAGAACGAACCCCAGTGCCGAACCCAGCATCCCGCCGGTGGCGAAGGGCCGGGCGCCGTACCGGTCGCTCAGGATCCCCGAGATGGGCCCGGCGATGAGGAACCCTGCCGTCAACGGGATCATGTAGATCCCGGCCCACAGCGGGGTGCGGATGAAGTCGTAGCCGTGCAGGGGCAGCCAGACGCCCTGGAGCCAGATGATGAGCATGAACATGAGCCCACCCCGACCGATGGCCGACACGAAACTGGCCAGGGTGCCGGCGGTAAAGGCCCGGATCTTGAACAGGGGCAGCCGGAACATCGGCTCCTCGACCCTGGTCTCGATGATGGCGAAGACCACCAGCAAGAGGATGCCGCCGACCAGTTCGGCGAGCACCCTCGGGTTCTCCCATCCCATGGTCTGCTTGCCGTAGGGCTCGATCCCGTAGGTGATGCCGATCATGACCAGGATGAGCCCGACGGCGAAGGTGATGTTGCCGGCCCAGTCCACCTTGGCCTTGCGGTGCTGGGACAGCTCCCGGAGCTTGATGTAGCCCCAGATGGTCCCGAACAGGCCGATGGGGACCGACACGAGAAAGATCAGCCGCCAGTTGATGGGGGCCAGGATCCCGCCCAGGATCAAGCCGATGAACGTTCCGCTGATGGCCGCGGCCTGGTTGATGCCGAGAGCCAGGCCCCGTTGGTGAACGGGGAAGGCGTCGGTGAGGATGGCCGACGAGTTGGCCAGCAAGAGGGCGGCGCCGACGCCTTGGAAGACCCGGACGACGATCAGGAAGATGGCCGCCGACGAGCCGTTCATCCAGGTGACCGAGAGCAGCAACGAGAAGAAGGTGAAGACGGCGAAGCCCAGGTTGTACATGCGGGACCGCCCGTACATGTCACCCAGTCGGCCGAGGCTTACCACCAGGACGCTGGTGACGACCAGGAAGCTCAGGATCATCCACAGCAGGTAGAAGCTGTTGCCCGGGAGCAGCGGGTTGAGGTGGATGCCACGGAAGATGTCGGGCAGGGCGATCAGCATGATCGTCCCGTCGATGGTGGCCATCAACACGCCCATGGTGGTGATGCTCAGGGCTTGCCACTTGTAGCCGTCGTTCGGTGCTTCCACCGCGGTTGAGTCCCCGTCCTCCAGGGTTCGATCCCCGAAAAGTCTTACGTTGACGTCAAGGTTACACGGTTCTCGACATCCACGGAAAAGTGGGAATCAGACGACCACGTTGACCAGCTTCGGCGGCCGGCTGACGACCCGCTTGGGCGCCTGGCCGGCGAGGGACTCGACGATCTTGGGGGATCCGAGGGCCAGGCCTTCGGCCTCCTCGGCCCCGATGTCCGGGCTCACCTCGATTCGGTCCCTCACTTTGCCGTTGACTTGGACGACCAGGGTGACCAGCTCCTCGACGGCCAACGCAGGATCGGACAGGGGCCACGGCCGGAGATGGATGTGATCGCCGTGGCGCAGCTCCCACGCCTCGGCGGTGAGGTGGGGGGTCATGGGGGCCAGCAGCAACAACAGGGTGTCGATGGCCTCGGCGATGACGTCGGCCTGTCCGCCGCCTCGCACGTAGGGCTGGAGGAGGTTGACGAAGCCCATGCACTCGGCCACCGCCGTGTTGTACGACCAACGTTCGTAGTCCCGGGACACCTTGTCGATGAGCAGATGCGTCTTCCGGCGGACGGCCCCGTCCTCGGCGCTGAGCTCGCCGTCCCGCAAGGGCGTGTCGCTGTCGGTTCCCGTCGCCAGCCGCCACACCCGGTCCAGGAACCGCCCGCATCCCTCGATCACGCTGTCGGTCTGATCGGTCCAGTCCACGTCGTCGGCCGGTGGACCGACGAACAGATGGAACAGCCGGAGGGCGTCGGCCCCCACCGTCTCGATGTACTTCGACGGCGCCACCAGGTTGCCCCGCGACTTCGACATCTTGTGGCCGTCCATGCGGATCATGCCCTGGGTGAACAGATGGCTGAACGGCTCGCGCAGGCCCTCGGGGGCGAAGCCCAGATCGACCAGGGCTTTGGTGTAGAAGCGCGCATAGAGCAGGTGCAAGATGGCGTGCTCGATGCCCCCGATGTACTGGTCCACAGGCATCCAATGGCGGACCTTGTCCTGATCGAACGGTCGGTCCTCGTTCCACGGATCGCAAAAGCGCAAGAAGTACCAGGACGAGTCCACGAACGTGTCCATGGTGTCGGTCTCGCGCACCGCGGGACCGCCACAGATGGGGCACGTCGTCCTCAAGAACTCCTCGTTGGTGGCCAGCGGCGACTGGCCGGTGGGCAGGAACTCGACGTCATCGGGGGCGAGGACGGGGAGCTGGTCGTCGGGCACAGGCACGATGCCGTGGTCCGGGCAGTAGACGACGGGAATGGGGCAGCCCCAGAAGCGCTGACGGGAGACCAACCAGTCCCGGAGCCGGTAGTTGACCTTGCGTACGCCGATGCCCTCAGCCTCGAGCCAGTCGATGGCCCTGGCCTTGGCCGCGGGGATGTCCAGGCCGTTCAGCCAGTCGCTGTTGATCTTCTCGCCCGGGCCGGTGTAGGCCCCGCCGGGACCGCCGTCGGGGCCTCCGTGCTCGTCCCAGCCCGCGGGCGGTTGGACGGTACGGACGATGGGCAGGCCGTAGGCCTGGGCGAAGTCCCAGTCCCGGGCGTCCTCGGCCGGTACGGCCATGATGGCGCCCGTCCCATAACCCATCAGGACGTAGTCGGCCACGTAGACGGGGACGGGCTGGCCGGTGAAGGGGTTGCGCACCGACGAACCAGTGAAGGCGCCCCGCTTGGCCAGGCCGGCCTCTCCCCCACCCTCAGCGGTGCGTTCGATCTCCGAGCTGACGGCGGCGCGGCTGCGGAGGTCGTCGACCTTGCGCCGATGCTCGTCGGTGGTGAGCACATCGACCAAGGGGTGCTCAGGGGCGACGACGGCATAGGTCATGCCAAAGGAGGTGTCGGGCCGAGTGGTGAACACAGTGAGCACGACGGGCTCACCGTCACCCCCGACCCGGTCCACCACGGGCAGGTCCATCTCGGCACCCTCGGACCGGCCGATCCAGTTCCGCTGCATGGTCTTGACCCGCTCGGGCCAATCCAAGCCCTCCAGGTCGGCCAGCAGTTCATCGGCGTAGTCGGTGATGCGGAAGAACCACTGTTCCAAGTCCCGCTTGATGACCAGATCGCCGGAGCGCTCACAGGTGCCGTCGGACAGGACCTGCTCGTTGGCCAGGACTGTCTGGCATCCCGGGCACCAGTTGACCGGAGCGGTGGCCCGATAGGCGAGGCCGGCTTCGAGCAGCTTGGTGAAGATGACCTGGTTCCACTTGATGTACGACGGGTCATGGCTCCGGATCTCGCGGCGCCAGTCGTAGACGGCACCGAGCGAAGTGATCGACGCCTTGAGCTCGGCGATCCGGGCGTCGGTGAAGATCCGGGGATGGGTGCCCGTCTTGATGGCGGCGTTCTCGGCCGGCAGCCCGAAGGAGTCGAAGCCGAACGGGGAGAGGACGGCGTGGCCCAGCATGGTGCGCTGGCGGACCAGGAGATCGCCGAACGTGTAGTTGCGCACATGGCCCATGTGGGCCGGTCCCGACGGGTAGGGGTACATGGTGAGGACGTACCAGGGAGGCCGGGGATCGTCGGCATCCACCTCGTAGGTGCCCTCGTCGGCCCAACGCCGTTGCCACTTCTTCTCGATTGCGACGACGTCGTAGGCCCGTGCCATGGATGCAGATGGTACCGGCGGGCGGAGGGACTCCCGGTTGGCCAGGAGAAAGGCCCGGTTTGGCCGGTCCCGGACGGGCCTGATGTCCGGACCGGCGGCGTCGGCCACACCGCCCAGCGGTTCGATCGGCCGGGCCGTCCGGCGGCCCGTTCCAGGCCCAGCCAGAGTGGAAAAAAGACCGACGGCCTGCTGATAACGTGGCCCCCACCTTCGGGGGCGTAGCTCAGCTGGTAGAGCGCCTGACTGGCAGTCAGGAGGTTCGAGGGTTCGAGTCCCTTCGCCTCCACTCGGAGTACAGGTCAGACCGCCTATTGCGGTCTGACCTGGTTGTCGAGAGACCTTCCATGAGACCCGTTCTGGTGCTCTGGATTCAGGGTCCCCCGGTGGCTGCTGAGGGATTTGGTCACGATGAAACGCCTGCGCTCAACGTGACTTCGTCCGACGTATTCGACGGAACCCTCTGCTTTCCTTGAACTCTACGGAATCGAGGAACCCGTGGGACGCCGACCGTTCCATCGAGCGCCGAGCCAAGCCAGCGCGAGGATCGCCGCTATGGCTCCAAAGTGCCGGGCAGCCGGGAATGCGGACGCCACGATAACGGCTCTCCTGCATCGGAGTTCCTCACTCAGAGAATTTCTGGCGAATCTCAGAATCGGGACATCAAGAAGGGCTAGAAACCGTCGCCTCCGTCGCCTCCGTCACCCCAACCTCCGCCTCCGTCACCCCAACCGTCGCCTCCGTCACCCCAACCTCCGCCACCCCCGAGTTCGCCACCCAAGAGCGCCCCGCCAAGCATCCCCAGCACCCCGCCGGCCGCACCAGCACCAATTGCTGACCCGAGCCCGCGATGGGCCATATCGGCCCACGAGTGCTCGTGGGCCGGCTGTCCATCAGGTGTCTCGGTGATGGAGGGGGCCGGGTCGGGGCCCGGGTCGAATCCAAGACGCGTTCGGACAGCACGGGTCGACTGCAGTCCCTCCAGGATGACCGAACGAACCACGGTCAGCTCGGGGACGCTCTTGGCCTTCCCGAACTGGACGGTCGCTGTCTCATAGCGCTCGCCTGCGTCGGCCAGGCCCTGGACATTCGCCTTGTCGTCGCCACCGTCCAACGTGCTCACGTCGCGGCCGAGCCTGCCCAACAATGCGTCAACTTCGGCGTGGGCTGCGTCAAACCTCTCGTCAACGTTCGAATGTCGGTGGTGCACGATGTCCCTCAGTCCGGTCGTGTGAGCGACGCAGTGTCGCGAACCTGGTGGCACACGTCGCCGACCACTACCAAGAGTACCGTTCGCCATCCGAATCCAGCACGCGCCACCCTGAGAATTCTCTGAACGGGCGGACCTTTGAATCCGCCGGGCCATATGGTCGGGAATGGTCGGAGTCCAGACATGCACCCTCCCCCTCGTACATGCCCCACGGCGTCGGACAACGAAGCTTGCCATGCTCCACACAACCGACGAGGACTGGCGAGGACCTCGAGCTGCTTCGGCCGGCGCCGGCCCATTGAGTGGGCGTTCCACTTGCGGAGCTCGGTCGACGGCTCCATCGTCCTGCACTATTCGTCGAGGTCAGCGGGCTCAGACCCTCGGCCAGATGCGGTCGACCAGCATCCGCGCGCGCTCACTCCGCATTCGCTGGTCGTAGACCCGACCGGCCCTCACCATGTGCATGCCGGCCATGGCCCGCTCTTCTGCTCGGGGTCAGGTCTGTGAGCCAGCCGACGTGGGCTCGAGGTCCAGGTGTCCCTCGACATCATGGATCACGGGCTGGTGGGCCGAAGCAGGTTCCCGGTAGACGTACTTGCCGCCCCGCAGCCAGGAGGCACCGGCGGCCACCAGGCAAGCAGCGACGGCAAAGTCGAATGCGGCATGCAACCCATTAGAGAACGCCGCCGATATCAGCTTGGGAAAGAAGGACCGACCAGTGAGGACGGCGTGCTGGCTGGGGGTGACGTGGGCCAGCACGCCGGCGCCCAGGAGGTGCTGGATGGGGCTGTAGCCGAGGAAGGCGGCGAACAACGTCGACACCGGGGGCAGGTGGCTAGCCCGTTGGGCGGCGGCGGCGGGGACGCCGTGGGCGATGAGCCCGCTCGACAGTGCCGCCGGAAGCGTCGAGGCCAGTCCGATGATCATCAGGCTGAAGAAGATCCCGATCGACAGGACCTGGGCCGCGTTCTGAAACGTCGAGTTCATGCCCCCGCCTGCACCTCGGTGCTGCGGGGGCAGGCTGTTCATGACCCCAGCGCGGTTGGGCGCAGCGAAGGCCCCCATAGCCAGCCCATTCATCAACAAGAGGGCAGCAAAGGCCCAGTAGGGAAAGTCGACCGGGAGGAGCTCCAAGAGCCCGAAGGACAGAGCAGCGGCCAACATCCCTCCAGTGGCGAAGGGACGGGAGCCGAACTTGTCGGAGAGGATGCCGCTGATCGGGCCGGCGGTGAGGAACCCCACCGTCAGCGGCAGCATGTAGATGCCGGCCCACAGTGGGGTCTGGGAGAAGGAATAGCCGTGCAGGGGCAACCAGATCCCCTGCAGCCAGATGATCAGCATGAACATGAGACCACCCCGTCCGATGCTGGCCAGCAGGGTGGAGAGGCTCCCGGCCGAGAAGGCCCGAATGCGGAAGAGCTGCAACCGGAACATCGGGTCCTCCACCCGCGTCTCGATGACGCAGAAGCCGATGAGGAGGGCCACACCGCCGATCAGCAAGCCGATCACCAGAGGGTTCGTCCAGCCCATGACGTGATGGCCGTAGGGCTGGATCCCGTAGGTGATGCCCACCATGATGCCAATGAGTCCCAGCGCGAAGGTGATGTTCCCGGCCCAGTCGATGCGGCCGTGGACCCGGCGGGGAACCTCCCGGAGCTTCATGTAGGCCCAGATCGTTCCAAACAGGCCAATGGGCACCGACACCAGGAAGATCAATCGCCAGTTGATCGGGGCCAGTAGGCCGCCCAGCACCAAGCCGAAGAAGGTGCCGCTGATCCCGGCCACCTGGTTGATGCCGAGGGCCATACCCCGTTGATTCTCGGGGAATGCGTCGGTGAGGATGGCCGACGAGTTGGCGATGAGGAACGCCGCCCCCACGCCCTGGAAGACCCGCATGATGATGATCCATTGGGCGCCGGCCGTCCCGCTCATCCACGTCACGGTGAGAAACAGCGAGAAGACCGTGTAGATGACGAAGCCGAGGTTGTACATCTTCACCCGGCCGTACATGTCGCCCAGGCGCCCGAGACTCACCACCAGCACGGCGGTCACCACCATGAAACTGAGGATCATCCACAGGAGGTAGAAGCTGTTGCCCGAGGCCAGCGGGTCCACGTTAAGGCCCCGGAAGATGTCGGGCAGGGCGATCAACATGATCGACAGGTCGATGGTGGCCATCAACACCCCGAGCGTGGTGTTGGACAGAGCGACCCACTTGTATCGATCGTTATGATCCTGCCCCGGTCGCGTGCGCAGGTTCCCGGGGGGCAATCCGCTCCGATCGTTCAGGTTCTGGACATCTGATGACACAGTTTCCGGCTCCACGTCGGGTCAATCATTGACCTTAACGTAAACGCTATGTTCTTGGCATCACCGGCGGACGGTCGCCGCTGACCGCTAGCCCGTCGCCGGAGCACTGGCGGAGGCCGGAGGTGCGGTGGCGCTGATGGTCGCGTCATCACGATCGGAGACGGCGGACGGCCGCCCCAGGCCGAACAGGGTGCACCCCGCGGCGGCGAACACGGCGCCCGCAGCCACGATCATGGCCAGCCGGTAACCGTGGGCAAACGATTGCACCGCCGGGGCGCGGTACGCCGCGCCCAGGGCTTTGGTCACCGCCCCTATCTGCGCCCCGGCGACGTGCTGAGCCTGTCCGGCGGCAGCGGCACGCGCCGACGCCGGGAACCCGTTGCTCTTGTTGGTCCAATCGGACACCGCGGCATTGACCCCGATGGCGCCCAACACGGCCAGCCCGACCGAGGTGCCGACCTGGCGAGCGGAGTTCAAGATGCCCGAGGCGCAACCGGAGACACCAGCGGGCACGTCCCGCATGGCCACGTTGGTGATGCCCGGGACCAACGTGCCGTAGCCCGCGCCGAGAAGGGCGTACCCCACGCCGGCCAACACGAATGGCGTGGACGGCATGACCAGGCTGAGTCCCAGCGTCCCACAGGCCCCGACCAGGCATCCGCAGGTCACGACGGCGGTACTGGAGAATCGGCGGTGGAGCCTTCCCGAGAGCTGGGCCATGACCAAGAACGGGATGTTCATCGACAGCCAAGACAGCCCGGTGCGCAGGGCGGACCATCCCTCCACGTTCTGGTAGAGCAGGGTCACATAGAACATGACGCCGGTCAGAGCCAGGTAGACGAGTAGGTAGACGCTGCAACCGATGGTAAAGCTCCGAGCTCTCAGGAGGCTGGGAGGAAGCATGGGCGATGGCGTGTGGTGCTCCCACAACGCGAACAGCACGAGGAGCACCACCCCGACAACCAGCGGTGCGGCCACCAACCAGGAGCCCCAGTGGTAGGAGGATGACTCGATCAGGCCGAAGGTGACAGCCAACAGACCCAGGGCACTGGTGAGCACTCCCGGTACGTCGAGCGGACGAGGGACCGGGTCACGCGACTCTTGGACGGCAACCACGGTCAAGACCAGTCCCACCAGGGCCAGGGGAAGGTTGACCCAGAATATGGACGACCACCCGAAGAAGCCGAGGAGGATCCCGCCGACCACCGGACCGGCACCGAAACCCAGCCCGGCGATGGCTGCCCAGGTCCCGATGGCGCCGGCCCTGGTCTCCGGAGGGAAGGTCTCGGTCAAGATCGAGAGGGTCAGCGCCGACATGACGGCGCCACCGATCCCCTGGATGACGCGGGCACCGATCAGCGCCGTGTCGGCCGGGGACAGGGCGCAGCCGATCGATCCCACGGTGAATATGAGCATCCCAATGAGGAACAACCGCTTGCGCCCGTAGCGGTCGCCCAGGGTGCCACCGAACGGGATGAGAGCGGCCAAGCTGAGGGCGTAGGCGCTGACTACCCACTCGAGCCGGCTGGGGGACATGGACAGCTCGCGCTGTATCGACGGCAGCGCGATGTTCACGATGGTGATGTCGAGCAGGATCATGGCCTGCGAGATGCACATGGCCAACAACGTGAGCCGTCGGCGCGACACCACGGACATCGACGCCCGTCGCTCCGACAGCCGACCCATCACCCGCCGTCCGGAACGTGGGACCGCGTGGGCCGGCCATGGCGGCAGTTCCTCACTCCAGGAGGAGGACAAGCGAAGTACACCGGTTCAGTGTGCCATCGCGAGATGGACGCCTGCAGTCCCGGCCTGACAGGTCCATTCCTCCCTGGCCTCGCCGATGGGGCACGGTGCAGTCGAAAACAGGGAGCTCCCATGATCAGGAACCGGAAGCTCCTACGATGCAGCTATTCGACCCGGACGATCGATACAGATATCCGTCCCAGCGGCGGACAGACGCGTGTGTAGACAGTGCGACCATGACTGAGGCACCGGACTTCGACAGGCGTTCCCACTACGAACGGATGCTGGCCGGCGATCCCTACATCGCCGACGATCCGAGGATCGTCGAGGAGCAGGCCGCAGCCCACGAGTTGCTGGAGGCATTCAACGCCACGCCGGCCTCGGAGAAGGAAGAACGGGCGCGGCTCCTGAGCCAGCTGCTCGGCTCAGTGGGGCGAGACGTCGAGGTCAGAGCACCGCTCTTCTGCGATTTCGGGTCGCACATCACCATCGGTGACCGGACCTTCGTGAATTTCGGGCTCATGGCCCTCGACGTGGCCAGAATCGTCATCGGCGACGACTGCCAGATTGGACCCAACGTGCAACTGCTGACGCCCACCCACCCCCTCGACTCCGCGGCTCGCAGAGCCAAGTGGGAAGGGGCCAAGGCGATCACCATCGGCGACAACGTGTGGCTGGGGGGCGGTGTGATCATCCTGCCCGGTGTGACCATCGGCCAGAATTCCGTGATTGGTGCGGGCTCAGTGGTGACGAGAGACGTTCCTGGCGACGTCCTGGCCGTGGGCAATCCGGCGCGGGTGATCCGTCAGCTCTGATCACCGATCGGGCGACTGGAATTCCGGCTGATCGAGCAGGCGCAACCAACGACCGTCGGCTTGCCGGCGGACCACCTGGGCCCGGGCGCCGGCGTCGTCCCGAGGCGGGGTCGAGGTCAGGGCGATGTCCCCGCTGACCAGAGTGGGCAACGGTGACTCCAGTTCGAAGTGTGGCCCCTGGGCCAACACCTTCTCCCACAGGGCCAGGATGGCAGCACGGCCCACCGTCACCTCGCCCGGTGGATAGGCCATCACCGCCTCTTCCTCGTACAGCGCGGCGATACCGGCTGCGTCGCCGCCGTTGGCACGCTCGACGAACAACCGCGTCAGGTCTTCGGGCTTTTGGGCTACCTCGTTCTTGGGCACAGGGATCCTTATCCTTCCGATTTCTTCGACTCCGTCCAGCTTGACTGGGCTGACTACTAGAAGTCCAACAAATAGTTCTACTCATAGCTAGAATCTGTGGCTATGGAGCTTCGCCAGCTGGAGTACTTCGTGGCCGTAGCCGAGGAAGCCAACTTCACCCGCGCTGCCGAGCGGGTGCACATCAGCCAGTCCGGGGTCAGCGC
>DATMMO010000378.1:0-3604 GCA_035569695.1 Acidimicrobiales bacterium | reverse complement strand
TCTTCACCGCTGTAGCGACCGGGTTCAAAGTCAGCCACGATGGACTCGAGCACGGAGATGGCCTCGGCTAGGGACTCAGCCAATGCGTCGGGGCCAGAGGCAGCGCCAGAGACGGCACCAGAGGCACCCGACGAGGTGCGGCCAGAGCGGGCGGCAGAACGAGCCGAGGAAGCGGCAGAACGAGCCGAGGAAGGCGCCGTCTTCCGGGCGGGCGGCCTCTGACTGCTCTTTCTCCTGCTGCGCTGGTCCGATGTGCCCATACATCAATCATCGCAGGAGGGTGTATTACTCCCTCAGGAGGAGCGAAGGGATATGGGCTCAGAGACCGTAGATGACTGCGAGCGAGGCTGGAATGGCCCTATCCCGCCATACCCACAATGGGCTTGTTCAGGTGCTGTCCCCCCGTCGAGCCGTAGAAGACCGCGTCGCCGAAGGTGAAGATCCCCCCGTCCGAAGCCACCAACCAGTAGCCCTGACCATCGCCGGTGGGAGTCATGCCCACGATGGGCTGGTTCAGATGGGAACCGCCCTCGGAGCCGAAGAAGTTGGCGTCGCCGAAGGTGAAGATCCCCCCGTCCGAAGCCACCAACCAGTAGCCCTTGCCGTCGGCAGTGGAGGCCATGCCCACGATGGGCTGGTTCAGATGGGAACCGCCCTCGGAGCCGAAGAACCCGGCGTCGCCGAAGGTGAAGATCCCGCCGTCGGAGGCGACGAGCCAGTAGCCCATGCCGTCGACAGTGGGGGCCATGCCCACGATGGGCTGGTTCAGATGGGAACCACCCTCGGAGCCGAAGAAGCCGGCGTCGCCGAAGGTGAAGATCCCGCCATCGGAGGCGACGAGCCAGTAGCCGAGGGGAGCCACTGCGTACGTGTAATTCGTCACCGACGAGACGGCGCTAGTTCCTGTCGGCGTGGTCACCGTCACCGGGAAGGCTCCGAAATGGCTCCCGCGAGGCACCGTCACCGTCACCGAGGTGGCGGAAGCCGCAGTCACGGTGGCCGCGACCCCGCCGAAGTGCACCGAGGTGACCGGCGCCAGGTTCGCCCCGGAGATGACCACCGACGACCCACCGGCGATGACCCCGACCGACGGGCTCACCCCGGTGACCGAGGGACAGCCGCCTGCCGGCTGGAGATTGGCGATCAGCGAGCCAGCCTCAGGGGTTCCCCAGCCCGACGCCATGTCGTAATGCGCGGTCGCCGTGTATTGGCCCGCGTGCTGATTGTTCACATCGTTCGTCCCCACGGTGATGTCGGAGAATGGGGGCGATGTACTCGATCCCGCCGCGTACAGGGCGGGATTGATGAGCCCCGCCGAGGCGTTACACCCCTGCTCGGTGAGAGCGGTCATTGCGGCCCACAGGGGGGACCCGGCGCTGGTCCCCCCGACGGCAATCCAGCCCCCGTTGTAGAAGATGACGTACCCGTGGGCCGGGTCGGCCGAAGCCGAGACGTCGGGCACCGTGCGGCAGGACTGGGTGCCCGGGCCTGAACTCAGCGGGCAGGCCGTCGGCGTCGTGGTGGTGCCCGGGCCCGTCTGCCACGACGGCTGGGTGAAGTTGGACGAGGTGCCCCCTCCCCCAGCCCCATACCTGTCGTTCCAGACGGTCTCGGTCGAGGTGGAGCCCGAGATGGTCAACGAGGTCCCCCCGACACCGGTGACGTCGGGTTGGCTGGCCGGATCGTCAACGGCCAGGCCGAACTGACCCAGGAAACTGCAGTCCTCGGACCCGGAATCGCCCGAAGCGGCGAACACGGTCTGACCCTGGGCAGCCGCCATCTTGAAGATCGTGTTCTCGGTGTTTGCCGCACTTTGGGTGAAAGCTGCCTCGCACAAGCCCCAGCTGGTGGTGAGGACCTTGGCCGTATCTTGTTGCACCATCTGGTTGTACACGTCGATCCCCGAGCTGTTCGCCGGCCCGGTGTAGACGTGGATGGCGGCTCCGGGGGCCAGTCCCGCGACATTCTCGATGTCCAGCGCCGCCTCCCGGCTGCCCGGCCCTGACCCCGCACCGCCGTCGACCGCTGTGTTGGAGACCGGGTTCGATAGCCCGTAGCACGACTCGTAGGCCTGGACGTCACTGGCCAGGTAGGGCTCGAGCTCGAAGATGCCCACGGTGATCCCCGCACCCAGACGACCTTGTCCGTACAAGTTGGAAAGCCCGTAGGCACCGGCGATGGTGTTGGCCGTGTAGGCGCCCGAGAAAGCCGACGCCGTGCTGGCCGCACCACAGGGCGTCGGTCCGGACACGTTGGCCTGAAGCGCCAGCGGGCCCGATGTCGGCGTGGTCCCCCCGGAGGCTGGGAGCGCCGTGGTCCCGTCGGGGCCGAGCGATGCGTGCGGTTCCGGCTGGGCCACCGTGCTCAGTCCCACCAAGCCCTGAATGGAGCCGGCCAATGAAACCGGCACCGTCGGGTCCTGGGTGTTAGCCCGGGCCACCCGACCGCTGGGCAACTGGGTATCGACCAGGTTGACGTTGAAGGCCTGCTCCATCTGATCGGTGGTGCCGGTCACCGGTATCAAGAGGCCGTCGCTGGTCGTCGCACCGACTTGCAGGCCGGTCGAACCGAGCCAATTGCGGACCGAGGTGATGGTGTCGGCTGTGGGCCCGAACTGTGAGGCGAACGCCCCGGCATTCAGGTACTGGTGGTAGCTCGGAGATCCCGGAGTGGAGACTGCAGCCACGAAGGCGTCAAGTGCGACCTCGTCACGCGGCTTCAGTGACACGTCGATGGTGAGCAACGCCGTCGCATTGGTCGGTCCGACCAACTGCGTCCCGTCGGGCAGAGGAGGGATCGAGCCGGGAAGCTGGGCCATCCGCGCCCCGTTCTGGGCCGAGGATGACGGCGAAGACACCGAGGGTGTCGTCGTCGAGGCACTCGAGGGTGGCACCGTCGTGGCGGTCGGAGGAGCCGCCGTCGCAGGGGAAGCGGGCGAAGGCGTCGTGGTGGAAGACGACGAAGTGGTAGGGGGCGTGGAATCCGGCGCCGGGACCGCTGCGCCCGGTGAGGGTGTGGTGGACACGGAGGGTGTCGTCGCCCCAACCTGGACAGCGGGCACGACGATGCCCAGGGTAGCGAGGGCAATGGTCGACCCCGCGGTGGCCATCGCGCTCCATCCGATCCGGCCGTGCCGCGCCCTTGTGGACCTGAATTTGGTCCCCCGGAACCGGATCACGGCGGACAGTCTGGCTCAACTGGACGCCTGGGTGGCTTCATCTCCCCGAATCACTCAAACCAAGGGATCCTCAGCCGTAACTTCAGGGATCGTCATCACTCAACCCAGGGATCGTCATCCCCCGGCCTCAGGCTTCGTCAGACAGATCGACCTCGTCGTCAGTCCCACCCTCACCGCCAACTTCGTCGCCGCCCGAACCGGCCGATGCAGGGCCGATTGCGCCCCCCGATTCGGGAGATGCGCGGCCGATTGCACTGCCCGAACCGCTTTCGCCCCGCCAGTGTCGCAACCGCTCGGCCACCACCGCCTCGTGGCCCCGATCGCTCGGCTCGTAATACCGGGCCTCCCCTAGCTCGGGTGGCCGGTACTGCTGCTCCGTCCACGCGCCGGGCTCATCATGGGGGTAGACGTAGCCCTTGCCGTGCC
>DATMMO010000377.1:0-11715 GCA_035569695.1 Acidimicrobiales bacterium | reverse complement strand
GAAGGAGTCGTCCGTCCACTCCATCAGCACTCCGTGGGTGTCTTTGGGATGCATGAAGAAGTGTCGCCCCGGGATGTTCACGGCACCGAGACGGACGCCCCTCTCCATCAGGAGGTTCTGAACGGACCACATGTCCTCGACCTCCCACGCCAGCGAGTGCACGCCGGGTCCGTAACGCTCGAGGAATTTCGCCACCGGGCCTCCCGGTGCCCCTTTGGACAAGAGGATGACGGGATAGCCTCCGACACGAAACATGCGAATGTCGGTACCCTCCAGATCGGCCTCACCGCCCGAACGGATGTCCTCAGGGTGCTGTTCGCTGTTCAGCGCACCGGCACCCAGTACGCGTTTGAACCACTCGTGAGCGGATGCGGCATCGTCGACGGCAAGCGCGACGCGATGGAGGTGACCAGGTTCGACAAGTGCCATGGGCCGATGCTATCCGGCCCGTCCCTAGGGGTCAGGGGAGTCATCGAGGTCGAGGGACCGCGATCGCCGTGCTCCGGGATCGCGCCCTCGGAGGATGCTGAGGGTGAGCGCAACCACGGTGATCAGCGGCACCAGGATGAACCCAGCGGTCTGATGATGCCTGAGCAGGAGCGCCGACCCGACGATGACGAGCGTCGCCACAAGGAGCTCGGGGGTGTCACCGACCAAGAACTCCCACCAGAATTTCCCGAAGGCCGTGAAGCCTCGTTTGATCGCGGTCATGTGGAGCCTTGAACCTCTTCTCTCCCCACACTGGGCTTCGATCGGCGCACCGAACCACCCGCCTGCGAGTCCGACGAAGGCCGCCTCATGCCGATGATCAGAACTCCGGTGGTGGCGGCGAACAACGCGATGAGGCCCAGAATGGCCAGGTCACTGCCAGGCCAGTGAAGGCCGGCGCCCTCACCCACCCAGAACACGCCAAAGCTGGTCAACATGATCCCCACCACTGTCTTCATGGTGTTCTCGGGGACCTCGGAGAGCTGCCGGGCTACCGCCAACCCGACGGCGGTAACGACGACAATGGCGGCGGCGGCGGCGGCGGCGGCCAAGCCGAGCCGGTGGGAGCTCGCGCCGAGAGTGAGTACCACGAGGACGACCTCGAGTCCCTCGAGGAACACCCCCTTGAACGCGACGGTGAACCCGATGGCGTCTCGAGGACCGCTCGTGGCGGACCGCCAGCCCGACCTTTGGGTCGACGCCGCCGGTGTTCGATCGGCTCCTTCACTCAGTTCCGCGATGGTCGATGCGTAGATGGCGTCCTCGTCATGGAGCGCCTTGTTCCCGGTGGCCCGAAGGATTGCCTTGCGGAGCCACTGCAGCCCGAGAACCAAGAGCAGGCCGCCGATGACGACCCGAAGAACGTCGATGGGTACCAGATGAACGAGGGGGACCCCGACACCGGCCACGATGGCCACCAACACTGCCAAGGCCGCGAGCACACCCTCGGTGGCCGACCGCCATCCTCGCGTCGTTCCGGCGGCCAGCACAATGGTGAGAGCCTCCACTGCCTCCACCGCGCTGGCACCAAAGACGGCCAGCGCCAGAATTATGGCCGAGGACGTCACTTGGCCATTGCCAGGGCCCCAAGTGCCCCCACCCCGAGGTCACGGTCGGCCCGCAGCTTGGAGGGTTCGTCCGACCCGGGGGACTCGGGTGGGTCGGGAACGGTAAAGGCCATACATCCGGCAAACTCGATCGTGAGCCCGACCGTATCGCCGCGTGCGAACCGGGCACTGTGAAAGACGCCGGTTACCTTCGCACCCTCGGCGAGCTCGACGGCATGCTCGTACCCTCGACCGCGAAAGGCCACGTCGGTCACCGAACCGATCATCTGACAGTCGGGACTCGTGGCCGGACACAGCCGGACGGCGCTGGGTCGGATCATGACGTGGACGTCGCGATCATGCCCGTTGGTTGTCCCCCGAGTTGCCTCGATCGGTCGGACGCTCGACCTGCTCGAGACCTCCACTTCGATGCGATCGAGCGAACCCCTCGCCGGTCCGACGATGCGGCCCGGCAACTCTGCCGAGAGTCCGGTGAAGCGAGCGACGAACGCAGATGCCGGGGACGAGTAGAGCGCTTCTGGCGTGTCGAACTGCACCAACTGTCCTCCCTGGAGCACACCGACTTGGTCGGCCAGGGCAAAGGCTTCGGCTTGATCATGGGTGATGTAGACGGCTGTCACCTCAGAGGTGCGGACGAGCGAGGCAATCTCGATCCGCATCCGCTCCCGCAGATCGGCGTCCAGATTCGAAAGCGGCTCGTCAAAGAGGATCAGCCCCGTTCCGCCTATGAGTGCCCGAGCCAGAGCCACCCGCTGCTGTTCGCCCCCGGAAAGCTGAGAGGGATACTTCGTTCCCTGAGCCGTCAGTCCGACCCGGTCGAGCATGTCGGAGGCCCGAGCGACGGCGGCCGACTTGGGCACTCGAGACCGGCGCAGTGCGAAGGCCACGTTGTTGACGGCGTTGAGATGCGGCCACAGGGCATAGTCCTGAAAGACCATCGACAGTCCCCGGCGCTCGGGGGGAACGTGGGAGGCGGCGTTGGCAACCGTCCTGGCCCCCAAGACGATGGTTCCCGAGGTGATGCGCTCGATCCCGGCAAGGCAACGCACCAGGGTCGTCTTTCCGGAGCCCGAGGGACCGAGAAGGACGAGAAAGGTCCCTGGCGCCACGTCGAAGGACACTCCACCCAGCGCGGCCTGAGCGCCGAACTGTTTGACCAGGTTCTCGACCACGATCTGCTCAGCCACGGGCACCTCCAATGCGGCGCCACTCTGGCGGCGCGGCGATCGGGTTCCGACCGAGAACCAGTCCCACCACTGCGAGGGCCCTCACGACTGCGACCCGGGTAGAGCAGACCCGTTGGCCCACGATGCGACGACGGGAGCCAGCAGGTCGGCGTTTGCTGTCATCGGCCAATCTCCCGAAGGCAGGTCTGCGTTCCACACGATCGCCGGCACCCGCTGCTCGTGGAGGGAACCGTGAGACCGAAAGCTTTCGGGCAGAGCTTCGTACTCCTCACCAAGTTCCCCGAAAACCGTCTCTCGGTCCCCGCACACGACCAGGTCGCCGATACGGTCGGCCTTGAGCCGGAACCGGCTGGCGGCTTCCGCTCGCGGTAACACGAGCTCGACGCCCTTGAGCCCGCCGATCACCTCGGACACCTCGGTAGCATCGGCGGCAGATGTCAGCCATACCCATGCCGCTCCACCGAAGGTCCGGTGATGGCGTACGTAGCGGTCCTTCTCGGCCGACAAGGCATAGCGGACAGGAATGCCGCGGTTGGCGCACGCTCGAGCGAGATCCCAGCACCGAGTCTTGAAGTTCATCCCATGGTCAGCAGTCAGGAAGAACGCCGCGTCGGGAGCGGCACGACGAGCCTCGCCCAGAAGCCGATCGAGCTCGGTCAGATGGGCCTTGGACTCTGCTCGCTCGGGCGACCAGGCGTGCATGGGGAAGTCGGTCGTATGGACATAGATGAGCCCGAGATCCGGGCGCTCTTCGAGGAGGTCGATAGCCACCCGCCACAACCAGTGGTTGATCTCGGCCGAGTAGATCTCGGGTGGAGGCCCGTAGCGAGCGATGTACTCGGCGGGCGGGTCTTCGGCCGTGATGGCAAGCGTCGTTCCCGGACTGAGCAGGTTCAGGGTCTTGCGCTTGGCCGAGAGCAGGGCTGACTGGACCCCAGCGGCTTGGCCCAACTGAAAGACCGTCGGGGACAATACGAACCCGGCATCTTCCATGTAGTCCTCTTCACCCCGCTCAGGATCGAAGTAGGAGTTCCCGGTGATGCCGTGCACCTCCGGCCAGGCAGCACAGGCAATGGAGACGTTGTTGGCATTGGTGACGGCGGGATACACCCCGTCGACCTCGGCGGCAATCCCTTGTGCTGCCATCTCGTCAAGATTCGGCATCGAACTCTTTTCCCAATAATCGGGGCCGAAGCCATCGATCATCCCGACAACCGTCCTCTGCGACCAGCTCATTGCAGTGCTCCTTCTGCAGGCATACGCCTGCGGTAGCGAGATTGTGACCATTTGCGACCCGAGGGAGGCCGGTCAGCGCCGGCGTGATCGCTACGGCGCCAACCGGCGGGAGCGGTCATCCGGTAGAGACCGAGGCAGATGCCCACGATGACCAAGATGACCAGTGCCGCGAGCACCGTCTCCGCGGTACCACCGGCAGTGTCGAAGCGCATCTGCTTGGTAATGGCGACGGCCAGGGGTTCGGTCCCGGCCGGATGGAGCACGTCAGACAAGGGCAGCTCAAAAACGACAGCCGAGAACACGAACAGCCATGCACTCAGCAGGCTTGGGGCCAACATCGGAACTACGACTCGTCGCCACGAGCGCAGCGCGCCGGCACCGTGCACCCTTGCCGCCTGCCGCAAGTTGTCCGAGACCTGAGCCAGGGGTCCGGCCATGAGTCGAGCAACGATCGGCGTGAAGCCGGCCAGGTACCCCATGGCCAGCACGATGTTGGTGCCGTAGATCTGGATCCCAAGATGACCGAGAAATGGCAAGTTGTAGGCGAAGAGGAAGCCGGAAGCGACGACGATCGAAGGCAGACCAATCGCGGCGAGCATGGCCGTGTCGAGGCCGGCGCGTACCCTGCTCGCCCCCTTGCGGGACACGAACCATGCGGCTCCAGTGCCCAAGAGCATGGCGAACGACGCACACAGGAGTGCGATCTGGACCGAGAACCGGATCGGGCCCACCAACGTCGGGTCGTGCAGCACTCTCGCGTAGTTCGCGAAGGTCAAACCTCCCCCCGTCCCCAGGGGAGGAGTCATGGAGGTGGCCACGATCCCGAGAACAGGAATGCCCACCGAGACGGCAAAGAATACGGCGACCCCGAGGGCCCCGACGATCTGGGTTGCCGGTCGAAGGGCCCGGCGAGCCTCGAATCGGGTACGCCCGCTGATGACGGCGAACGTGCGACCCCTCGATGCCCGCTGCTGTCCCAGGACGGCCAAGGCCACCATGGCCAGTAGGAGCCAGCTCTCCGCCGACGCGGTACCGAAGTCAACGGGCAACGTCGAGACCGAGGAATACACCGTGTAGGTGGCCAGGGGGAATTGAGCGTTCGCGGCCAACGTCGATGCCACGCCGAAGTCGCTGATCGACTCGGCGAACACGATGGCCAGCGCGGCCAGAATCGCCGGTGCCAGCAGCCAGAAACGGATCCGGACGGCCACCCATGGACGCGCCCCGTGAACGCGTGCCGCTTCCTCGTACTCGCCCCCGAGTGAGCGGATGCTGCCGGCCAAAGCGAGGTAGGCGAATGGCACTCCGCGACAGGCCAACACCCAGACCACCCCGACCGGACCCATCACGACTCGACGAAGCCCCGAGGGGTCATGACCGACGAGCCAGGAGAGTGGCCCGTTCTGCTGGGCGACGACCTCGAGCCCGCTGGCGGCAAGGAAGGTGGGCAGGAGCAGGAGCGTCCAAGTCAGGACGGTGAACACCCGCCTTCCTGCCAATGAAGTCCGTAGCAGCGCCCAGGTCATGGGGAGGGCGATTCCCACGGCAAGTAGGGCTGCGCCCACACCGACCAGACCCGTGTTCATCAACCCCTGGAGCGCTGAGCTCGTGAATGCTCCCGAGAAGCTCGAAAGGCTGAGCCATTGGGTGCCCTGGTGGAAGAGCCGCGGGGAGAAGGCCAGCAACAGAAAACAGCCCAAGGGAAAGAGCAGCAGAATGAACGCGCCCCCGCCGAGGCCGGTAGCGGCGATCCACTGTCGCCATCGATGCGACGCGCTCCACGCGCCGAGTCGCCCCGGCGCCGGCGCGGCATCCGCCGCCGGCGCGGCACTCACGGTCTCGACGACGACTCCGCCTGAGGATCGAAAGGGCCTCACGCCAGTCCTGGACCGGTCGGGTCGACCCTCGGCGGATGGAGCAACATCGTGCGCACTACAGGGCGATGTTCGCCGAGAACCAGCTGTTCACTGTCTGCTCGCGGGGTCCCCAGACCGACGGGCTGAGCGCCTTGATCGGGGTCGACGCCAGCGGAGGGAGCTGAGGACGTGACACTTCGCCGTTCAGAACCGGCCAGTACAGGGAGTCACCCGTCGGGTCACCCGACTTCATCACCTGTTGGCCAGCCGGACTGAGCACGAAGGCGACGAACTTCTTGGCCTCCGCCTGTTCGGCCGCCGACACCTTCCGGTCGATCCCGATGACGCTCGGGACAGGCGTGACGTACCGGGGGTAGACGCCCTTGATGTTGGGCGACTTCTCCGCCGCTCCGATCCCGTAGGCGCTCTGGGCGATCATGACGTTGATCTGGCCGTTCTCGAGAGCAGCCAGCTCGACGTGAGGGTCGGTGAACAGCTGGGCGCCGTTGGCCTTCATTTGCGTGATGAAGCGCTGACCTTGGCTTACGCCACCAAGTTGCTGCATCATGCCGGCATAGACCGGGTAGGCCGGACCGTCGATGGCCGGGTTGAGGATGCCGACCTTGCCACTGAAGCGTGAGCTAAGCAGGTCTTGCCAGGTGCGAGGTGGAGCCGATACTTGGTTTGAGTTGTAGAAGATCGCCCCGGCGACCGTGAACCCCGTAGGGAGGTAGCTGTGGTCCGCGGGCACGAACGCTTGACCTTGAGTGGTGTAGGAGGCGGTCGGCTGCCAGCCGCGAAGGAGTTGCCCTTGCTGGTTCATCGTGTAGAGCGCTTGGTCCCCGTCCAGCCACACCAGCCCCCACTGTGGATTCGACCGCTCGGCCTCGATCTTTGCGATGACGATCCCGGTGTGATCGTCGTAGAGGGTGGTCGGTATCCCGGTGGCCTTCTGGAACGCCGCCGTCATGGCCGAGTCGTAGCCCTCGGCGGCGTAGACGACGAGGGGTACTTTGGTGCTCGCCGCTTCCGACGCCGGAGAAGCGGCGGTGGCGCTGGACCCGGATGCGGCAAGCCCCACAGACAATCCGGTGATTGCCAACGCCGATGCCAGCCACCTCCGGGACTTGCGGACCACGCCAGGGCCAGCGAATCGCTTTCCACGGACTCTTCTGTCAAGTGGTGCAGACATGTACGGCTCCGATCGCTCGTTACCTCTTGGCAGTAACGACTGTTAGCGACCGTACGAGACGATGGTTATCTGGATGACAACAACAATTGAACCGAGGATGAACTGCTTGTGTCATTTTCAACGCCGACACCGGACGGTGGCGCAAGGCGCACCAAGCGCGACTCGTTTCCGCTCGGGCGAGCGCAGCTAGCTACTGAGAGGTCCCTCCCCCTCCTCTGTGTAGACCCTGGCCGCGTAATCCTCCAACGACTTTTCACAACGTTCGAACGCCTCGATCGTTGCCTCTAGGCCTGCTGCACCGAACACGTCACGTCCCCTGATGCGTTCGATCCATCCCTTCAGCTTCACCAGATCCACGTCGTTTTCCTCGAGCTCGGCGTACGTGAAATGGTTCTCGTCGTACTCCTTGCTCACTTGCCGGAGGAAGTCCTCGCACCGGTCGACGATCTCCTCGTACTCATTGTCACGAGCAGCATTGAAGTCTGAGACGAGCTGCGACTGTCCGGCAAGCAAGGTTGCATCGAACAGATAGGCCACACCCCCCATCTCGCCGATCTCGGCTCGGATCGAGCGAAGGGACCGCTCAGCTTGCGCTGAGGCAGGAAGTGCCGCCGACGAGTTCTGGAGGTAAATCGAGCCGAGACCCTTCAGCTTTCGCCATACGCCAGCTCGCAGTCGCGTCGGCTCACTCGGTATCCGGTACGCAAGCAGGAGCCACCGTGATGGATCGGGTTGATTCCCCTGTTCATGATTAGCGGCGGTTGGCATGTTCGTCCCTAGGTTTCCGCTTTGGTCGGCGTTTCTCCCTTGAACGGTCCGAACATCGACAGTTCAGCCGTCCCGAGATTGACCACCCCGGCCTTGGTGCCGTCGGCTCAATGGAATCTAGTCACTAGCTGACGGTCCGACTGGACGTACAGAAACGATGATGCGGTTACAGGCCTCTGCCCATCGGTCTCTCAGTGTGGCGCGCGTGGGCTCGAGGCCTCTGGACGTCCTTGCGAGTGACGGCAAGGTAGCCGACGAGACAGACGATGAGCGCAGTGAGGACCAGGCTGACCCGTCCGCTGCCCCAACCGAGGCCGCCGAGGATGGTGGGCTTGCCCATCCAATCGGCAAAGGAGGCACCGAGCGGTCGGGTGACGACATATGCGAACCAAAAGGCCAAGATCGGATTCCACCCGAAGCGCCGGTAGCCGACTGCGGGGATGGCGATGATGACCGCGAACAAGACGATCGAGTAGCCGTAGCCCAGGTGGAAGGTTATGGCGACCAGGTCGCCGACGGCCGTGCCGAGGGCGAAGGTGGCTACAACCGCGGCCCAGTAGAACAGCTCTCGCCGCGGGGAGTCGACCGAGTGGATGGAGAGCGTTCCCTCGGTCCTCTGCCATATCGCGAAGACGGCCACCAGGACCACCGCAAACAGAGGGGCGGAGGCGATGTAGGGGACACCGAGTCCGACGTGGAGCACGTCAGCCGCCATGGTCCCGAAGACGCCGACCATGACGACGGCGAACCAGTAGGTCCAGGCCATATAGCGCCGCATCCAAAACTGCAATAACAGCGCGACCACGAAGCCGACGAAGCCCAGGAACACGGCGGGAACCGGGTTCAATCGGTGCACGAGATAGTCCGACGTCGACTCGCCCATGGCGGTGGACAGAGCCTTGATGATCCAGAAGTAGGCCGTGATCTCGGGAACCCTGAGGGCCCCCCGGGCCGTAAACGACGAGGGGCGTACGCTCTCAGCCATCGCAGAAGCTTGCCGCGGGACAGGGTCCGTACCAAGTCAGTACCTGAGAAATCCTCAGGATTGAGCACTCTGGCATAGTCCATTGGCCTGCTGCTTCTATCGCAGACCGGTCATGAGGAACTCGTCCACGAACGAGCGGATACTGGCCGGATCGTCGGCGTCGACCGCGTCCCCGGGGACGGTGATGAGCGACAGAACCATCCGCATGACCCACTCGGCCGCTCGCCCGATGTCGAGGTCGGCCCGTACCTCGCCGGCAACGCGTGCGGCTTCCAGGTAGGGGTGCCAGAAGATGGCCAAGCCCGGCATCATCTCCCGCAGACCGGTCCCGACGATCTCGCCGAAGGCCTCGGGCTCCTCGGCCCGCAGCTGGAGCGGCAGGGCTCGGGGTTGGTGCTCCCGGGACAGCAGGACGGCCTCGGCCACCTGACCGGTGATGCCCCGGGCTGCGGTCACCCGGGCATGGGCATTGGACCAGAAGGTCTCGTCGGTGCGGGCCAGCGCGGCGACCACGAGCGACGCCTTGTTGGGGAAGTGCCGGTAGAGCCAGGCTCGGGATACGCCCGCCTCCTGGGCGACGGCGATCACCGTCGTCCGTCGGATGCCTGACGACCGGAGGCACCGCTCGGTGGCGTCGAGCAACCGGTCCCGCGTCCCGCTGGGAGGGGCAACGGTCGGCGCGCTCACCGCACGACGAAGTCGCCGAGGTCGGGTTCCTTCGTCCAGCTCCAATAGTCGACCAGGCGCCAGGGGCTCAGGACGTGGATCTCGCCGTAGGCGTTCTTGAAGAAGGAGTGCTTCACCGACGGCTGTGACCACACCAGGGTCTTGATCTCCCGCTGGGATCGCTCGTGCCAGTCCGTGTACTTCTCCGGGAGGGGCTCCATGGAGCGATGGCCACCGTCGATGAGCTCCTCCAGGCACCGGGTGATGTACCGCATCTGGCATTCGGAGTGGAAGATGAGGCTGCCACCGTGGGCCAGGTTGGTCCCCGGCCCGTACATGCAGAACAGGTTGGGGAACCCGGGCACGGTCATGCCCAGATAGGCCGCCGGACGTTCGCCCCACAGCGAACGGAGGTCAACTCCATCGCGTCCGGTTATCTCCATGGGCCACAGCACCCGGTTGGCATGGAAGCCGGTGGCGTAGACGATGACATCGGCGGGATGCCGCTCACCGTCGACGGTGACGACGGCATCGGCCTCGATGTGGTCGATGCCGGTGCGAACGAGCTCGACATTGTCGCGGGTCAACGTCCTCAGCCAGCTGCCGTTGTCCTGGAGCGTGCGCTTTCCCGTGGCCGGGTAGTCGGGGACGACCTTGCCGATGAGATCGGGATCGTCGCCCACCTGGCTGGTGATCCATTCGGTGAATATCTGGCGGGTGACCTCGTTGGACGCGCTGACCGCCCGCTGGGGCTCGGGGTAGTCAGGATCGACCCGGGCTGCAGCCAGCCCCTTGTCGCACCCCGGCCAGAACAGCAGGAACCGGTACCAGCGTCCGTAGAAGGGAAGGTACCGAAGGGCCCAGCGCACGCCGGGTCCCACCGACTCGTGGTAGTTGGGATTGGGGAACATCCATTGCGCCGTCCGCTGGAAGACGGTCAGATGCCCGACGTCGGCAGCGATGGTCGGGGCGATCTGAAAGCCGCTCGCCCCCGCCCCGATCATGGCCACCCGCTTCCCGGCGATATCGGCCGAGTGGTCCCAGCGGGCCGAATGGAACGCGGGCCCGGCGAAGCGCTCCTGTCCGGGGATCTCCGGGATGTGGGGCCGGTTGAGCTGGCCCACCGCGGAGATGACCGCTCGGGCCACCAGCGTGGTCTCTGCCCCACCCTTTTCCCGGACCCGGACCGACCACGTGCCCGCATCATCGTCCCAGCGGGCACTGAGGACCTCGGTCTCCCAGCGCACATGGGGCTCGATGCCGTGCTCGGCCATCACCGACTCGAAGTACGACTGGAGCTCAGGCTGCTGGGCGAAGAACTCAGTCCAGGCATGGCTGGGCTCGAAGCTGTAGCAGTAGAAGTGGTTGCCCACGTCGACTCGGGCCCCAGGGTAGGAGTTCTCCCACCAGGTGCCGCCGACCCCCGCGTTCTTTTCCACGATGGTGAACGGGATCCCGGCCTCTTGCAGCCGGATCCCGGCCAACAACCCTGACTGCCCACACCCGATGACGATGACGGGGAAGGCATTGCGAGCGGCAGCATCGGCGGGGGCGCTGACCCGCCGGGCGTCGGTCCCGTCGAGCTCCATTTCCTCCATGAGCATGGGGACGTACTCGGCCGGAACGTCCTCACAGACCAGCCACGTCATCATCTCGTGCAGCAGCTCAGCAGAGATGGGTTCGGGTTCGGGGCAGCCGCGGTCGCGGTAGTCACCGATCACCTCGAGGGCGAGGCTCCGGACTTCCGCCTTGTCCTCCTCGGACATGTAGCCCTGCACCTCGTTGAGAAAGAGTCCGGCCGGCTTGAGCCGACCGCGGATGAGCTCGGGGTCCCCGGACATGTGGACCAGCGAGAGCATCAGGGTGGGGATGCTGACGTCCACCAGTGCGGCGGCGATGTCCTCGTCAGCGGTGTCGAACGGCTCGCCTGCGTGCGGATTGCGCATGTCGTGGGCCCTTTCTCGGCGCGGACGCGGTGCGCCCGCTCGATGTGTCACAGTACACAAGATTGGGATTGTGTCTACCGAGGTTGAGGGGGGATTCGTGCGCCAGGTCGTGATCGACGGTCCACACCATGTCCGGGTGGTCGAGGCCCCCGATGCCGTTCCCCCCGATGCCGATGGGGTGGTGGTGGCCGTCGACGCCACCGCCATCTGTGGCTCGGATCTGCACTTCTACGACGGCGATATCCCCGTGGGCTCCGGCTTCTCGGTGGGCCACGAGTTCCTGGGCACTGTGGTCGAGGTCGGATCCCAGGTTCGCCGGTTCC
>DATMMO010000376.1:0-7124 GCA_035569695.1 Acidimicrobiales bacterium | reverse complement strand
CGTTCACGACGGTCGGGTCCATCAGGGTGGTGACGTCACCCAGTTCCCGGTTCTCGGCCACGTCCCGGAGCAACCGGCGCATGATCTTCCCGCTCCTGGTCTTGGGTAGGTCAGGGGTCAGGATGATCTGTCGGGGCTTGGCGATGGGCCCGATGGCCTTGGCCACGTGGTCCCGGAGATCGGCGACCAGGGCGCCCCCCTCGTTCTCGGCCTCCGACACCTCACCCTTCACGGTGACGAAGGCCACGATGGCTTGCCCCGTCGTCGGGTCGCTGGCCCCGACCACGGCCGCTTCGGCCACCCGGGGGAAGCCGACCAGGGCATGCTCGACCTCGGTGGTCGAGATGCGGTGGCCCGAGATGTTCATGACGTCGTCGACCCGACCCAGCAACCACAGGTCGCCATCCTCGTCGCGCTTGGCGCCGTCGCCGGCGAAGTAGCGCCCGGGATACCGGGACCAGTAGGTCTCCTCGTAGCGCTTGGGATCGCCCCAGATCCCCCGGAGCATCCCCGGCCAGGGCCGATCGAGCACCAGGTAGCCGCCGGCGTCGTTCCCCACCGACGTCCCGCTCTCGTCGACGACGTCGGCGCTGATGCCGGGGAAGGGGCGCATGGCCGCGCCCGGCTTGGTGCCGGTGATCCCGGGCAGGGGCGTGATCATGATCCCGCCCGTCTCGGTCTGCCACCAGGTGTCGACCACCGGGCACCGGTCACCCCCGATGAACTTGCGGTACCACATCCAGGCCTCGGGGTTGATGGGCTCGCCCACCGAACCGAGCAACCGCAGGCTCGAGAGGTCATGGCCGGCGGGGTGCTCCTCGCCCCACTTCATGAAGGTCCGAATGGTGGTGGGGGCGGTATAGAGGATGGTGACCTTGTGGTCCTCGATGATCTTCCACCATCGGTCCCGTCCGCCGGCGTCGGGCGTTCCCTCGTACATCATCGACGTGACCCCGTTGGCCAGCGGTCCGTAGACGATGTAGCTGTGCCCGGTCACCCAGCCGATATCGGCCGCCGTCCAAAAGATGTCCGTCTCCGGCTTCACGTCGAACACCAGCCGATGGGTGGTGGCGACGTGGGTCAAGTAGCCGCCGGTGGTGTGGAGGATGCCCTTGGGCTTCGCCGTGGTCCCGCTGGTGTACATGATGTAGAGGGGCTGCTCGGCGTCGAAGGCCTCGGGATCATGCTCGCTCGACTGGCGGTCGACCACCTCGTGCCACCAGAGGTCCCGTCCCTCCTCCCAGTCCACCTCCTGGCCGGTGCGGCGGACGACCACCACCGAACGCACGTCCGGGCACTGCTGCAACGCCTCGTCGACGTTGGGCTTGAGCGCCGCCGGGGAGCCGCGCCGGTAGCCGCCGTCGGCGGTGATGACGATGCGGGCATCGCCATCGAGGATCCGACTGGCCAACGCCTCGGACGAGAACCCGCCGAAGGTCACCATGTGCGGAGCACCGAGGCGGGCGCAGGCCAACATGGCCACCACCGCCTCGGGGATCATGGGCATGTAGATGCAGACCCGGTCGCCGGCCTTCACCCCCAGCTCCACCAAGGCATTGGCGGTCTGGCACACCAGGGCCAACAGCTGGGCGTAGGTGATGTCCCGGGTATCACCCTCGGGTTCCCCCACCCAGTGGAAGGCGACCTTGTCGCCTCTCCCGGCGGCCACGTGGCGGTCCACGCAGTTGACCGAGGCGTTCAGCTTGCCCCCGACGAACCACTTGGCGAAGGGGACCTGCCAGTCGAGCACCTGGGTCCATGGCTCGGCCCACTCCAGCGACCGGGCCTGTTCCTCCCACCAGGCCAGCGGGTCGGCATCGGCCTCGTCGTAGACCCCGGGCTTGGCATTGGCGTGAGCGACGAAGTCCTCGGGCGGTTCGAATCGGCGCCCCTCGTGCAGCAGGGCCGAAAGCCCCTGATCCTGTCGCCCGTCGTGCTCAGCTGCACTCATGCGTCGTCCCTCCCGGTCGGTACCCTCGCGTTCTACCGCCCATCCCTACCGCAGTGTCAGACCCCCACGCCAGAGGAAGGCGCCGTTCCGGCAGCCGGCGCCGCGGTCACCGATGCCGTCGGCTTGGGAACCAGGGGCAACGTCGGGATGAGGACCCTCTTGAACGTCTCGTTCACCACCCCGGCAAAGGACGCATACCAGGCGAAGAAGGCAGTGGCGAGACCGATATAACCGCCCCACTTGGTAATGGTGATGTTGTCCTGGAAGGCGCCGATGGTCAAGAGGATGAAGGTCGCCGTCAAGGTGACGAACACGGCGGCCACCGCTCCGCTCACTTGCAACGAGGCGATCGTCATGTAGAAGGTGAAGATCGTCCAGCCCAACAAGAAGGTGCCGGCGGCGATCTGGGCCTGGGACGCGCCCGCCCCGGTCAGGACGAACTTGGCCAAGACGTAGTACGAGATCCAGAACGCGCCGAACGAAGAGAACGCCAACGCGCCAAAGGTGTTCTTGCGAACGAACTCCCACATCCCGGCCAACAGCTGCACACCCCCGCCGTAGACCAGGGCCAGAGCCAGGGCGCTGGCTGCCGCCGGGCCCCAGATGTCGGCATTGGACAAGCTCAGCGCGAAGGTGGTCATGGCGAAGGCGGCCAGTCCCAGCGGGGCCGGGTCGGCGGACCGATGCCAGGTCGCTTCTTCGGGCATCGGCTCTTCCCCATACTCGAGCTGCGCCGTAGCTGCTGATTCTGGTGGCATGAGACCCCCTTGGTCGCAGATGACCAATTCCGCCGCCGGGCGTCGGCACCAATCACCTTCGCTTTTATACGGAAATTGGATACCCGGCCTCAGCCTGGGTAAACGCTGAGCAAGGGCTCCATGCGGCCTCCTCTTATTGTGAATTAGATCACTATCACGTGTGATTAGTTTCACTCTTTCTTGTGAAATAGATCACTTTTTCAGTGGTGTGATGCCACCCATAACGGCGGGTCTGGACGGCAAGGACAGGTAGCCCCGCCCTGGCGCTGGATCTGCCTCCTATGCTCATCTCATGGACAAAGGCGATGCCGTAGCCGACTTCGAGCTTCCTGACCAGACCGGGACGCCCCGGCGCCTCAGCCAGCTCCTCAAGGATGGGCCGGTGGTGCTCTTCTTCTACCCGGCCGCCATGACCTACGGCTGCACCAAGGAGAGCTGTCACTTCCGGGACCTCAAGGCCGAATTCGACGCCGTCGGCGCCCAGCGGGTGGGCATCAGCGCCGACACGGTGGAGAAGCAGAAGCAGTTCGCCGACAAGCACGAGTTCGACTATCCCCTGTTGTCCGACTCCGACTCAGCCGTGGCCGACCAGTTCGGGGTCAAGCGATCGGTCACCATCCTGGGCAAGAACAAGCGGGCCACGTTCGTCATCGGCACCGACCAGCGCGTGCTCGAGGTCGTGCGCTCCGAGCTCTCGTTCAACTCCCACGCCGACCGGGCCCTCGAAGTCCTCCGCCAGCAGGCGGCAGCGACCTGAGCCGGTTCATGCCGGGGTCCCGTCCCTTGGTCGGAATGGGAACGAACTAGGTCTCGGGACCCGAAAGGCCCAAGAGGGCGGTGATGCCGTGATCGCGCCCGGCCGTGTAGCCGCCGTCGACTGGGAACGCGGTCCCGGTCACGAACGAGGCGTCGTCGGACACCAGGAATGCGGCCACCGCGGCGATCTCGTCGGAACGCCCCATGCGCCGGAGGGCGTGCTCCTCGATGAGGTCGGCTCGGGCGCCCTCCATGCCGGGAACATCGAAGATGGCTTCGGTCATCGGCGTCTCGATGAAGCCCGGGCAGATGGCGTTGACCCGGATACCCCGACCTCCGTAGTCGATGGCCATGTTCTTGGTCAGCAGCACGACCCCGCCTTTCGATGCGCTGTAGGCACTGCCACCGGCAGTGCCCTCCAACCCCTCGATGCTGGCCAGGGTGACGACGGACCCCCGGGATCCCCCCACCGCCGGCTGCTGGAGCATGCGCCCGATGACGTGCTTGGCCATGAGAAAGGTCCCAGTGAGATTGACCGAGATGACCCGTTCCCAGTCGTCCCGGGTCAGCATGTGCGCCGGCCCGCCCCCGGCGACCCCGGCCGCGTTCACCATCCCGTCGATCCGTCCCAGCCGGTCCACCGTGGTCGTCACCAGCTCGGACACCGACGTCTCATCGCTGACATCGACGTGCTGGAACGACCACGATCCCCCCACCGATGGCTCGGGAGCGCGGTCGGCCAGGTCCGCGCCCACCACCGTGGCTCCCTCGTCGAGCAACCGCAGCGCACAGGATCGCCCGATCCCCGACGCGGCGCCGGTGACGATCACTACCTTGTTCCTCAGACCGCGCATCGTGCTCTCTCCTAGGCTGGTTTCGAGCCCCCATCTTTACATCTGATAGATACTGTACAATTGCATATACGAGGCAAAATCGGATGATCGAACGACCGGCTGGGGCCTGACGGAACGTGACCTCGCCGTACGGACGGGCACACCATGACCCCAGGCGCGGAAGAACACGTCACCGAAGCATGGCGCAGGGTCGATGCCGCCGCCACCCTCCCGGCGTCGACCGAGGAGCGCATCCTGATCGCCGCCGAACAGTGCGTCACCCGGCTGGGCATTCGGCGCACGTCGATGACCGACGTGGCCACGCAGGCCGGCGTGTCCCGGGGAGCCGTGTACTTCTATTTCACCGACAAGGCGAGCTTGGTCGATGCGGTCATGGCCCGCATCGCCGGCCAGTTCGTGGCCAGCAGTGCAGAGGCGGTGCGCGCCGGGGCCACCCTGGCCGACCAGGTGGCCGAGGCCGCCGTCTTCATCCGAGGGTCCGTCGGCGAACGCATGCTCATTCGCCGGCTCCCGGCCGATGACGAACAGCTCCTGGCCACCCTGATGACCGCGAGCAGCCGGCGCTTGACCGACCAGTGGGTGGACTTCTGGCTGCCGTTCCTGGACGACGCCGAGGGGCGGGGCGAGATCCGCGCCGGCCTCGACCACCGCGAGGTGGGCGAGTGGATCGTCCGCCTGCTCATGTCGTTCGCGGTGTTGCCGGCGGTGACCTTCAACGCCGATGATCCGGAATCGGTCCGGGGATTCGTCCGAACCTATGCGGTGGCCGGTCTCGCCGGAGCACCGCCGAAGCCGAAAGGACGCCACTCATGAAATTCGCCTTGTTCTACGAGATCCCGGTGCCCCAACCCTGGGAGCCCGACAGCGAGCTCATCGCCTACCAGAACACATTGGCCGAGGCGGTGGCGGGTGACAAGGCCGGATGGGATGCCTTCTGGACGGTGGAGCATCATTTCTTGAAGGAGTACTCCCACTGCTCCAACCCCGAGGTGCTCTACGGCGCCATCGCCGCGTTGACCGATCAGATCCGGTTGGGGTTCGGGGTCCGGTTGATGCCCAAGCCCTACAACCATCCGGTACGGACGGCCGAGTCGGTCGCCGTCCTCGATCTCATCTCCAACGGGCGGGTGGACTTCGGAACCGGTCGGTCGGCCACCCGGGCCGAGCTGGAGGGGTTCGGACTCGATCCGGCGGAGACCCGAGAGATGTGGCGGGAGGCCATCGAGCACGTGGTCGGCTGTTGGACCCACGACGAGTACGAGTTCGCCGGTAAGTACTGGCAGATGCCCAAGCGCCGGGTACAACCCAAGCCCGTCCAACAGCCCCATCCGCCCATCTGGGGGGCGACGACCAGTGAGGATGGCCACCGCCAGGTGGGCGAGCTGGGCTTGGGTCTGTGCTCCTTCGCCGTGGGCGTATCGCCCGACGAGGTCAAGAAGAAGGTGGACATCTATCGGGCCGCCTCGGCCGCGTGCACCAGCCCCCTGGGGTCCACCGTGCACGACGCGGCCGCCACCTTCACCATGGCCCTGTGCTCGCCAGACCGTGACCGGGCCATCGAGCTGGCCCGGGAGTCCTTCGAGTGGTACCCGAAGACCGGTGCCCGGCAGATCGCCACCGTCACCGACTGGATGGCAGAACGGCAGGAGTCCCTCGGTTCCTACTCCTACGCGGCGGACATGAAGGCGCACGCCGACGACGGTTCGCTCGACCTGCTCAGCCTCGAGTACCTGATCGCCACCGACGCCTGCGTGCTGGGCACGCCGGACGAATGCCTCGAAGCGTGCCGCAAGTACGAGGCCGCCGGCATCGACCTGTTGCTCTGCCTGGTCAACCCGTACAAGATCCCCCATGAGGCGGTGCTGGAGACCATCGAGCTGATGGGCACCTACGTGCTCCCCAAATTCCGGGACTAGGGCCACCACCCGGCGGCCATATCCTGCAGCCATGCACTTGTTCTCGGTGTTTCTCGGTGGGCCGATCGCCCCGGGTCGGATGGGAGAGGACCACGAAGTGGTGTTCGTGGTCGCCGCCGGACCCGAGGAGGCCAAGGGCTTGGCCCGGTCCAAGTGGCGCGGCATGGGCCGAGCGCACATCGACGCCGTGCAGCGCATCGACCAGATCGACGGCTATCAGGTCTCCCTCACCCCCGTCCACGGGGAGGACGGCGACCGCACCGAACTCCAGAGCGGCAATTGAGCGCCGGACCCGGCCGAGGTGGAGGTCCCGGAGTCGTAGAATCGGAGCGTGGAGACCCCCATCGCCTGCACGCTGGGACCGGATGCCGTCGAGCCGAGGATCGAACAGTGGCGCGCCGTCCTGGCCCGGTCGGTGATCGGCGCCGAGCGGGTGGCACCGGACCGCTTGGCCTGTGAGCTGCACGCCGATCTGGCCGATCTCCGGGCCCTCGCCCTCCTGGCCCAAGAGGAGAAGGCGTGCTGCGATTTCTTCACCTTCTCGTTCGACGTCGAAGTCGCCGCCGTCACCATGATGGTGAGCGTGCCCGAGGATGCGATCGCCGTCCTCGATCAGTTCGCCACGCTCACCAGCACGAGTTAGCGACGGGTGGGACACGGGATCCGCCCGATACCCTGGGGCCAGACGGAGAGATCGATGAAGGGGTCGCTCGTGTTCGATGGGAGAGACGAAGTGGCTCAGGAGACCCCCACGGCCGACACCGGCTTCACCGACGAGGAGCTGACCGCTCAGGCCCTGGGGGCCGAGCCGGGCGCTCCCGTCGGCCAGGACGCGGTTCCCCTGGCCGTCTATCTGGGCCAGTCCTCCGGACCGCTCCCCGAGTGGTAC
>DATMMO010000375.1:0-2707 GCA_035569695.1 Acidimicrobiales bacterium | reverse complement strand
GGGGGATCTTCACCTTCGGTGATGCCCGGTTCGACGGCTCGATGGGAGGCGAGCCGCTCAATGCTCCCGTCGTGGGCATGGCCGCCACCGCCAGCGGAGGGGGCTACTGGCTGGTGGCCGCCGATGGGGGGATCTTCACCTTCGGGAACGCCACCTTCTACGGCTCGATGGGAAGTCAGACGCTCAACGCGTCCATGGTGGGCATGGCCGCGGCCCCGGACGGACGGGGCTACCTGCTGGTCGGTGAGGACGGTGGCGTCTTCGGATTCGGGAGCGCGCCGTTCTACGGCTCACTGGGCTCCGGCTACGGCGGTGATGGCAACGACGTACCCCCGGTGACCGGCATCACCTTCAGCCCCGACGGCCAGGGCTACTGGCTGCTCGAGCCGGACGGGTGGTCGTACGGGTTCAACAACCCCCCGAGCCCGGCCCCGACGCCGACGACCTCGGCCGTCGTGGCCGTGGCCAACAGCCAGGTGCGCAGCGACCCCAACTCCGGGTACTTCTGCAACCCCTACGGGCCGTGCGAGGAGTGGTGCGCACTCTTCGCCACGTGGGTCTGGCAACAAGCGGGGGTGCCCATCCCCTCGTACGACTTCACCGGGGACATCTACGACTGGGCCGCGGCCAACACGGGTGTGGTGCCGGCGTGGGTCGGGGGGCTCCCCGGCGATGCCGTGCTCTACGGCACCGGACCCCAGAACCCCGATACGTCGTTCCACGTGGGACTGGTCGTCCAGCGGTGGCCCGATGGGGCGATCGCCACCATCGACGGTGACTCCGGGCCAGCCCCGACCGGATCGCTGGCCGTGGTGGTCAACGGTCCCTTCCTCCCGGCCCCGTCGAACGGCTACGCCGGGATCTACGCCTTCGCCCATCCCTAGCCAATCGTGTCGGCCCGGCCTGCCGGCTATGCCTGCTCGGCTCGCTCGGCGACCACCGATGCCAACACCCGACTCCGGTGCTCGGCGGCGTCGCCCCACGCCGGCGCCAATGCCCATGCCCGCTTGAGGAACAGGTGCAGGTCGCACTCCCAGGTGTAGCCAATGGCCCCGTGGACCTGCAGGGCGACCCGGGCTGCCTCGGTGGCGGCCTCGGCGGCGTACGCCTTGGCCATCGATGCCCGCCGACTGGCGTCGGGTGTGCGGTGGGCCAGCGACCAGGCTGCGGCGTAGGTCACGGGTCGGGCGAACTCCAGCTGCACCTGGGCTCCGGCCAACAAGTGCTTGACCGCCTGGAAGCTGCCGATGGCGCGGCCGAACTGCTTGCGCTCCTTGGCGTAATCGGCCGCCATGGTGATCATCCGATCGGCCAGCCCCACCAGCTCGGCCGCAGTCCCCACCGCGGCCCGGTCGGCCAGGACGGCGAGCGCCGACTGGGCGTCAGATCCGGCGGCGACCAGTGTGTTGGGAGCCGGGGCCCAGGCCACCGTGCCCAGGCGACGGGTGGGATCGAGCGAGGCAACGGGGGTGACGCCGACCTCGTCGGCCGGCACGGCGTGGAGCTCGGTCCCGCCCTCGGGCGGCGTGTGTTCCAGGACGAACACGTCGGCTCCCACCGCGCCCGGTACCGCGGGCAGGCCCGACAACCCGATGGCGGCGGCGGCCTCCCCGGCGGCGATGAGGGGAAGCCATTGGCTGGACAGCGCGCCGGTCTCGGTGCCGTGCTCGGGCCCCAATCCCGTTCGGGCCAGGAGCGGTGCGGCCAGGGCCGTGGTCTCGAGCAGCGGTTCGGGGAGGGCGGCCCGACCGGCCTCTTCGAGCAGCAGGACCAGATCGAGGTCGGTCAGTCCCAGTCCCCCGTGCCGCTCGGGAACGGTGAGGCCGACCACTCCCATCTCGGCCAGCGCCTTCCAGCGAGGCGTACGCACCGACGCCGGCGACGGCGAGTCCTCCCCATCGGCGGCAGTGCCGGTCCCCCCATCGGGCCCGACGGCGGCATCGAACACGGCGCGGAGATCGGCCGCCGTGCACTCCCGGTCGAGCATCTGACGCACGGCGTCACGGAAGTCGGTCTGTTGTTCGGTGAAGGAGAATTGCATGATTAGCCGCGTGGCAGTCCCAGCATCCGTTCGGCCACCACGTTCCGCTGGATCTCATTGGTGCCGGCGTAGATGGTCCCGGAGATGGCGAACAGGAAGCCGTCGAGCCAGGGGTTGGGCGTCGACGGGCCGTGGAACTCCGCTTCGGGCCCGAGTAGGGCCAGGGCGGCGCGATGGATGGCCAGATCGGTCTCCGACCAGTGGATCTTGTTGGCGCTGGCCTCGGCCCCCACCGAGCCGCCCTCCAGCACGCGGGTGGCGGTCCACAGCGTGTTCAGTCGGTACGCCTCGGCGTCCATCCAGGCTTGGGCCACGTCGTCGGCGACCCGGGCCGCGCCGGCCGGATCGGTCCTCGACCGCTCGGAGTACAGGTCGACCAGGCGACCGGCCGCCTCGGTGTAGCGGGCCGGGCTGCGAAGGCTCAGCCCCCGCTCCGAGCCGGCGGTGGCCATGGCCACGCCCCAGCCCTGGCCCACCTGGCCCAGCACCTGGGCGTCGGGAACGAAAACGTCCTCGAAGAAGATCTCGGCGAACCCGGTCTCCCCGTCGATCTGGGGGATGGGACGAACGGTCACGCCGGGCGAGCTCATCTCGAGCAGAAAGTAGGTGAGCCCGCGATGGCGCTCGGCTTCGGGATCGGTGCGAAAGAGGCCGAAGCACCATTCG
>DATMMO010000374.1:0-17761 GCA_035569695.1 Acidimicrobiales bacterium | reverse complement strand
TCCATGAGGGCGCGCATCACGCCGGTGGGCGAAGGACCGTCCCCGCCATCGAGAATGGACTCGGCCAGCCGGGCCCCGAACACCATGCCCTCCAGCAGCGAGTTGGAGGCCAGCCGGTTGGCCCCGTGCACGCCGGTGCAGGCCACCTCGCCCGCCGCCCACAAGCCGGGGAGCGCAGTCGCCCCCGAGAGGTCGGTGACCACCCCGCCCGAGAGGTAGTGGGCGGCAGGGGCGATGGGCAGCCAGTCGGACGCCGGATCGAGCCCGATGTCGGTCAGGGAGGCGGTGATGGTGGGGAACCGGGCACTGAAGGCCTCCAGCCCGGTGGCGTCGAGCCAGAGGTGCTGCCGGCCCTGTTCCCGCATCCGCTCGGCCATGGCCCGGCTGACCACGTCCCGGGGGGCCAGCTCGTCCACGAACCGCTCGCCCTCGGCATCCCGGAGGAGTGCGCCATGACCCCGGAGGGCCTCGGACAGGAGGGGCCGGGGCATGGCCGGGTGGTGCAGGGCGGTGGGATGGAACTGCATGAACTCGACATCAGCCACCGGGACACCGGCCCGGAGGGCCATGGCCAGGCCGTCGGCCGTGGCCTCGGGGGGATTGGTGGTCACCGCGAACAGCTGGCCGGCTCCGCCGGTGGCCAGGACGGTGTGGGTGGCGCGGACCTCGGCGATCTGCCCGCTCGAGGACACCGCCCGCACGCCCCGGCACCGTCCCCCTTCGACCAGGAGGTCCAGGGCGAACCACTGCTCCAGGACCACCGTGGCACTCTCCCGGGTGGCCTCCACCAGCGCCCGCTCCACCTCGGCGCCGGTGGCCGCGCCGCCGGCGTGGACCACCCTGGCCATCGAGTGGCCTCCCTCTCGGGCCAGGGCCAGCGCTCCGCCCGGTTGCCGATCGAACTCGGCCCCCAGGGCAATCAGCTCGTTGACCCGGCCCGGCCCCTCGTCCACCAGGACCCGCACCGCTTCGGTGTCGCACAACCCGGCCCCGGCGGCCAACGTGTCGGCCAGATGCAGATCGGTCGAGTCCTCGTCGCCCCCCAGCACGGCGGCCACCCCGCCCTGGGCCCAACGGGTGGCCGACTGCCACAGCTCGGCCTTGGTCAGCACCCCGACCCGAAGCCCACCGGCCCCCGAGCCGGCCAGCCGGACGGCAGACGACAGGCCGGCCACGCCGCTGCCCAGGACCAGTACGTCGAGGGGCTGGGCATCGTTCGGGATCTGCGTGACGGTGGGCGCGAGCGAGGATGCCACGCCCGCTCCGCTCAAGCCTGGGTCAGATGATCGAGCTCGGCGTCCAGCCGGGCCGACGTCTCGTCGATCACCCGATTGGCCGCGTCGACGTGGACGATCCTGGGCTCGAAGTGCTCGAGCTCGGCCGTCTCGTAGTCGGCGTAGGTGATGACGATGACCTTGTCGCCCGGGTGGACCAGGCGGGCGGCCGCCCCGTTGAGGCATACCTGCTCGGGGCCGCCCACGATGGCATAGGTCTCGAACCGCGCCCCGTTGTCGATGTCGAGCACGGTGACCTGCTCCCACTCCAGGATGTCGGCCAGGCGCATCAGCTCCGGATCCAGGCTGATGGAACCGACGTAGTTCAAATTGGCATCGGTGACCGTGGCCCGGTGGATCTTTGACTTCATCATGCGGCGACGCATCGTCAGTTGGTCCCTTTCGTGATGCGAAATGATGGCGACGGAACAGCTTGTCGTGGATCAAGGTTGTCGATCAGGCGCACCGGCCCGACCTGGGCGGCGATGAGCAGCCTCTGCGGGCGGGCAGTCCGGGTCAAGTCGGACCGGGTGAGGTCCCCCGCATCGACGAGGACGGCGTAGTCCAGGTCGACCAGGGGCTCCTCGGCCACCAGGCCCGCCATCTCCGCCTCGATGGCGGGAACGCTCAGCTGCCCGGCGGCGATAGCGGCCGCACCGGCGCCGAGGGCTCGGGGCAACACCAGCGCGGCCCGGCGCTCCTCGGGACCAAGGCGGACGTTGCGACTGGACAGGGCCAGGCCGTCCTGGTCCCGCACGGTCGGGCAGCCGATGACCTCGACGGGGAACGAAAGGTCGTGAGCCATGGTGCGCACCACGGCCAGTTGCTGGAAGTCCTTCTCACCGAAGTAGGCCCGGCACCGGCCGGCCATGGCGAACAGCTTGGACACCACCGTGGACACGCCGTCGAAGTGCCCGGGTCGCGACGCCCCTTCCCAGGCCTCGCTCACCCCGACCACCCCGACCGACGTGCAGACCGGTGTCGGGAAGTCGGGATACATCTCGGTCAGAGCCGGAGCAAAGAGCAGGTGCCCGCCGGCATCGGCCACGATGGCGCTGTCGGCGGCCAGGGTTCGCGGGTAGTGGTCGAGATCATCGGGATTGCCGAACTGCAGCGGGTTCACGAAGACGGTGACGGCGACCAGGTCGCACTCGGCCGCGGCCCGCTCGACCAGGGAGCGGTGGCCGTCGTGGAGGGCACCCATGGTCGGCACCAGGCCCACGGTGCGGCCGCCGGCCCGGGCCGCCTCGAGCTGGGCGCCGAACTCGGCCACGGTGTCGAGGACGGTGAGGCGGTCGTCGAGCCCACCGTCGCTGCCGGTCGGGGCCATGACCGATGCCGTGCTCATGCTGCGTCCGGTACGGCCCGGGGCGCCACCACCACCGGGGCCGTCTCGACCCGGGGGGCGGGTTCGGGGACCAGACGGCGGGCCTGGTCCACCAGGGCGTCGTAGGCATCGAGCTCGGAGCGACCCTGGGTCATGCCGGCCAGCACGGCCCGATGACGGGCGATCGTCTCCCAATCACCCCGGGCCGCGGGGCCAGTCAGCGCGGCGGCGGGCCCGAGAGCCAGGGCATCGTCCACCGCAGCCCGGACCAAGCCGGAAAAGACGTCCAGACCAAGTCCCGCCTCTCCGGCCACCCGTTCCACCTGACCCAGCAACGCCACCACGTGGTTGGCGGCGATGGAGGCGGCGGCGTGATAGGCGGCGCGGGAGCGGTCCTCCACCTCCACCACCTGACCGCCGAGGGCCAGGGCCAACGACCGGGCCACGGGATCGCCGGCCACGGCGAAACCGACCCCGGAACGCAACCGCACCGCCCCTCGTTCGGAGTCGGGGAGCGGGACCAACGGGTGCAGCCCGCCCCGGCGGGGGTGGCGCCCGAGGACGTCGAGCCCGAGCGAGCCCGAGAGGTGCAGCACCACGGTGGCGGCAACGGGGTCGATGGCAGCGGCGGTGGCGGCCACGGCAGCATCAGGGGTGGCGATCACGACGACGTCGGCTCCGGCGGCGGCGCCGCTCACGACATCACCTCGACCGAGCGCGCCAAGCACCTCGTATCCCCCGACGGCGCGCAACGCGGCCATCAACGATCGACCAGCCCTTCCCGGACCGATCACACGGACTGTGGTCACCAGACCCCTTTCGACGTTCCGGCCCCATGGGGTGCCGTTCGCGGAGGAGAATCTACTTTCGGACGATCAGAGTGTACCCACGTTGGCCACGTCTCCACCAGAGGTTTCCAACTCGGCCGGTCCGGCCAGGTCAGGAGCCAGGTCGGCCAGGGGGGCGACCACGAATCGCCGCTCCCACAGCCGCGGGTGGGGCACGGTCAGATCGGGGTCGTCGAGGGTGACGCCGTCGATCCACAACACGTCGGCGTCGAGCGTGCGCGGACCCCATCGGACGGTCCGCACCCGACCGGCCGAGGCCTCGAGCCGGTGGCACTCCGTGAGGAGGCGGTAGGCGTCGAACCGGGGGGGTAGGGCCAGCTCCACGACCAGGTTGAGGTAGGGCCCCTGGTCCTCGGGACCGCCCACCGGTTCGGTCTCGTAGACGGGCGAGACCGCCGTCACCGGCACCCCGGAACCGCCGCGGAGCTGGTCGACGGCCCGGCGCAGGTGGGCCCACCGGTCGCCCAGATTGGAGCCGAGGCCCACGAAGGCCCGGGTGGAGGAGGGCTCGGACAGCGACGAGGTCATCTCGACCGGGTGATGCGCACGCCCACGGTCGACAGGTCGGCGGGAAGGGGGGGTTGCAGCTTGCGCAGCGACAGGGTCACGGCCTGCACCCGGCCATCGGTGGCCAGCACCTCGTCGGCCACGGCCGCGGCCAGCGCCTCCAAGAGTAGGAACGAGGTGGCCCCTTCCACCACCGCGGCGATGCGATCGACCACGCCGGCGTAGTCGACGGTGTCGGCCAGATCGTCGCTGGAGCCGGCGGCGACCATGGACACGACCAGATCGGCGTCGACCTCGAAGGGCTGGGGGCGGGTGCGTTCCTCGGGCAGGACCCCGTGGGTCCCGAGCAACCGAAGCCCTCTGATCTCGATCCGGTCGGAGGGCTGGGGCTCGCTGACCGTCGCCACCCTTCAGTTCCCGGCTGGGCCCGACTCGGGGTCGGCGGCCACCGGCGCCAGCTGATCGGCCACGGCCACCAGCTCCCGGCCGGAGGGACCCATCTGGTGGCCGATCATGTGCTCCAGCACGGTGACCGCCTGGGGCCCGCTGGGTAGGCGGCCCGACCACAGCAGGTACCCGGCCACCACGCCCATTACCCGGTCACCCAGCTCCTCTTGATGCACGAGGAGGCGCTCACCGGCGGTGAGGCGGGTGTGCAGCTCTCGGAACAGATCGAGCTGCACGGCCCGGGTGTCCCCCGATTGGGGCAGCGGAAAGTGGATGCTCGGGAGCTCTTGCTCCTGGTAGGCCTGGAGATTGTGCGATGAGGGCAACAGCGAGACCACGCTGGTGAATCCCTGGACCTGCAGCCAGATGATCTCCTCTTGTCGGCGCACCTTGCGGTGGTTGGGGGCGAACCCACCGGGACGCTCGCTGACGGCCAGGCGGTCCTTGATCACCCACGTGAAGTTGCGGGGCGGGATCCCGGCCGCCCATTTTCCCTTCATGGTGCTCCGACCCGGTCGCCGTGGTCCGCAGGCGCCCGACTCGATCCGATGAGCATCGCCGCCTGCACGGAGGCGGACACGTCGTGGACCCTGACCATGGAAGCGCCCTGGGCCAGGGCCCAGGTGGCCGTGGCCAACGAGGCGGGGGCCCGGTCGTCGACGGGCGCCGGTGTGCCATCGGGCAACGGTGAGATCACGCCGAGAAAGCTCTTGCGGCTGGTGCCCACCAGCAGGGGGTACCCCAGGTCGGACAGCGCGCCCACCGCACCCAACAGGGCCAGGTTGTGCTGGACGTTCTTGCCAAAGCCGATGCCCGGGTCGATCCACACCTCGCTGACGCCGGCAGCCCGGGCCACCTCGGCCCGCTCGGCCAGGAACGACGACACCTCGTCGACGACGTTGGCATATCGCGGATTTCGTTGCATGTCCGCCGAGGTGCCCTGGCGATGCATGGCCACCCAGCCCACCCCACGTTCGGCCGCCACCGGCCATAGTTCAGCCGACACGTCATTGACCAAGGTGGCCCCGGCCGAGACAGCGGCCGCGGCGACGTCGGCCTTGGTGGTGTCGATGGAGACGCGCACGTGGGCGGACAGGGCCTCTATCACCGGGAGCACCCGCCGGAGCTCCTCGCGCTCCTCCACCGGCTCGGCACCGGGACGGGAGGATTCGCCGCCCACATCGACGATGTCGGCCCCCTCGGCGATCATGTGATGGCCTCTGGTGATGGCTCGATCGGTCTCATACCATTCTCCACCGTCGAAGAAGGAGTCCGGAGTCACGTTGAGGATGCCCATGACCAGGGGTCGTTCCTGGTGGAGGGGAGTCAGCATCGCCTCGTAGCGTAAACCAGCCAAGCGAGGTCCGTCGCCGGAGCAGGGGTGGCAAGGATCGCTGCGGACGGGTCGTGGGCTCAACGACCGTGTACGAACTGCATGGCCTCGGCCCGGGTGGCCGAGTCGGTCCGGAACAGGCCGCGCACCGCGGAGGTGATGGTCAAGGTGCCCGGCTTCTTCACCCCACGCATGGACATGCACAAGTGCTCGGCCTCCACCACGACCAGGACGCCTTTGGGACCGAGCACCTCTTCGATGGTGTCGGCGATCTGGGTGGTCATGCGCTCTTGGACCTGGAGCCGTTTGGCGTACCCGTCGACCAGCCGGGCCAGCTTGGACAGCCCGGTGATGCGCCCGTCGTCGGCGGGGATGTAGGCCACGTGGGCCCGACCCATGAACGGCACCATGTGGTGCTCGCAGAGGGAGGCAAAGGGAATGTCCCGGACCATGACCATCTCGTCGTGGTCGGCGGCGAAGGTCACCGTCAGGTACTTGGCCGGGTCCTCATGGAGCCCGGCGAACAGCTCGATGTACATCTGCGCCACCCGGTGGGGTGTCTCCCGCAGGCCGTCGCGCTCGGGGTCCTCGCCGATGGCGGCCAGCACCTCGGCAATGGCCCGCTCGATCCGGTCAGTGTCAACACTCATGAGCCGGCCTCAGCGCCCCTCGGTCGATTCGTCGTAGGCATGGATGGCGGGTAGGTTGCGCAGCCGCTCGTCCACATCGAGCCCGTAGCCCACCACGAAGTCGGACGGGATGTGGAACCCGACATAACGCAGGTCGACCGCCGTGCGCTGCTGGCCGTCCTTCACCAGGAGGGCACAGACCTCCAACGACGCCGGCTGACGGGCCAGCAGGTAGCGCTGGAGGTAGTTGAGGGTGAGGCCGCTGTCGACGATGTCCTCCACCACCAACACGTGGCGGTCGACCAGGTCGACGTCGAGATCCTTCACGATGCGGACCACGCCCGAGGTCTTGGTGGCGCTCCCGTAGGAGGAGACGGCCATGAAGTCCACGTCCACCGGGAGGTCGATGGCCCGGGACAGGTCGCTCATGAACATGAACGCTCCCTTCAGCACCCCGACCAGCAGCGGTGGCGGGCAGTCGGCATAGTCGGCGGTGATCTCGGCCCCGAGCTCGGCGATCCGGGTACGCAGCTGCTCCTCGGACACCACCACGTCGCCCACGCCCGCAGCGCCACCTGCCGTCGACCGCGGCCCGTGCGGATTACCCTTTCCGGCTGCGGTCACGGGGCGACTGTACCGGAACCACGGCGGGGGCCAGGCTGAGCCGGCCGCCCGACCGGCTGACGCGCTGCCCACCGGGTAGCTCGGTGGCCCTGGCCTCACCGCGGGCCACCGACAGCACCCGTTCCACCGCGGCCGACGAGGGAGGGTGCTCGGCGTCTCCCCTGAGCCAGGAACGCACCGCTCGCCGGGCGACCGATTCCGGTGCCTCGGCTACGGCCCGGCCGTCGGTCGGGTCCACCAGCTCGGACAGCGCGTCCAACAGGTCGGCATCCCCGGCCAGCAGTTCGGCTTGGCGGGCCAGGACCGGCACCAGGTCCCGCCCGGCCAGGGCCGAGCACAGAGGTAGGAGCTCGTGGCGGATCCGGTTGCGGAGGAACCGCGGGTCCTGATTCGAGGGGTCGACGACCGGCTCGAGGCCCCGGTGGCCGCACAGGGCAACCGTCTCGGACCGACGCAGACCCAAGATGGGGTGGCGGGCACCGGCCCGCATGCCCGACAGCCCATGGACGCCGGCCCCCCGCAGCAGGTTGGCCAGCACCGTCTCGGCCTGATCGTCGGCGGTGTGGCCGGTGGCCGCGTCGGGTCCGAGGGCGCGTTGACGGGCGGTCCGGGCCCTCGCTTCCAGGTTGGGACCGTCGGCCAACTCCACCCGCACCGACTGGAAGGCGGCGCCGAAGCGTGACGCAGCCTGCGCCACCACGTCGGCCTCGGCCGCCGAACCGGGCCGGAGCCCGTGGTCGACGTGCACGGCGGTGACCCGACAGCCCGCCTCGGTGGCCAGGACCAAGAGCGCCAGGGAGTCGGCGCCGCCGGAAACGCCGCAGGTCAGGGCGGTGCCCGGTGGCGGGAAGGGGCAGCGATCGAGGAGCGACGCTCCGGTGGGCTCAGCCGGAGAGGGCAGGAGTGGTGCCGACACGGGAGATCCATTCGGCCGGGTTCCTGATCTCGCGCAGCGAGGGCAGCCATTCCGGTCCCCGCCAGGCCCGGTCCAACAGGGCGGGGCCCCCCGAGCTCTCGACGGCGGCGATGAACTTCTCCCCCTCCTCGTACTGGCGCAGCTTCGCTTCCATCCCGACCAGCTGCTGCAACAGCCGGGCCGGGCCCCGAGTCTGCTGGCGCCGTTCGCGCAACACCTCGCTGAAGCGGGCGGCACTGGGGATGGCCGCGGCCCCTGCTCGGTCCATGGTGACGTCGCCGTGGCCCTCGAGCAGGCTCATCAGGGCTTGGATGCGGTGGAGCCCCTCGAGCTGCTCGGGTGTGGCCACCAGCCCGAGTGCCCCCGAGTCTCGCAACGGGTTCCGGCCGGCGCGGATCTCCTCGGTCATCCGCCGGAGGGCCTCGGCGAACCGGGACGGGTCGGGATCCAGTGAGCCCAGTCCCTGGTTCACCAACGACAAGAAGTGATCGCGCATCCAGGGGATGGCGGTGAACTGGCACCGGTGGGTCACCTCGTGGAGGGCCAGCCACAAGCGGAATTCCTTGGGCTCGAACCCGTGGCGCTGTTCCAGGGCCACGATGTTGGGCCCGACGAAGTAAACGATGTCCTGGTCCTCGACCGACTCCTCGGTGAGCAGCAGGTCGTACTGACCGAGCACGCGGGTCGACAGCCATCCGAGGACCAGCCCCATCTGGGTCCCGGTGACGGCGCGCCCGGCTCCGGCCATGGGCCCGGCCAGCCGAGCGGTCAACGAGTTGGACGAGGCCATTCGGGAGGTGGGGTCGAGGCGGTCGAGATGGGGACCGACCAGGCGTTGGAACGAGGCGATGTTGACGTGGACCCAACCGGACCGGTCGGTGACGCGGGACCGGGCCAACCCGGTCGGTGAGCGGAGACCGGTCGACGCCGCCACCAGTTCCTCGGCCTGGGCGGTGAGGTCGGCGAACTCACGCTGGAGCTCGTCGTGGCGGTAGCCGTCGGGAAGGGACTTGCGATTGCCGACCCAGGAGGCCACCCGCTCGGCCAGCTCCCAGGAGACGGCGGCACCGGGGGCGGTGGAGACAGCTTTGTCGCCTGGTTGCGCGGAGTCCACCGCCATACTGCTCAGATCGGCCATGGACTCAGTCTAGGGAGAGCCCCGGTCGCATGGGGGCCTCCCCAGTGGTCAGGCGGCCTCAGTTGGCCTGACGCTGCTGCTCGTCCAGGAGGGCGGCGGCCACCCGGTCGATGAGGCTGTCGGGCACGTGGTCCTTGCAGCGGTTGGCGATCACCTTGCGCAGCTCCGTCTCGAAGCCGAACGCCTGCACACAGGGTCCACAAAGGTCCAGGTGGCGCTGGATCTCGACCCGTCGTTCCTCGGTCAGCTCCCCATCGAGGTAGAAGTACAGCCGCTCGATGGTCTCGTCGCAGTCCAAGAAGCCGTTGACCGAGGCGGGCGGACCCTCGAGGCCTGGCCCTCCGACCGGTTTGCCCGGTTCACTGTTCGGTCCGTGTTGCTCCACTGTGAACGGTCTCCCTACCTGCCATCGTCCGTGACACCGACGAGCCCTCTCGCGGCGCCAAATTCAAACAACGCCTTCTGGAGCGCCTTTCTTCCCCGGTGGATGCGGCTCATGACCGTTCCGATGGGCACCTCGGTGATGTCGGCGATCTCCTTGTAGGAGAAGCCCTCGACGTCGGCCAGCAGGACGGCGATGCGGAACGCCTCGGGCAGCGCCTCGATGGCCTCTTTGACCTCGGTGTCGGTGAACCGGTCCACCACCTCGTCCTCGGCGCTCCGGCCCAGGCCGGCGGGCTGATCGCCGGACAGCCGGCGATACATGTACAGATCCTCGACGTCGTCCACGTCGGCGATCTCCGGTCGCCGCTTGGCCGACCGGTAGGAATTGATGAACGTGTTGGTCAGGATCTTGTACAGCCACGCCCGGAGGTTCGTTCCCGCCTCGAAGCTGGCGAAGGCGCGATAGGCCTTCAGGTACGTCTCCTGGACCAGATCCTCCGCATCGGAGGGATTCCGGGTCAATCGCAGGGCGGCGGTGTACAGCGCGGACATGTGCTGCATGGCCTGGTCTGAGAAATCCTTCTGATCGGCCATGGTTGCACCCTACACAGTCCCAGTGACACTCTCGACGTCGCGGCCCCGGTGGTGGTCAAGCAGGGTTGTCAAGCAGGGTTGCGGTGGCGGGGGACCCTGCGCTTGGCCTCCCGCTGGGCCTCGAGCAGCCGGGCCAGGCCTCCCGCCGTGGCCCCGGACGGGTCCAAGTTGTGGCGTTCGTCGGGGTCGGTGGTCAGGTTGTACAGCTCCCATTGGGCCTCGGCCGGCTCCGAGGCGAAGGGTCCGGGACCGGGCAGCCCATGGGCGGCATCCCACTCGTCGAGGCGCTCGTAGTAGTGGCTCAACTTCCACAGCTCCGGTGTCCCGGCATCGCCGGTGGGCAGGGTGGCGATCACCGACTCCACATTGGCCGGCTCCGGTACCGCTTCGTAGACCTCGTCGGTCACGAAGCTGCGCTGGCGCGAGCCCCGGGTGACCTGGTCTTCGGTCACGAAGTAGACGGGATCATTGAGGTCGGCTCTCCCCCCCTTGCCGCTCATGAGGGCCGAGAGGTCCCGGCCCACCAGGTCATGGGTCTCGACGTGACGCTCGGCCACGACGGGCGCGAGGTCCTCGGGCCGAAGGTGGGCCAGGCCCAACAGGGTGGGGAGGACGTCGACATGGCTGGTCGGGATGGCGATGCCCGCTCCCCCCGGTTCGATCCCGGGCCCCGACACCAGCAGGGGGACCCGGATGGCCTCGTCGAAGGCGTTGTGCCATTTCTGCACCATGCCCCCGTGCGCTCCGACCAGGTCGCCGTGGTCCGAGGTGAACAGCACCACGGTGTCGTGGGCGAACCGAGATGCGTCCAAGGCGTCGAGGATCCGTTCGATGACCCGGTCCACCAGCTTGTGCAGCCAGTAATAGAGACGGCGATAGTCGAGGTCGGCCACCTGGGGGAACAATGCCTTCGGCCAGACCCGGTGGAATTCCCGCTGCGCGGTGGGCCGGCCGTCGAACCCGTCGCCCTGCGAAGGTGCGGGTCCCACCTCGGGCACGGTGTCATCGGGCTGGGGAAACCCGAATATCTGCCACGCGCCCCCGGCGAAGGCGATGTCGTGGGGGTTGACGAACGAGGCCACGGTCAGCCAGGGGCTGTCGTCGCCCTCATGTTCGAGCCGGGCGAAGAGATCGGTGACCTGTTCCCCGTACAGCCCGTCCTTGACGAACCCGCTGTCAGCCGGGTCGGGGCCATGGGGCTCCCGGCCCACCCAGCCGGCGAACCCGAAGGGATCGAGCCGGTCGGCTGCCCCGTAGGCGTCGACGGCGTCGGTGGTCACCGTGCCCGAGACGTCGTTCGTCCGCAGTCCGGTGTGAGACCCGAGGACCGGGAGATCGGCGTGAGAGATGTGCCACTTGCCCCGGTAGTGGGTCCGGTAGCCCGCAGCCCGGAACCAGTCGCCCATGGTGGGGACCTGGTCGGGATCGAGCCAGCTGATCTCGGGATCCCCCGCCGCCTTGGCGATCCCGTCGGTGACCCGGACCCCGTGCAACGAGGGGTAGTGGCCGGTGAAGAACGAGGCGCGGCTCGGTGCGCAGGCCGTGGCCGCCGCATAGTGGCGGTGGAGCTCGACGCTCCGGGCCCGGAGACGCTCTCTCGCCGGCAGCTGGGTGGCCCGGAAGGCCAGGGTGCCCGCGTCCTCGTAGGGAGGCGGGTAGCGCTCCTCGTCGGTCATGATCACCAGCACATTGGGGCGGTCGGCCACGTACTTCTCCTGCATTGCCTGGCTCGACGGCCTGCCCTGGGTCGGATCAGCTCGTCGGCGGACCTTGACAGTATCAGTGGTTGGCTGACCGCGAGGAGTGGTGGACCATCAACGCAGGGGTCCCAGACACCGAGAATGCATTCCTCGTAGCGGCGGGCTGAGCCTGTCGATCACACCGGGGTGTGGGTTGGAGCCTGGGAGGAGAATCGAACTCCTGACCTACGCATTACGAGTGCGTTGCTCTACCGACTGAGCTACCCAGGCAAGACCCGACAGGCTATCGGACGCCCAGCGAGGCGATCATGGGGCCTCCATGCCGGAGAGCGTGACCATCAGCGACTCCAGCAGGAGGGCCTCGTTCGGATTCCGAGCCAGCGCTGCTGCCGTCCGGTCGAGGGCGTCGACGGCCAGGGCCGCACGGCGAACATCGGGGACAGACCGGCCATCGCTGCCGGCCACCAACCGGTCCCGGTAGGCACCGGCCAGCGTGGCCAGACCCATCCGCAACTCGTCGGTCCTGAACCGACGGGCCTCGCGGCGGTGACGGTCCTCGATGTCCTTGCGTCCGGGAACGCCCCGTCCCCCCACCGACTCGGCCCGTTCGGCCAAGGTGGCCAGCTCGGCCGCCTGTTGGTCCTGCAGCGGCCCCAGTGCTCCCTCGGCCGAGGCCAACAGCTCCGAGGCCACCACGGCGGCGGCGGCCCCGGTGCCGTCGAGCCGGGCGGGGACGGTGCGCCACTGTTCCTGGCGGTGGGCGAACTCCGGGTCGGTGGCCAACAGGCGGGCCCGATCGAGCCGCCCACCGGACACGGCGGCCACCGAGCGGGCCACGTCCTCGTTCACGCCATGAGCCACCAGCCAGTGGGCCACCTCCTCGGCCGGGACGGGATCGAAGGCCACCTTCACGCAGCGGCTGGCGATGGTGGCCAGGCTGGCGGAGAGATCGTCGGCCAACAACACGAACACAGTGGTCGGTGGGGGCTCCTCCACCGTCTTCAACAGCGCCGGCGCCGCCTTTTCGGCCAGATGGACATCGGTGACCAAAAGCACCTGGCGCTTCGCCTCCAGGGGCCGGCGCTGGGCGCGGGACACGATGGTCCGGGCCTCGTCGACGTCGAGCGAGGCGCCGGTCCGCTCGATGACCACCAGATCGGGATGGGTGCCGGCCAGGGCCCGCCGGCAGTCGTTGCACTCGCCGCATCCACCCCTCGGGCACAGCAGCGAGGCGGCAAAAGCCCGAGCCGCGGCCCGCTTCCCCGACCCGGGCGGACCGTGGAACAGGTAGGCATGCACCGGCCGGGACGCCGCCGCCTTGAGCTGGTCCACCGCCCGGGGCTGTCCGACCACCGCGTCATAGAGCGACGGTGCGGGGATGCCGGTGGCCGTCCCGTCGGCCATCGAGCCCTCAGTCATGGTCGAGCCGATCGGCGACCGCCCGGCGAACCCGCTCGGCCACCACGGCGACATCCCCGGTGCCGTCGACGACGACCCATGCCCCGGGATCGGACCCGGCCAACTCCCGGTACCCGTCGTGGACCCGGTCCTGGAAGGCCGGGCCCAATCGCTCGAGCCGGTCGGCCCGAGCCGGTTCCATCCGGGCCCGCGCCAACTCGACGGGCACGTCGATGAGGACGTTGACGTCGGGTGAGGTTCCGGCCGTGGCCAACCGGTTGAGGGCCACCAGCGCACCCAAGTCGAGCCCGCGGCCGAAGCCCTGGTAGGCCAGCGTCGAACCGGTAAACCGGTCGGTGACCACCGATATCCCCTCGACCAGGAGGGGCTCGATGACCTCAGCGGTGTGCTGGGCCCGGTCGGCGGCCATCAGCAACGCCTCGGCCCGGGCGTCCACGTCGGGCAGGGTCGGGTTCAACACGAGCTGGCGGAGGGCAGTTCCCAGGGGTGTGGCCCCGGGCTCAAAGGTGAGCCGGCCACCGAGGTGTTCGGCTAACAACGCCGCCTGGGTGGACTTGCCGCACCCGTCGATCCCCTCGAGGGCGATGAGACGACCGCGCCTGGTCGTGCTCATGTCGGGTCCGGAGCCACCCCGGTCGCGTTGTCCGCTCCTGCCGCCTTGTGGGCCGGGGCCTTTTTCGCCGGCGCCTTCTTGGCCGAGGCCTTTTTCGTGGCCGCCTTCTTCTTGGCCGGGGCCTTCTGAGCCGCCGCCTTCTTGGCCGGGGCCTTCTTCGTGGCCGCCTTCTTCTTGGCCGGGGCCTTCTTCCGCGTCGAGGGCCCCGCGGCCCGACGCTCGGCCAGCAGCTCCGCCGCCCGCTCCACGGTCAGCTCGCTGACGTCATCCCCCTTGCGCAACGAGGCGTTGGTGGTTCCGTCGGTCACATAGGGCCCGAACCGGCCGTCCTTCACCACCATGGGGGCGCCGGTATCGGGATCGGCGCCCATATTCCGGAGCGGCCCGGCCGCGGCCCGGCCCCGCCTGGCCTTGGGCTGGGCGAACAAGGCCATGGCCTCGTCCACGGTGACATCGAGGATCTGCTGCTCGCTGACCAGACTGCGGCTGTCCGTTCCCTTTTTCACATAGGGACCGAACTTGCCGTTGTAGGCCACGATCTCCTCGTCGGTAGCCGGATCGACCCCGACGACCCGGGGGATCTTCAACAGCTCGAGGGCTTCCTCGAAGGTGATGGTGGCGGGGGACATCGACGCGAACAGCGATGCCGTCTTCGGTTTGGGACCGCCGTCGACCATCTCGCCCACCTGGATGTAGGGACCGAAGCGCCCGGCCCGGACCTGGATGGGCAGTCCCGTGTCCGGATCCTGGCCCAGCACCCGATCGGAGGACGGGGCCTCGAGGAGGGACTCGGCCCGTTCCGGCGTCAGTTCGTCAGGGGCCAGGTCGTCGGGGATGGACACCCGGTCCTCCCCGCGCTGGAGGTAGGGCCCGTACCGGCCCACCCGGGCCACGATCTCCTGGCCGTCGGAGCCGGTACCCAGAGGAATCGAGTTGATCTCCCGGGCGTCGATCTCGCCCAGATAGGTGGCCACCTCGTGCTTCAGCCCCATCCGCTCCACCTGGGACACACCGCCGCCGTTCTCGGTGGCCGCACCGTTGGCGTGCCCGTTGCCCGACCCGAAGTAGAAGCGGGTCAACCACGGGAGAGCCTCGGCCGCACCCGAGGCGATGGCGTCCAGATCGTCCTCCATCGACGCGGTGAAGCCGTAGTCGACCAGGTCGCTGAAGTAGCGCTCGAGCAGGCCCACCACGGCAAAGGCGGTGAACGACGGGACCAGGGCCGTCCCCTTCTTCCACACGTATCCCCGGTCGAGCACGGTGGCGATCACGCTGGCGTAGGTGGAGGGACGGCCCACGCCCAGTTCCTCCATGGCCTTGACCAGCGACGCCTCGGTGTAGCGAGCGGGCGGCTGGGTGGCGTGCGATCCGGCCTCGATGGACTCGGCCGACAACGGATCGCCTTCGGACACCGGGGGCAGATGCACCTCCCGGTCGGCCAGCTCGGCCTCGGGATCGTCCTCGCCCTCGACATAGGCTCGGAGGAACCCGGGGAACCGGATGACCGTGCCGCTGGCCGAGAACTCGGCCACCCTGCCGTCGGTGGCCGTGCCGGCCAAGCGGATCTGGGCGCTGGTGCCGGTGGCATCGGCCATCTGGGAGGCGACGGTGCGCTTCCAGATCAGGTCGTAGAGGCGGTACTCGTCACCGGACAGCGACCTCGACGCCTCGTCGGGGGTCCGGAACGACTCCCCGGCCGGGCGAATGGCCTCGTGAGCCTCCTGGGCGTTCTTCACCTTGCGCTCATACCGGCGCACCTGGGCGGGGACGTAGTCGGCCCCGTACAGGGAGGCGGCCTGTGATCGGGCCGCGGTCAACGCCTGATCGGACAGGGTGGTGGAGTCGGTGCGCATGTACGTGATCCAGCCCCCCTCGTAGAGGCGCTGGGCGATCTGCATGGTGCGTTGCGAGCTGAACCGCAACTTGCGCCCGGCGTCCTGCTGGAGCGTCGAGGTCATGAACGGCGCGGCCGGCGAGCGCCGGAACGGCTTCTCGGTCACCGAGGTGACGGCGAAGGGCTGGTCCTCGAGACCGGCGGCCAGGGCGCGGGCATCGGCCTCGTTCAGCACCACGACGCTGCCCGGCGAGGTGAGCTGGCCCAGCTCGGAGAAGTCCCGTCCCGAGGCCAGCGGCGTGCCGTCCACCGACGCCAGCGACGCCTCCAGGGACGCCGGCGCGGACTCCGACGAGGATCCCTCGGTGGCGAACGTGCCGTCCAGGCCCCACCACGAGGCGGAGCGGAATTTCATCCGGGCCCGTTCCCGCTCGACCACCATCCGGGTGGCCACGCTCTGGACCCGGCCGGCCGACAAGCGGGGCATGATCTTCTTCCACAGCACCGGGGAAACCTCGTAGCCGTAGAGCCGGTCGAGGATGCGCCGGGCCTCTTGGGCATCGACCAGCCGTCGATCGAGGTCACGCCACTCGTCGACCGCCCGCTCGATGGCCGCCCGGGTGATCTCGTGGAAGACCATCCGCTTCACCGGCACCGTCGGGGCCAGCACCTCGAGGAGGTGCCAGGCGATGGACTCGCCCTCGCGGTCCTCGTCCGAAGCCAGGTAGACCTCGCTGGCTTGCTTGACCAGCTGCTTCAACTTGGACACCTGGGACTTCTTGTCCGAGGAGATCACGTACAGCGGCTTGAAGCCGTTGTCCACGTCCACGCCCAGCCGTGACCAGTCCTCGCCCTTGAAGGCGGCGGGGACCTCGTCGGCCCGGCGGGGCAGGTCCCGGATGTGGCCGATGGACGACTCGACCACGTACCCCGGGCCCAAAAGGCCGGCGATGGTCTTGGCCTTGGCCGGGGATTCCACGATGACCAGGGGTTTCCCCGGCGTGCCGGCGCGCCTGGTCGTCGGCCTGGGCGACGCCGGGGCGGCGTCGTCCTCGGGCACGGTGGTCTCGTCTGTCAGGTCGGTGGGTGCCATGGCTGTCGCGACACAGGGTGAACGCCACGGTCTCCCGCTGTCAACCCCGGGCCCGCCGGCCCCGGGGTTGCGGCATGCCTGCCGAAGGGGCTCAGTCGTGGGCCGCGCTCACGGCGGCGGTGGCCGCCTGATCCAGGGCGGAAACCTCTGCGGGGGGCAGGTCGCTGTCCATGGCCTCGGTCTTGCGCTTGGAGAAGGCGATGGCGATGAGCAGGACGACCAGCGCGGCGGCGGCGATGCCCAAGCGGGCCCCGGTGTTCGAGCGCAGGGTGATCACCGCGGGCAGGATGAGCAGCGAGACCAGGTTCATCACCTTGATGAGGGGGTTGAGGGCCGGGCCGGCGGTGTCCTTGAACGGGTCGCCGATGGTGTCGCCGATGACCGCGGCCTTGTGGGCTTCCGATCCCTTCCCACCCTCGTGGCCGTCCTCGATGTACTTCTTGGCGTTGTCCCACGCCCCACCCGAGTTGGACAGGAAGTTGGCCATCAGCTGCCCGGTGAGGATGGCCCCGACCAGGAACGCCCCCAGGGCCAGGTAGTTGATGCCGAACCCCACGATGACCGGGGTGAGGATGGCCAGCAGTGCCGGCGTGGCCAGCTCGCGCTGGGCGGCGGCGGTGCAGATGCTGATGACCCGCCCGTACTCGGGCTTCTCCGTGTAGTCCATGATGCCTGGGTGCTCGCGGAATTGGCGCCGCACCTCGAGGACGACGGTGCCGGCCGAGCGGCCGACGGCGCGGATGGCCAGGGACGAGAACAAGAAGGCGATGGAGCCGCCGATGAGGAGGCCGATGAACGTCGTCGGATTGGCCACGTTGATCTGAATGACCGAGAACAACTTGGCGCCGGTGGCGTGCAGGCTGGGCAGCTGGTCGCCGATCGTCTCAATGAACGAGGCGAAGAGGGCAACGGAGGCGATGACGGCGGAGCCGATGGCGACGCCCTTGGTGATGGCCTTGGTGGTGTTCCCCACGGCGTCAAGGCTCACCATCACGCGCTCGGCCTCACCGGTGAACTCGCCCGACATCTCGGCGATGCCCGCCGCGTTGTCCGAGACCGGGCCGAAGCTGTCCTCCGAGAC
>DATMMO010000373.1:0-4098 GCA_035569695.1 Acidimicrobiales bacterium | reverse complement strand
CTCTACTCGCAACCAACAACCCGATTCAACCGGGCGCCCGGATGTCCACCACGGTACGTGTGCGCAGTCAGATCGTCAACCAACGGCTCGACCAATGATCTCCTCCGAGCTCCACAATCCCACCTCGATGTCGGAATCTTGCCTTCTGAACGCGATGCTCTACCTAAAACCCACTTGAGGCATGTCGCACTCGCAGCACCGACGGCCGTCGCCGAACGGCTGACGACTGCGGCAGTAAGCCGGACGGATTGGGCATACCGCGCACAGAGTTCCATGACCGATGTCTACCTATCGGGCGCCCGACTTGACATGATGGATAGTGGGGTTTAGATTCTTAGAGTGGCCATCTGTGCCCAAACACGATGGGGAATGCTTCTGCTTGGAATTTGTCACTTGCGATTGCTGCGTCAGTCCCTCAATGCAACGTGCGATCGCAGCAGAATTTGTCCACCGCAGACATATGCAGCAACAACAACCCAGCGTGCAGCGCTATGTGAGAGGCACCCTGCTCGAATCCTGTGAGGGGAGCGGAGTCCGAGAAAGAAGGAGATGCGTTCGTATGGGCAAGCTTGACGGTCGCGTCGCAATAATTACTGGTGCTGGAAGCGGCATAGGCCGAGAGCATGCTCGTCTCTTCGCCGGTGAGGGTGCATCGGTTGTGGCAGCAGACCTGAACGAACCACGTTCGCTCGCAGAAGAGATAGAAGCCGCCGGTGGACGTGCGATTGCAGTAGCCGGTGATGTCGCCAACAGCAATTGTGCCCAGAATTTTGTCGACTCGGCATGCGCTGCTTACGGATCACTACACGTCGTCGTCAACAATGCCGGGATCGGACCGCGAAGCTTGCTAACCGAGATGACCGAGGCGGAATGGGACGACCAGATCAGGGTGAACCTAAAGGGAACTTTTTGCATGGTCCAGGCCGCACTGAAATATTGGCTCCGAGAGAACCCGTCGACCAGCCCCGTCAAGGCCTCCGTGGTCAATACCACTTCCGGGGCAGGATTGCTCGGCAACCCGGGAACGGTTGCTTATGGGACCGCCAAAGCTGGTGTGGCAGCAATGACAGCCATCTGCGCAATGGAGGTAGCCGAGCGCGGAATACGTTTCAACGCAGTCGCGCCAGCTGCCCGAACCCCTATGGCCGGGGAGGGGTCGGGTCGGCCGGTAGCCGAGTACATGACACCGCCAACAGATCCTGACGTCTTCGATCCATGGCACCCAGGAAACATCAGCCCGTTGGTTGCATATTTAGCCACCGAGACCTGTCCAATCAATGGCGAAGTATTTCATGTTCGGGGCGGGGTCATCGGGCACTTTCAGGGCTGGACGATCGGCAAGGCGCTCGAGCTCGACCGCCGATGGACCGTGGCCGAGTTGGCAGAGCAGGTTCCCGCTCTAGTCGCGGAAGCCCCTGATCGCCAAGATGCCGGTGGGGCTGCCTACGCTGCCCTTCGGGCGGAGATGCGCCGAGAACGCATCAGCCTCAACCTAGGGGATTAACAAGTGCAAACGGATAGCTCAGGTCGCCGTGCATGGGCCCTGGTCAATGAACCATCTTTGGCCTGTATCCCGTTTCGTGATCCAGGGCACGAAAGTTCTGGCCGGACTGTCTGGTGACCATAGCGCCTCGAACTCGTCGGTCGTGAAGTACCCGAGCGAGCTCTGGCGGCGAGCTAGTGTTCAAGGTCGGTGGTCGACGCCAGCGTGCGCGTCTGCCAGGTACATCGCAGCCGTCGACCCTACGTAGGAACTTGTCGTGTCCACAACACGTAACCCTGTGGGCAGCCCAACTGTGTCCGAAGGCTTGTCTCGACTGCTCATCTCGGTCCCTAGCGCATCGAAATACTCTTCTCCGGAGGTTGCTCTCATGGGCCTGTGAGTCGACCTTGCTCGGCGCTCACCAAAGTCCGAGCCTCATGGCCATCCAGCTCCCGGGACATCCACGCGGACAGCGTCGATCTGGCCGCTCCGTTCCTCGAGGTGGCTTTCCTTCACTGAGCGTGCATCGCCCGGCTGCGGCGGCTCAACGGTACACATGTAGAGGGTTCGCCTATCCCCACCGCCAAGTGCGCACGCGAGCGGCCAACGATCTGGTACTTCGATGCGATCAACGATGTTCCCATCGAGGATCCGGATGAACTCGCTTCCAGACGACGAGACTGCAGGTGGCGACGGGTGCGGGAATGCCCCGCGTCGCGGGTGGACCGCCACCCAGACGCCACCCTCAGCGTCGCAGCAAATTCCGTCCGGCGCTCCAGTGCCGATTTGCGCGAGCGTCCGCCTCTCTCCAAGTGACCCGTCGGCTGCGATGGTGAAAGCCGTTAAGTACATCGGGCCGAAACACTCGGCCACTACCAGCGTCACACCGTCCGGCATGATGCAAATGCCGTTCGGCACCATCAGTCCCCCAGCCACGACCCGCGGGGGGCCATCCGGCGGTACGAGTACCACGCGACCCGCCGGATCCGTTCCACCTCGTTCGAAGATCTGATCAAAGGTCAGGGCGGGATCTCCGACATATGCCCGCCCCTGCCCGTCGATCACCATGTCCGCTGCGTGATCGACAACGACAGACCGTAGATCGATCGTGTCCTCGCTCTCCGACCCGGACGGCCAGATTCGGCGAAATACGAACTCATCGGCGACCAACAGAGACCCGTCAGGAAGAAATCCCAACCCCTCCGGCCGACGAACATCGGCGACCGTCTCCACCGTCCCACTCTCGTCGAGCCGATGGACCTTCGCACCGTGGATGTCCGAGAACCAGAGCCACCCGTCGTGCCATCGTGGACCTTCTGGGAGTGCAAGGCCCCGGGCTACCACCTCGCGAGTTCTCGAACCCATGACGACGCTCCTGTTCAAAAGAAGTTAACGGCCGGCGGTGATTCGACATGAGAGATCGATCTAGACCCCTCGATGCATAACGGAGTCGACTGCATGGCCGGTCCAGGCTGAGACCTCACGATCCCCACCCTCGCATCAGCGAAGCTCCCTGACCTTCGAAACGGCAGCGAATGCTATGCATCTTTGGATGATCCATCCCTGCGACTCGACGATCCCATAGCTGGCGCTCTCGCATACGTTAACCTACGTTGATACGGATGTCGACCGGTCGCCCGGTTGTCATCTCGACCAACCCAAAAGAGGATGAAATGACCCGCCGAGGCCGGCAAGTTGCCGCGATACGGTACCGATCCACGCTCCCCATCGCCTGTCGTCAGTACGCAACTACCGGGCGCCCGCTTGACAAGGCGAGAGATTAAGTATATAGTTCCAATGACAGATCTTGGGTGGACACCGAACATCCACCTCTGATTGTCCGGTTACTGCCATTCGCAAGGAAGTGGGCCCAATGGCCTCTAGAATTTTTGCAGATCGAGAGAAGTGCGTCGGCGCCGGAACCTGCGTGACAATAGCTCCGACTGTCTTCGACCAGGGTGACGACGATGCGATCATCCTCCTCTTGCAGGAGGACATCGCCGACGAAGATCTCGCTGCCGTCGAACAGGCCATCGAGGCTTGCCCAGCTCGAGCAATCTGGCTCGAGCGGTAAATCGAGGTCGAATCTATTCGTCTCGATTCCTCCCTGGCCTGGCTTGGTCTGATCCCCTTGATCTGATCCACCCGTTGTGGGAATCCGGTCGCCATAATTAGGGCAAGGACGATCACAATAGTGAAGAACCGGAAGCACACGCCTGAGCAGATCATCTGCAAACTGGGTGCCGGCGTTCAAAGCTGTGATCTTGCAAAGGCTTTTTGTTTTGGTATCGAGCCCGTCGAGAACCCAGATCGTGCCCCGGTTGCGAGCGTCGGAGATGTTACGGAGCTCGGGATCGTGGAATGGCTTCCCCTCTCACCGTTTCCGGAGCAATCAACGCTCTGCGAAATTATCTCCCCCGCTGCAGAATCTCATCATTCATCATCGGTTTGCACCCCAGCCCGAACTTCTGAGCTGTCCGTGGCCATGAAGAAGTCCTCGGTTTTGGCCAGCTGAGGTCCCCGCTGGTGGCCACAGAAGTCCCCGTTTTTGGCCAGCAAAAGTCCCCACCCCTCACTGAAGCATCCACCTGAGAGGTCCCCCCGCCGGTGACGGT
>DATMMO010000372.1:0-2433 GCA_035569695.1 Acidimicrobiales bacterium | reverse complement strand
TCATTCACCAGGTCGCGGGCGAAGGAAACTGCCGAAGCCAGGTCGGACCCTCGCCGGGCCCCCTCGGCCACCGCGTCGGCCTGGGCGGCGCCACAAAAGGCCAGGACCAGGCGCTCGAGTCGAGCGTGACGCTCCCCCGTCCGATAGGCGTAGAACCGGTAGGCGGCCAGCGCTGCGCCCTCGGCCAACGCCGCCGCCACCACGTCGCCATCAAGGTCCAGCCCAGTCGGGATGACCAGCGCTCCCGCCCCACCCTCGCCCGCGGCCCTGATGAAGGCGGCGGCGGCGCGCCTGATCGCTTCGACCTCCTCGTCACCGGCGGAGCGATTCTCTGTCCCCCAGCCCAGGAGCACCGTTGCCGGAGTACCCGGCTCGCTTTGCAGCACCACCGATTGGCCCACCTTGCCGGTGAATCCCTGGCGTTTGAGCCACGACCCATCCAGCACCGTCGGCAGCTGGGCACCTCCGACAGACTCGGGGAGATCGGGGGCCACCTGCGGCCCTTCCGTACCGGCGAATACGGGAACGCCCACCGCGGCCAAACCTGTCTCCAACTCCGATGCCGGAGCGGTCTCGATATGGAGCATGGTCACCCTTCTGCTTGATCTTCGTCGTGAGCCGGCTGTCCGTCTGCCGGCTGTCCGTCTGAGGCCGACGCCGTTCGGGTAGCGCCCCGGCGCCGAGGTCGGTCGCCTCGGGCCAGAAGGTGATCCTCGCCCTCGGTCCAACGGGCCATGGCCCAGAGGAGATCGGACAGCCGGTTGAGGTAGCGCCCGACCAGGGACCCTTCCACCGGGTCGGTCACCACCAGGCGCTCGGCCCGGCGCACCACCGTGCGGGACACATCGAGTGCCGCCGAGGTGCGGTTGGCTCCGGGCACGACGAACTCGGACGGCATCTCGAAGCGATCGATCAGCTCGTCGATATGGACCTCGAGTTGGGACACCATCTCCTCGGTGACGAGCGTCGTCCCCGGAATGAGCTTGCCCCGCTTGGACCCGTCGGTGGCCACCTCGGCCATGAGCACGTAGAGATCCCGTTCCAAGCGAACGAGCAGGGCATCGAGCTCGGAGTCGGGCACCGCCTCGGACCGGGCCAGTCCCATCATGGCCTGGGCCTCGTCCACGGCTCCGTTGACCTGCATGGCGGTGGAATCCTTGCGGACCCGCCCGCCGTAGAGCAGCCCGGTGGTGCCGTCGTCGCCCGTCTTGGTATAGATCCTCACCATGGGGCGCTCGACAGGTCACGGACCGGGTGGAGGGTGCTCATCACCGTCGAATGCTAAGCGACGATCGTCCGAGGCCAACCACGAGCCGAACCACGAGCCGAACCACGAGCCGAACCGCAAGACGGCCCGAGGGGCAGGTCGACCGGCATCGCCCGGTAGCCTGGGTGGCCATGGCTGACGACCACATCGCGGAATCAAGCTACCTGCGCGCCGTAGGCGAGCGCGTGGTGATCTTCGACGGTGCCATGGGCACCAGCCTGCAAATGGCCAACCTGACCGCCGACGACTTCGGGGGCCCCGAGCTCGAGGGCTGCAACGAGCTCCTGGTGGTCACCCGGCCCGACGCCGTCGATCGGGTCCACCGGTCGTTCTTCGAGGTCGGCTGCGACGTGGTGGAGACGGACACCTTCGGCGCTTTCTCCACCGTCCTGGCCGAGTACGGGCTGGCCGACCGGGTGCGCGAGCTCAACCTGGCCGCCGCCCGACTGGCCCGGGACGCAGCCGACGACTTCTCCACCCTGGACCGCCCACGCTGGGTGGCGGGCAGCATCGGGCCGGGGACCAAGTTCCCCACCCTCGGGCAGATCCGATACGCCGATCTCCGTGACGCCTACGAGGAGCAGGCCAGCGCCCTCTTGGAGGGGGGCGTCGACCTGCTGGTGGTCGAGACGGTGTTCGACCTGCTCCAGGCCAAAGCGGCGATCAATGGCGCCCGGCGGGCCATGGCCGCCAGTGGCCGACGGGTACCCATCCAGACCCAGGTGACCATCGAGCTGACCGGGACGATGCTTCCGGGCACGGAGATCGGCGCCGCGTTGTGTGCCCTCGAGGCCATGGACGTGGACCTCATCGGGCTCAACTGCGCCACCGGCCCGGCGGAGATGTTCGAGCCCCTCCGCCATCTGACCGGCCACGCCGGCATACCCGTCACCTGTTTGCCCAACGCCGGCCTTCCGTCGGTGGTGGACGGAGCCATGCACTACGACCTCACCCCGGACCAGCTGGCCGAGTTCCATCGCCAGTTCGTCAGTGAACTGGGTGTCTCCGTGGTCGGCGGCTGCTGTGGGACCACGCCCGCCCATCTGGCCGCAGTGGTGGAGGCCTGCGCCCAGCTCACGCCGGCGGCGCGTACCCCCGAGCCCGATCCGGGCGCAGCGTCGATCTACACCCAGGTGCCCTTCACCCAGGACACGTCGTTCCTGGTC
>DATMMO010000371.1:0-4257 GCA_035569695.1 Acidimicrobiales bacterium | reverse complement strand
GGTGCCCACGGCGTCAGCCATCTGCTGGCGCATGACCATGTCGGCGATGAGCCCATCGGAACCGACAGCCGAGCGGGGCACAGGAATGTCCGTGCATGCCTTCTCGATGATGTCGCTTCCGGTGTACCCGAGCACCGTGCGCAACGAGCGATGGGCGTCGGCCGCCGCCGTCGGCGACCCGGATGCATTGATCCAGGCCACCGGCATGCCGTAGGTCTCGCCTCCCCCCACGGTCCAGTCGAGAAGGTTCTTGAACGACCCTGGAAGGGCCCCGGCGTACTCCGGTGTCGAGAACAACAGGGCGTCCACGTCGGCGATCCGCATGCGGAGGTCGGCGACCGCAGGGTGAAGGGGGGCGACGTCATCGTCCGGATTGAAATGGGGTAGTCGGCCCATCCCCTCGTAGATCAGGGCCAGCGTGCCAGTGGGAGCCACGGTTTGGGCCGTGCGCAACAGGGCCGTGTTGGTCGACCCGGCCCGTAGGCTTCCCGAGATCAACAGGATCCGCGTCGGAGAAGCAACCACGCTCCCAGACTACGGAAACCCGGTCGACGCCATGTCGGCCCACTGGGTCGGCCCACTGGGTCCGCTCACGGTGTCGGCCCACTGGGTCGGCTCACTGGGTCGACCCATGATGTCGACCCACGGCGTCGACCCACCGTCTTGGAAATCCTCGCTCGGTACCATCAACATGTGGGCCCTGTCCGTGGGCCCGCACGCCAACCGAGGAGGCAGCCGTGACATCGTCAGACCAACAACGCCGGGTCGCAGTGATCGGTCTCGGCATCATGGGATCGGCCATGGCCCGCAACGTTGTGGCCGCCGGATTTCCCACCACCGTATGGAACCGAAGTGCGTCGGCTGCCACTCCCCTGGTGGAGTTGGGCGCCACCTCAGCCGAACGGGCCGAGGATGCCGTGCGAGAGGCGGACGTCGTCATCACCATGCTTCCCGACGCGGCCGCGGTGACCTCGGTCATGATCGACGGGCACGTGCTCGAGGCCCTGGCGCGCGGAGCGCTCTGGGCCCAGATGGGGACGATCGGCATTCAGGCCACGATCGATCTGGCCGCCGCCGTGCAATCGGCCCGTCCGGACGTGCTGTTCGTCGACGCTCCGGTATCAGGCAGCAAGGGGCCAGCCGAGCAGGCCCAGTTACTGGTCCTGGCCTCGGGCCCCGACGAGGCTCCGGCGGTGGTCGACCCTGTCTTTGCCGCCCTCGGGCGCAAGACCCAATGGGTGGGACCGGCCGGGGCCGGGAGCCGGCTCAAATTGGTGGTCAACGGGTGGTTGGCCTTCCTGGTCGAGGGAGCGGCCGAGACCTTGGCCCTGGCCGATCGGGTGGGCATCGGACACGATGAGCTGACCGCCGCGCTGGAGGGAGGCCCCCTCGCCTCCGGCCTGGGCATGGCCAAGCTGGCCAAGATGGTCTCGGGCCACTACGACCCCGAGTTTCCCTTGGCTTGGGCCCTGAAGGACGTGGACCTGTGCAACGCCGAAGCAGGCGAGCCTCCACTGCCGGTTCTCTCGGCCATCTCCCAGCAGTGGCACGTGGCGGTCGACCAGGGGCTGGGCCGGCAAGACATCAGCGCCGCCCGGCGAGCTCTCCAACCGGGCTAACCCTCGGGGCGCTCCGTTGGGTCCGACTGCCCGTCGGAGCTGGAGGACTTAGGTGGGTTATCAGACGGACCCGAAGGGCCTTCTTCCTGCGGTGCCGCACGATTGGGCAGCGGGTCGATCGCCGGAGTTCCGTCGTTCATGACGTGTTCGGTCCACGCTGTCCCCGACCAGTAGCGCTCGTCGTGCTTCCCTGAGGGATCGGTCATCCAACCGGCCGGGACCCCGGTGTAGGAGGGGCCGGTCCGAGGGCGTTCCGGCGGCGAGGACGGGCCTGGATCATTCTGAAAGGAAGCCATGCCCGGCGGCGGGCCCGGGCGCGTCCGCATGCGCACCCCCGTGGATCCCCGGCGGCGAGAGGACACCATCCTGAGCGCGATCCCGGCCGCGATGACCACCAAGAAGATCCAGGAGCTGTGCCCGACGCTGTGTCCATAGAAACCCATGGACCCAGCGTACGGGTCGGCGGCGTGCTCCGAGCGTCGCCCGGGCTCCGACCCGGAATTGTGGTCTCACATTCCTACCGGTCACCGGTGACGGGATGCAGCGTCCATGCGGTGGAAATAGCCCGCAAGATGCCCCGATCTGCGGAGTTGCCCTGGTGATGAGGCCAATCCGCCCTACACCCACGCCCCGTCTCCTGGCCGCGGCAGCAGCCTTCGCCGTGGTCGTGCTCGTCGGCGCCCTCTCCGGTGGCGCCCTCTCCGGCGGCGCCGTTTCAGCCGGCGCCGTGCCATCAGCCTCCCCGACCCCGGGGTGGCTGGCCGCAAAAGCGAGCGCGCTCCGGTCCTTCACCGCTCCACCTGCCGCCGCGGTCTCCCTGGCGCCGGGGTCGCCCGGCCCCGGATATGCCACCTATTCGGTGCAGGCCACCGTGGGGGTCGGACCGGGCAATGGCACCCACTGCTCGATCGTGGGCGAGCTGCTGGTGCCGTCGGGGGTGACCGCCTCGTCGCCTCAGCCGGCGGTCATGGTCACCAATGGATTCGGTGGGTCCTACAACGACGCCACCACACTGGGCCTGGCCGAGAACGCGGCAACGGATGGATTCGTGGCCCTTTCCTATTCCGGGCTCGGCTTCGGCAGGTCGGGCTGTCAGATCGAGCTGGACTCCCCCGCCTGGGACGGCAAGGCGGCATCGGAGCTCATCTCGTGGATGGGCACCCTCCCCTACGTGACCTCGGATGGTCCCGATGATCCGCGCATCGGCATGATGGGCGGCTCCTACGGCGGGGGGGTCCAGTTCTCGACCGCCTCGATCGACCCTCGCCTGGACGCCATCGTCCCGGTGATCACCTGGAACGACCTCTCCTACTCGCTCGCCCCTTCCAACGACTCCACGGCCGACGTACGGACCGACAACGAGCCCGGTGTGACCAAATGGGAGTGGGCCAGCCTGTTCTTTGGCGACGGGATATCCGGGTTCACGCCGGGCACCAGTAGCACGCCGACGACGTGTCCCGACTTCGATCCCGCCATCTGCCAAGCCTTTTTGACCACGGTGGCACTGGGCTACCCCGACAGGGCCACCACCGATCTGCTCCGCTCCGACTCCATGGTCACCTTCTGGAAGAGCCTGCATCTCCCGGTCCTGCTGGCCCAGGGCGAGAACGATTCACTGTTCAACATCCAAGAGGCGGTCGACAACTACCAGGAGCTCCGCGACAACGGCGATCCCGTGCAACTCGTGCTGCAGAGCTGGGGGCACTCGGGCCTCACCGCCGCCCCCGGGGAGTTCACCACGTCAGCCCCTTTCAATGGCTACGAGAACATCCTCGTGGGTGACTTCTTCGACAAGTGGCTGCGAAACCAGAACGTGTCCACCGGAGCCGCGGTGCAGTACTTCCGACCCTGGGTCAGCTACACCGGGGGTGCCGCACCCGCGTACGGCTCGGCCTCCTCGTGGCCGCCGGGACCCTCGTCGACCTACTACTTGTCGGGGAACGGCGGCCTGGTGTCCAGCGCGGCCGACGTGGCCCCGGGATCGGCCACCTTCGTCAACCCGCCCGGAGGTATCGGGGCCAGCTATTCCGAGACTTCCGCGGTCCAAGACCAGCCCCCCTTCTCCAATATCCCGCCCGCCGACCCGCCGGGCACGGCGACCTCCTTTCTCTCGGCGCCGCTCCGTAGCCCGCTGGACGTGGTCGGCGTGCCCACGGTCACCGTGCAGCTGAGCTCATCGGTACCTGCCGGTATCGACCCTGCCACCGACCCCGTGATCTTCGGAAAGCTCTACGACGTGTCGCCGACGGGTCAGAGCACGCTGGTCGACTCCCTGGTCTCGCCGGTTCGGGTTGCCTCAACCACTGGACCCCTGACCATCACCCTGCCCGGGATGGCTCATCAGTTTGCCGCCGGAGACGAGCTGAAGCTGGTGCTGTCCGCCGGCGATGACGCCTATCTGGGCAACCGCGTGCCCGATACCTACACGGTGACCGTCGTACCGGGGCAGGCAGGGGTGCTCTCCATCCCCGCGGTATCTCCGAGCAACCAGGCATCGGGAGGACCCCCGCCCGCCGGCGAGTAGTCAGCTCAGCTCGACGACGGCCCCTGGGCCCCGATGTTGACCACGGTGCCCGGATGAGCATGGGGAGGGCCCGGGTGGAAATCGGATAGACAGGTACCATGACTGGCACCCTGA
>DATMMO010000370.1:0-12493 GCA_035569695.1 Acidimicrobiales bacterium | reverse complement strand
GGGGGCGCTCCCGCCTGCGCCCTCGCGGAGCAGGTCGGTGAGGGTGGCGATGGAGTGGGTGGTGTAGTTGTTCCCGGGACCGCCGAAGTAGGGCAGGCCGCCGGTGACGGTCAGGCCGCGGGCGTCGTCGGTGGCCAGCCCCAGCGCGGCGGCGCCCAGCTCCACGGCGGAGGGGAAACACGAGTAGAGATCGATCAGGGCCACGTCGTCGATCCCCACCGATGGGCCGCCGCCTCGTGATGCCGCGTGGAACAGGGCCCGGCCGGCGGCGGCGATGGCGGGCGAGCGCCCCGGGTCGGGACGAGCGGTGGGGAAGCGCACATCGACGGCCTCCGCCCCTGACCAGACGAAGACGGCCCGATCCTCGACTCCTGCCTCCCGGGCCGCGGCCAGCGAGCACACCACCAGGGCCGCGCCCTGGTCGGAGCCCAAGAACGCGGTCATGAGCTTCGTGTACGGCTCGGCCACGATCCGGTTGTCGGGGCTCGGCGTGGCGATGTCGGCGGGCGAGCGCTCCTGGGGGAACCAGGCCATCGGGTGGTGGGCGGCCACCGAGGTGAACGGGGCAAACAGGTCGCCGATCACCTGGCGGTGTCGGGCCGCGGAGTGCCCGGCCCGGGCGGCCACGACGCTTTCGAACAGGGGATAGACGTGGACCGGCGCCATGAGGCCGATGGCCATCTCGCCCGGTCCGAGACCGGGTTGATCGTCGCCCACCACAGGGTCCTCGGGGAGGTCGCCGCCCTGGTCTCGGGGCAGCCCTGCCGCTCGACGCCCCCTCTGCGAGCGGATGGCCTCGGCCCCGGCGATCACCGTCACCGACAGCCCGCCGGCGGCGATGTCCGAAGCCGCCCGGTTGACCAACCATTGGGGGGTGTTGCCGCCGATGGTGGTGACCTCGCAGCGCTCGGGGGTCATGCCCGTCCGGCGGGCCACCTCGGTGGCGGGAGCCGGTCCCACCCGGGTCATGACGTTGACGACGCTCAAGCGATCGACCCGACCCCGGAGCTGGGGGACGCGGTCGAACGCAGCCTCGCAGGCCCGGACCATGAGGTCGACCGGGTTCACCAACTCGGTGCGCTCGATGGCCTGTCCCGAGGCGACGACTACGGGGATGCGGTCGGCGTCGTGCTCTGTTGCGCTCATGGGATCGGAGTCGTCTCCATCGGGGTCCGCACGAGGCGGGAAGCTAGCCCACCCCTGTGCGGCGGGCCATGCCGAGCAGCAGACGCAGGCCCTCGCATCGACCAGGCTCGAGAATCGGGCGGGGCCGGGCCCGGAACTGAAAAGCTGGCCGGATGCCATCGAGCACAGGGCCATCGAGCACAGGGCCATCGACCGGACCGTTACCCGAAGGATTCCTCTTCGGCGTGGCCACTGCCGGATTCCAGATCGAAGGCGGGTTCAACGGGCCCGGGCAGCCGGCCAACAACTGGCTTACCTGGGAGCAGATCGGCAGGGTGGAGCCGTCGGGGATCGCCGCCGACTTCTGGGCCCATCCCGAAGAGGCCCTGGACCGGGCGGCCGCCCTCGGGTGCAACAGCTTCCGCCTCGGGCTGGAGTGGGCCCGGGTCGAGCCGCGTGAGGGGGAGATCGACGACAGCGCCCTGGCCGGCTACGCCCGCATCCTCGATGGGTGCACCGAGCGGGGGATGGCACCGCTGGTCACCCTGCTCCATTTCACCCATCCGGCCTGGTTGGGCGAGGAGTTCTGGCTCCGCACCGATTCCCCCGAGCGCTATGTGGCCTGGGCGACGGTGGCGCTCGGCGCCCTGGCCGACAAGTGTCGCCACTGGGTGACGCTCAACGAGATCAATGCCGTGGGCCTGGGTTCATGGATCCTCGGGATCTTCCCCCCGGGGCGGCGTATGGCCTTCGGGGACGCGGCGGTGGCCATGGACAACCAGCTTGCCGCCCACGTTCTCGGGTACGCAGCCATCCACCGGGCCAGGCCGGACGCCGTGGTGACCACCAACAACTCCTCGGTGAGCCTCTATGAGTTCGATGCCCTTCTGACCGACATCCTGATGGCACGGAGCCTGGGCATCGATCGCTCCGATCTCGACCGTTGGCTCGATAGCCGCCGGGCCCGCCACTACGCCGCCCATCCCACCTCCATCCCGAGCGAGCAGGCGCTGCGCAAGCTCAGCGCAGCGACGTCCCCATACGGGTTGCGCTCGCCTCGGGCGGAGGCCGGACTGGGGTTACGGATCCGTCCCCGCTCACCGGGACGGGCGGTGGAGGCGGTCTATGGCAGCGAGCACCAGCGCACCCTCGACGTCGTCGGCCTCGACTACTACGACCCGGTGGCGTCGCGCCACGTCCGGGCCCCTGGACATATGACCGCGGGAGGCAGGGTGTGGGCTCCGGCCCGAGAGCTGTGGGACGACGTCCCCGATCCGGCCGGACTGCACACGTGGTTGGCCGCTCAACACGACATGACCCCGGACCTCCCGCTGTGGGTGGTGGAAAACGGCCTGTGCAACCGGGTGCGCAACGCCCGTTCCTACCCGCGGCTCGATGGTTGGGACCGCAGTCGATATCTCCGTGAGAACATCGCCGCGGTGCTGGCCGCCATCGATGCCGGGCTGCCCGTCGGCGGTTACTGGCACTGGTCGCTGGTCGACAACTACGAGTGGGGGTCCTACCAGCCCAGGTTCGGGCTGTACGGCCTGGACCGGCACCACGGGCCCACCGGCGCCCAGTGGCTGGACACCGACTCGATGGGAGGAGACGCGGCCGGGACCTATCGCCGGATCATCGCCGGCCTGCGCCAGGGCGACCGATCGGTGCTGGCCGAGCCGGGCTGACCCGATCGGTCACCGCGCCCCGTTGTGACTGGGCACCAGCTGCGCCACCCCGGCCAGCACCCGCTCGGCCTGGGTGACGATCGACTCCACCAACGCCGCCGCCGGGATCAGCGTGCCGATGCCGCCCACGCCCTGGCCGGTCGGGTAGCACTCCTTGGTCGGGTCGATGCCCTCGGTGTTCTCGCCTCCGCCGAGGTGGAACGCCCCGTCGTGGGCGGCCCGGCCCAGCTGACCGGGAAACCTCTGGAGCTCCTCGGGGTGCTCGTCGAAGAAGGCGGTGTAGTCGTTTCGGACCACCCGCATGGTCTTTCCCGAGAAGGCCCGGCTGATGGTGGTGCCGTCCTCGGCCGTCCGGATCAGCGCATCCTTGTAGCCGCCCACCGCCCGCGCTTCGGGGGTGGCGATGAACCGGGTGCCGACCCACACGCCATCGGCCCCGAGGGCGAGCGCCGCGGCCAGCCCGCGCCCGTCGAAGATGCCGCCGGCGGCGACCACGGGGACCGCGTCGCCCACCGCGTCGACCACCTGGGGCACGAGGGGCATGGTCGCCACCTGACCGGTGTGCCCACCGGCCTCGGTGCCTTGGGCGACGACGATGTCACAGCCGGCGTCCACCGCTCGCTTGGCATGGTCGACCTTGCCGCACATGTTGATGACGAGCACACCGCTGGCGTGGCACAGCTCCACCACGTCGCTGGGTACGCCCAGACCGGCGACGAAGACCGAGGCCCCGCCTTCGATGATGTCCTCGACTTGTCCCACCAGGTCCCCGGGCATGGCCGTGAGCAGGTCGACACCGAAGGGCTTGTCGGTGGCCTGGGCCACCTGGGCGATCTCGGCCACCATGCGTTCCCTGCTCATGGTGGATGCACCCAGGCACCCGAACCCGCCCGCTTCCGAGACGGCCGTGACCAGAGGGGCATAGGACACCCCACCCATACCGGCCAGCATCACCGGGTGCTGGATATTGAGGATCTCGGTCAATCGGGTCTGCATGTGGTGTCGTCTCCGGTTCCCTGCGGCGAGCGGTAGATGACTCTATCGAGCTACGGGCTCGGTCGGATCGTGGTTGGTCGGCCCTGGACCGGTGCGGGCGGCGGCAATCCAGGGGCCGTAGGCCAGCGTCACTCGACGGTTCCGTAGGTCGTCGCCCGGTCCCTCGCCCGCGCACCACTTGCGGCCAGCTCGCCGGCCACGGCGGTGAGGTCGGCGACCAACTCGTCCATGACCGCGGCATGGCCGGCGTGCACGGTGCCGTGCAGGCTGTCGGGCGGCGACTGCCGATCGAAGAACCACCCGCCTCGATCGGCCAAGGCATCGCCCAGGGCGAACGTGTCGATCGAGACGGCCCCGCTATCGCCACCGCGCCGGTCGCCCCCGAAGGCCAGCACCGTCGCATCGGGGTCGCCGCGCACGGCCAGGCCGGGCAGGCCCTCGATGGCGGAGCGCAGGGCTCGAGCGGCCCGGTACGTGTCCTCGGTCAACCGGAGATACCCGTCTTCTCCCAGGAAATGGAGCACGGCCCAGCCGGCGGCGATGGGACCAGCGGGGCGGGTCCCGGCCATCGAGGGGGAGCCGTAGAGGCCGCCCAGCCAGTTGGTGGTGAGGAACGGTTGGAGCCGGGCCAGCTCTGCCGTTCGGTACAGGACGACGGAGACCCCCTTGGACCCGTACCCGTACTTGTGCAGGTCGGCCGAGATCGACGTGACCCCGGGCACGGTGAAGTCCCACTGCTTGTCCACGTGTCCGAGCGCGCCCAGGAACGGAAGGATGAAGCCGCCCAGGCAGGCATCCACGTGGCAGAGAACCCCGCGCTCGGAGGCCAGCGCGGCCAGGTCGACGATGGGGTCGATCACGCCTTGGGGGTAGGACGGAGCCGAGCCGATCACGAGCACCGTGTCGTCGTCGATGGCGTCGGCCATGGCGTCGACATCGGCCCGGAAGTCCGGTCCCACCGGGATCCGCCGCGACTCCACCTCGAAGTAGTGCGAGGCCTTCTCGAACGCGGCATGGGCGCTGGTGGCCAGCACCATGTTGGGTCTGGTCGTCACCCGCTCGGTGCGTCCCCAGTCGCGGGCGGTCTTGGTGGCCATCAGCAACGACTCGGTGCCGCCGGACGTGAGGTAGCCGTGGATGTCAGCCCCACCGGCGGCGACCCGATCGGCGCCCAACAGGCCGGCGGTGATGGTCACGATGTCGTGCTGCATCCAGCCCAGGCTGGGGAACACCATGGTGTTCAGGGCGTTCTCGGCCGAGTAGGCGGCCGCCGCCCGCTCGAGCAGGGCGTGGACCTCGTCACCGGCCGAGTAGACCAGGCTGAACACGCGGCCGCCCCGCCAGTCGCGGTCGTCGGCCCGGAGCGCTTCCATGGCAGCGAGTACCTCGTCGGCGGCAGCGCCGTGAGCGGGAAGACGGTTGTCGGGAAAGCCCTCTGCGGCCATCGTCGGAGCTTAGAAGGGCGGGATAGCGGTGGTGGGTGGGGCCGGGCCCGCACCGCTCGGTCCGGCGGTGTATCGGGCGACCCTGGGGGCTCAGGTGATATCTCGCCGGGTCATCACGAACGACCCGATGGCCGCGAAGACCAGGCCGTAGGTCAGCATCATCAGGCCCCCGCCCCACCACGGCAGCAGCACCGAGCCGAGGTTGCGGCCGGTGTGGTTGGCCAGGGCCGAGGCCGACGCGCCGGGCAGCCAACGGGAGAGCCCGTCGTGTATGGCGTTGAGCAGGGCGCCGATGAGGGTCTCGCCGATGAGGAACCACCCGAGGGTGGCGATGAGGGCGGCCACCTGGTTGGTCAGCCAGGAGCCGACACCCACACCGAGGATGGCGTAGAGGACGAACACGCCGATCATCCCGGGTGCGACGGCCGGTAGTTGGTGGATCAACGCGGAGGGGGAGCCGTGCCGGGCCGACAGCACGATCGAGCCGGCCGCCACGGTGACGATGAGCAGGATCACGGCCAGCACCACCCCGAGGATGGCGGCGGTGATCAACTTCGAGGCGACCATGCGTCCCCGGCGAGGGGTGACCAGGAACGTGGATGTCACCGTCTTGTGCCGGAACTCGGTGGTGATGCAGAGCACGCCCAGCAACATGATGAACAGGTCGCCGAAACCGAGGCCCGAGCCGGCCAGGTTGCGCAGTTGGTCCACAGTGTGGGGCGTGAACCAGGCCGCTCCGCCATGGGCCCGACGCCCGCCCGGGCTGCTGCCGCTCAGGAAGGAGAGCAGGATGCCGAGGCCGGTGAACAGGATGGACAGCCCGAGCAGGAGCCAGGGCACCGAGGTGGTGCGCAGCTTCAGCCACTCCGATCGGATCAGCCGGATCATGAGGGCACCCCTTGGGGCACGGCCTCGAACCCGGACGTCAGACTCAAGAAGACCTCCTCCAGACCGCCCCCCTCTCGTCGGAGGTCGTACACGATGATCTGGTTCTGGGCCAGCACCGGTCCGAGCCACTCGGGGGAGGCGCCATCGATCATGACGACATCGGGCTCTGGCCACCGGGCGGCAACCTGTTGGGCGGTGAGCACGTCGACCAGGCGTTGGGCCTCGGGCGTCTGCACCCGCATGCCGCCCCCGGTGCCGGCCCGGTTCCGCAAGTCGGCCAGGGTGGTCTGGAGGACCAGCTTGCCGTGGGAGACGATGACCACGTCGTCAACCGTCTCTTCCATCTCGGACAGCAGGTGTGAGGAGACCAGCACCGCCCGGCCCGTCGAGGCTTGATGGCGGATGAACGTCCGCAACCACTGGATGCCCTGGGGGTCGAGTCCGTTGGAGGGCTCGTCGAGGATGAGGACTTCGGGGTCTCCGAGCAGGGCGGTGGCCAGCTCGAGGCGCTGGCGCATGCCCATGGAGAAGCCGCCGACCCGCTTGGTGGCCACCTCGGTCAACCCGACCAGGGCGAGTGTCTCGTCCACCCGCGCATAGGGAAGGCCGGTGGCCATGGCCACCACCTTGAGGTGGCTGCGGGCCCGGCGGGCGGGATGGAAGCTGGTGGCCTCGAGCACCGAGCCCACGTGATGGACCGGGTTCTCCAGGTCCCGATAGGCCTGGCCTTTGAACGTCGCTGTCCCTTGCGTGGCCGACACCAGCCCGAGCAACATCCGCAGCGTCGTCGTCTTGCCGGCGCCGTTGGGCCCGAGGAAACCGGTCACCCGCCCGGCTGCGACCTCGAAGCTGAGGTCGTCGACGGCCACGACATCCTTGAACCGCTTGGTCAGTCCGGTGACCTCTATGGCCGAAGGCATTGCCCGACGCTAGCGCGGCGGCCGGACGCCCTCTTGTAGGCGCGGTGGCGCCGCGGGCGGTGTTCAGGAGGGCTGGCGGTCTCTACGTCTCTGCGTAGAGACCGGCGGGAAGCAGAAGCCCCACGGCGACGACCAACTCGTTGTGGACACGAACCATGTCGATCCGACCGTTGACCCAACCCCCGAGCACCGAGTACCAGACGTGGCCCAGGATCCGGGCCCGGTCCCCCAGGTTCTCGGGGTGGTGCTCGCCGATGGCCCGGGTGATGATCCCCTCCATCAGCACCGTGATCTGCAGTTGGCACTCGACGGCCGCCGGGTCGGGGGAGGAGAGCGACGCGAACACGGCGCTGACCAACTGGGGCTGGCGGGCCATCGCCCGCAGGGCCCGGTCGAGGACATCGACCACGCGCTGGGCCGGCGAGTCTCCCTGGGCCGGGAGCTGTGACAGCCGGGCATCGAGCTGTTCAACCCAGCTGACCAGGGCCGCAGCCAGCAAGTGGTCCTTGCTGGTGAAGTAGCGGTACACGGTGCCCATGGCCACATCGGCCCGGGCGGCCACGTCGCGCATCTGGACCGCCTCGTAGCCGCCCTCGAGGCCCAGAGCCATGGCTGCGTCGACGACCCGTTGGCGCCGCGCCTGTTGGGCGCGGGTCAATGCGCGTGGCACCGGGCGGCTGACCATGGAGCATTACCCTACTCGTCAGGGGTTTCTGCCCTGTCGATCCCGAGGCGGCCCCGGCACCCTCGATCCCTGGTGGGCCCCGGTTTCTGTCACCGGATGGATCGGAGCCGAGCAGTCGTCTCCCTCAGACGTAGGCGTGAACGACAGCCCGATAGTTCTGGGTGGGTGCCGACGTGGCCGGCGCCGGGGCGGGCGGTGCCGGGGGAGCCAGGCGACGACCGACGCGCTCGGCAAAGGTGAGGGGTCGAGGCGCCGAAACCGGATCGGGGGCCGGAGGCGCGGGCGGACCGACGAACACTTCGACGCGCGAGAAACCGGCGGCGCGACACAGGGCCTTGATGGCGCCGATGGTGGGCACGTACCAGTTGCCGAAGTCGACACCGACGCTGCTGTCGGCGTGGAACTGCAGGGCGCTCTCGTTGTCGAACCCGTGGAGATGGACCGCTTCGGTTTCGATCACGGCGACCTCACCGGTCACCGCTCGTAGCCGTTCCATAGCGGTCAGCGGTTCCTTGATGTGGTAGAGCACGCCGAGGTAGAGCACCACGTCAAAGGTGCCCAGCCCCTCGAGGTCGATCTTCATGAAGTCGTCCACGATCGGCTCGACCTTGCTGCCGATGGTCTTGTGGGCGAACTCGAACCCGCGGCGACCAGGAAGGTCGTCATGCCAGAAGTCGGTCAAGTCCCGGTTGTGGTCCGGCAGCACGCCCTTTTCGATGCACTCGTTCCAGTAGGCCCCACGGGCCACGAAGTCGCAGCCCCAGGCGTAGTGGTCGAGCGCGACCACCCTGGTGGCCCCGGCGCGCTCGGCGTGAAAGGAGTAGTACCCGTCCCATGCCCCGATATCGAGCACCGACCGACCCTCGAACTCGGGCAGCTGATCGGATCGGAGGGCGAGCTCGGTCAGTCCCTTGGTGACCACCCCGTTGCCGAGGTCGATCGAATGGAACCACTGGATGGCGTCCGCCTCGGACTGGAGTTCGTCGTGTTCCGTCATGGCCGGGACTCTAGTGATCCCCGAAGGGATCGTGGGACCAGCTGGCTCCCCGGGCGCTCCGACTGGTGGGCTTCCCGGTCTCTCGGATCGGCCCAATTCCCCGGTCGGCGGTCAGCCGGCCCAGACGATGGACTGCAGCTCGGAGTAGGCCTCGAGGCCGTAGTCTCCCCCGTCCCGACCCACGCCGCTCATCTTGAAGCCGCCAAAGGGTGCCTCCATGTTCCGCTGGGCCGTGTTGATGCCGACGTGCCCGGCCCGGAGCCGCTTGGCCACTTCGAGAGCACGCGCCGTGTCGGCCGAGAAGACGTAGTCGTAGAGACCGAACTCGCTGTCGTTGGCGATGGCCACGCCTTCCTCGTCATCGTCGAAGGGGATGGCCACCACGACGGGGCCGAAGATCTCCTCGCGGGCGACGGTCATGTCGTTGCCCCCGGTGATCAGCGTCGGCTCCACGTAGTACCCGGTGGGCAGGTGCTCGGGTCGGTTCCCCCCGGCCACGACCTCGCCCTGACTGCGGCCGGTCCCGATGTAGTCGAAGATCCGCTGCTGTTGGGGCCCGGAGATCACCGGGCCCACCACGGTGTCGAGCTCGAGCGGGTCCCCGACCTTGAGCGCACCGGCGAAGGTCGACAACTTCTCGACGACCTGGTCGAAGATGCTCCGGTGGATGACGGCTCGGGTCGGGGCCGTGCATATCTGTCCCGAGTGGAAGGCCCAGGTCGACCCGATGGCGGTGATGGCGGCCGAGATGTCGGCGTCATCGAAGACGACCGCCGCCCCTTTGCCTCCCAGCTCGAGCAGCAGCCGCTTCATGGTGGCCCCGCCCGCCTGGGCGATGCGCTGGCCCACGGCGGTCGAGCCGGTGAAGGAGACCATGTCGACGTCGGGCGACTCGGCCAGGACCGAGGCCGGCCCCGGTCCCTGCGAGTTGACCAGGTTCACCACGCCGGGCGGAAAACCGACCTGGTCCAGGATGCGCATCAGCTCCACGATGGCCAGAGGGTCCTGCGGCGCCGGCTTGACCACCACCGTATTGCCCATGGCCAACGCCGGGGCGATCTTTCCGGCCAAGTTGGTGAGCGGGAAGTTGTAGGAGGCGATGGCGGCCACCACACCGACCGGCTGGCGATAGGCCAGCGCGCTGACCAGCCCACCGGGGGCCAGCGGCGTCGCTCCGGTGACGAAGGGAACCAGTGACCGCTCCTGCACATGGCGGATGTCGCGTGAGTACCGGTCGAAGCGATCGCAACTGACCGGCACCTGCATGCGGGAGCCCACCGACGCGGTGGCGCCCGTCTCGGCGATGACCAGCGCCACCAGCTCGTCGTTCTTGGCTCGGATGGCCGGAGCCACCTGCTTCAACAAGTTCAGCCGCTCCTCGACCGGTGTGGCCGCCCACGACGGAAGGGCTTCGGCCGCCGCCGCTGCTGCCGCAATCGCATCCTCTTTCGAGGCGTTGGGTGCCTGCCCGACCACCTGTTCGGTAGCCGGATTGATGATGTCGTAGGTTCCGTCCCCGGCATCGACCCACTTCCCACCGATCAGGAGCTGATGCTCGTCCTTGGTGACCTGGTTGCTCATAGGTGCTCACTTTCCCTCAGGCCGATGTGGCCGTTTCTGGCCACCGTGGCCCACTGCTCAGGCCGAACCGGCCCCGTGTCTCAGGCCCCAGGCGGTCGTCGCCCCCGAAGCGACCGGCCGTCAGCTTAGAGGTGCTCGCGGCCTGACCGGCCAATGGGTCGGCCCGACGTCTCGGTCGGATCGAATGCTATTTTCGAGAGCATCATCGACTGGTTGCGGGACTCTCTGTTGCCGGTGGTCGTGATTCTGCTCGGTGCAGGCCTGCTCGTACGGCTCGCGCACTGGCTGGGTGGCCGACACCGATCCGGGATCGATGCGTACATTCGCGAGCTGATCGAAGCCGGCGGCTCGGCCTCGGAGAGCGTCAAGCGCTCACGGGTGGTGAGCGAGGCCATCGAGTGGGCGGCAGTGGCCCTGACCTGGTTCGTGGCTGGGATCCTCAGCATCGAGAAGCTGGGCATTCCGCTGACCACCCTGGTGGCACCGGCGACGGTGGCCGGCGTGGCCATCGGCTTTGGCGCCCAGCAAGTGGTGGGGGACGTGCTCTCCGGGTTCTTCCTGTTTGCCGAGCACCAGTTCGCCTTCGGCGACGTCATCCGGCTGTCGGTGCCGGGCCAGACCGTGGGGGTGACCGGGACAGTCGAGGAGCTCACCCTTCGGGTGACGAAGGTGCGCACGGCCCAAGGAGAACTGATCGTCGTGCCCAACAGCGCGTTGCGTCAGGTCACCAACCTGTCGAAGGATTGGTCACGGGCGGTGGTGGATGTCCCTGTCCCGGTGACCGAGGACCTGGAGCAGGTGACCTCGATCATTCGCGACCTCTTGGCCACCATGGCCAGCGAGGAGCAGTGGAAGGGCCTCCTCCTGGGCGATCCGGTAGTGGCCGGGGTCGAGACCATCGAAGTGGGCTACGTGCTGTTGCGACTGATCGCCCGAACCCTGCCCGGTCGGCAGTTCGAGGTGGCCCGCGAGCTCCGGCTCCGAACCACCATCGCCCTACGCGACGCGGGGGTCACGTCGCCCCCCATGGCCGGTGAGACGACGATGGCACCATGACCGACGACGACGGCACCAACCCGTTCGACGCCAGGCGACGGCTCCGACCCACGTGGTCGAACCGGGTGAAGGGACCGCGGCCGGATCGACCCAACCGAAAGGGATTGCGGGGCTTCATGAGCCGACCGCTCAATCGGCGGTTGCCCGTGCGCCGGTCGACGGCGTTGATGGCCGTGGCCTTCCTCGGATTCGGCGCCTTGTACATCCAGTATCCGCCACTGCCCTCACCCAGCTCGAGGCCGGTCTCCCATGCCGCGCCGACAACGACGACCACGACGACGACGACGCCACCCAAGTCGACGACGACAACCCCTTCGACCACGACCACCAGCCCCACCAGCACGACCACCACCAGCGTGCCGCCGCCGGCGACCAGCCCCAGCACCACGAGCACCACAACGGTGGGCTCGGCCCCGACGACACCCAGCTCCACCAGTTCGACGGTAGGGACGTCCGCCACCTCGACGACCTCGTAGCCGTTCGCTCCGAGCATCCTCCACGTCGGGATTGCGGTGCTGGCGGTGGCTGCCCACAGACCCGAGCGGTCCCCGGGCCGTTTGCCCAATCCGACGAACGGGAATGACGCCATCTAGCCCATTGACCCACCAGCCCGCGCCAGACGTTGGGGGTACTCGGATGCCTCACCGGGGACTGTTTCCCCGCCGGATCAGGACCCGAAGCCGCCCGGAGCGGTCGGGGCTAGGTGCTGCCCGCCTGCCGGTGCCGATCGCACTGGTCGCGGTCTCCCTCGTGGTGGTCCTGGTCGGCTCGGCCCCTGGGGCGCCTGCCTCTGCCTCCTCGCCTGCGTCCACGGCCACGCCGGCGACGCCCCCCGAGCCCATGACCCCCCACCCGCGGGTGTACGCCGGCGGGGGCGTGATCCCCTTCGGTGGTGCCCAGCAGCTCAATTCCCCTCCGCCCGGCCCCCTCAACTCGGTCATGGTGGCCATGGCCGCCAATCCGGCGGCCGGCGGTGCGCAGGGGTACTGGGTGGCCGGGGCCGACGGCGGCGTGTTCTCCTACGGCAATGCTGGGTTCTACGGCTCGGCCGGCTGGGAGACGCTCAATGCACCGGTGGTGGGCATGGCCGCCACCCCCGACGGGAGGGGTTACTG
>DATMMO010000369.1:0-3156 GCA_035569695.1 Acidimicrobiales bacterium | reverse complement strand
TGATGCTGACCAGGTACAAGGAGTAAGAAATGATCCAGGCCAACGCGAAGCTGGCGCTGGTGGCCGCACCGACTCGGGCGATGACGACCAACGGCAGCAAGGAGGTCGCCGCCAACCAGCAGAGGGACCCGACGTAGTCGTAGGGGACGAAACGCCGGAGGTCGTCGAGGGTCACGGTCGTTCCCGGCTGCGACTGGTGCACGTGGCGGGGAATGGCTCGTCGGAAGAGGAACCAATTGGTCGGGATCACCGTGCAGATGGCCGCCACCGTCCACGAGATGACGATGCCGGCTCCGGTCACCACAGTGGCCAGGGGCAGGACCAGCGCCACTTTCAGGATGGAGAACGCCGCGTTTTCCACTGGGACCCATGGTGTCCGTCGCAGCCCGGTCAATGCCCCGTCCTCCAGAACGAAGACGGCCCAGATGGCGGAGGAGAGGATGAACCACAGCGCCAGCCAGCGGTTGGCGACCAAGAAGTTCAGTTGTGGGACAACATGAGGGACCAGGACCAGAAAGCCAACCGCGAAGATGACCGCCACCATGGCGCTGACGATGTAGCTGGTGGCGACCAGGGCACCGGCCCGCTTGCCCGCCCCGGGCAGGAAGCACACCAGGGCGCTGGCCAAGTTGAGCTGGGCGGCGCCCCCGATGAACATCGGACCAGGACGGCCACCGAGTTCCGCCCGACGACGGCCATCGGATAACGATGGGCGGCGAGGACCCAGAACCCCAGCCCGATGGCCGACGCCACCACCGCGCTGACGTTCAACGCGTGGCCGTTCCGGAACAAGGGCTCTCGGCACTGGCCGACCAGGCCGGACGGTATCGGCTCCACGATCGGCACCGGCTCGATCACCGGCTTCTCCGCGCCGCCCAAGCCCGAGCAGCGATGGACGACAGCCGCTTCGGTGCACCCTTCGGCCCGTTCTCCTGAACGGACAACAAGGCGAGCAGGTCATGGGCGGCGTCGGGAATCTCGGGCGCCCGACAGGCGGAACAAGATCCCGGGCGGTGGCCCAAGAGCCGGGTCACGGCTTGCAAGAGGCCAACCTGATACGAGCCCCGCACGATCTCGACACCCGGGGACGCCAGGGCGGCGTGGGCGTTGGCGGGGGCGAAGGCCTGATCGGCCAGCGCCAGGAACCCGGCATCGGAGGCGCTATCGCCGATGGCAAGAGCCACTCGGCGGTTGGCCGCGTCACCGGGGAGCCGCCCGCCGGCAGACTTGGTCACGTCCGGATAGGCCAGTTGACCCACCAGGGTGGCCAGCCCCGCACCCTTGTCGATGCCGGTTGGGACGAAGTCCGTCTGCATCTCGCCGAGGACGGCGTTCAACGTCTGCGTCGACCCGGCGCCGGTCCGTGCCTCGGCCAGGATGCGGGCACCCTCGCCGTCGAGGCCGTACCGGCCAGCCGGCCCGCGCCGGAACACGCGCACGATGTGGCGGTAGTCCCCGTCCACTTCGACATCGACGTGTGCCGTGACATGAGCACGCAAGCGCTCGGTAGCCAGCCTGTCCGGGGGGGTGACGAGCTTGGTCACCGACGAGCGAGCGTGGTCGTACACCGCTGCCCCGTACTCTGCGACCGCGCCGGTAGCGCCATAGGTGTGGCATCGCTCGATGACCTCCGGCAGGCTCCGCCCCGTCACCAGCAGCAGGCGAACGTTGTGGGCTCGAAGGGCACGGAGGGCGAGCGCACCGGCGACGGTGGTCGCCGGGAACCCGAGGGGCGAGGTCTCGAGGACGCCGTCGAGATCGACAGCAGCGAAGTGCCCGCTCGTCGGGCTGGGAAGGTCGTCGAGGAACCGCTCGGCGAAGTATTCCTGGACCACCCGGGCCCGCCGTCGATCGGCCACAGCCGGTGTGGTTCGTCCCAGTCGCGTGGCGTGCCACAGGTGGGTCAATCGGTACAACAGCCAGCGTTCGGGATCGACCTCGACTCCGGTGACCGTGGCGTAGGCGTGCCGGAGGGATCGGGCGAATGAGGCACTCCCGGAGTCCGCTGCCGCGCCGGCCAGATCGAAAACCGCGTCGTAGGTGGCCAGGTCCACGTGGCTGAAGGGGCCGTCGGCGAACCCGACCTTCTGTGTCCGGCCGCCACTGCGAATGAACCCGTCGAGGGTGGTGTTGCCGTCGACCACCGATGGCTCCGAGCTGTGCAGCAGACGCCGGGCCAGGGGATCGACGACCGGGACGCGCAAGGGCAGGGCCAGCGGTCCGAGGCTCCGGCTTACCAGGCGCGACGCCACCTCCCAGGCCGGTTGGCGCCCGGTGAGCACGAGACTTCGGTCCACCGGGACCCCGAGCGCCTGCTTGCGCTGGTCGATGTACTGGGCGATATCCGACGGGAGCGGGGTGGGGTCCTGGCTCGCACCGGTGTTCTCGCCCTGAACCCGGTCGGTCGGTAGCCACCGGCGGTACAGCATTCCGTCGGCAAATCCCAGCACCCTGGGAAAGAGGGCCGGCGCAGCCTGGGCCACGGCCAGGGCGTGGCGGCCCAGGTACCCGAGGCCGACTCCCTCGACGACGATGGTCTCCGTAGTGGTGACCGGGGACCCGGTGGTGGCATCGACCAACTCCAGCCGGTAGCGCCCTTGTACGTGGCCCCGGGCCGGGCGGGTCGGGGACCCGATCGAATCGACCCGGCTGACCGACACCCCCGGCGACAACAGGTCGGTCACCGCCTCGCTGACCTGGGGGGCCAGCAACTGGCGGTGGACCGACCACTCCTCCCAGGGCAGCGAGACGACCGTGGCTCCGCCCAGCAGTCGGCGGGCGACGTCATCGTCGGTCATGGCGACGTCGGGACCGAGAGCCACCAGGACGGTCACGCGCTCAGGCCCAACGGCGCCTGCCCGTCGGACCTGCCCAACCGCAGTGGCGAGTGACCGGCCTGTGGCCGGTGGATCGTCGACGACGAGGAACCGGCCTCCAGCCGAGGAGCGAGAAGCGATGGTCATCCGATCCGGGCCGGGGATGGGCCACCCCGGACGGATCGTGACCGCAGTGATGTTCGAGTAGCCGAGTTGCTCGAGGGCGACGACCGTCGCCGGTCCGAGGTAGCTCCCCGAGGTCCGGACTCCGACCACCGTGAGCGGGCATTGCCGATCGGGCCAGCGATCGGCGAAGGTCGAGGCCAATCGGGCCACGTCG
>DATMMO010000368.1:0-5212 GCA_035569695.1 Acidimicrobiales bacterium | reverse complement strand
CCGCCGCTCACCCCGCCGCTCACCCCGCCGCTCACCCCGCCGCTCCAGTGCTCGGCCATGGTTCGACCGTCGCGACCGCGGATCATCCGGGCTACCGGCGGCTCTGCGGCCTGGAACCCGGTGCCGAGGATGATGGTGTCCACCTCGTGTTCCAGTCCGTCGGCGGTCACGATGGAGCTGGCTCGGACCTCCTGGATGGGCTCAGTGACCAGATCGACGTTGGCCCGGGTCAGGGCGGGGTAGTAGTCGTCGGACAACAGGATGCGCTTGCACCCGAAGGCGAACGACGGCGTCAGCTTGGCCCTGAGGTCGGGGTCGCTGACCTGGTGGGCCAGGTGCTTGGCCGCCACCCGCTCGGCCGGCTTGCCCAGCCGTGGGTTCTTGACCATGGCCAGCACCAAGAGCTCACGGGCCCAGTAGATGGCGGCGCGCAGGGCCCGCTGGGCCAGCGGCACCCGCCGGTAGAGCAGCCGCTCCCAACCGGCAAAAGGCCGATCGGGTCGGGGGACGATCCAGGGCGGCGTCCGCTGGAAGACGTCGAGGTGCTCGACCGCAGGCTGGATTTGCGGCACGAACTGGATGGCCGACGCCCCCGTCCCGATGGCCGCCACTCGCTTCCCTTTGAGGTCGTGGTCGTGGCGCCACTCGGCCGAGTGGAAGATGGTTCCCTCGAATCGCTTGATGCCCTTGATGTCGGGCAACGACGGTTCGCTGAGCGGCCCGGTGCCGAGCACCACGACGTCGGCGGAGATCGCACCCTGACTGGTGTCGATCTCCCACCGTCGATCGTCCTCGTCCCACCGGAGGCCGGACACGTCGTGCCCGAACCGGATGAACCGCTTCACGTCGTAGTCGGTGGCGCAGGTGCGGATGTACTCCTCGATCTCGGGCTGGGGAGCGAACGACCGGGTCCAGTTGGGATTGGGCGCGAACGAGAACGAGTAGAGGACCGAGGGGACATCGCACTGGCAGCCCGGGTAGGTGTTGACGTACCAGGTGCCGCCCAGGTCGTCCTCGCGCTCGATGATCACGAAGTCCTCGATGCCCTGTCGGCGGAGCCGGATGGCCATGCCGATGCCGGCCAACCCGGCCCCGAGGATGGCCACCCGGTGATGATCGAGCTGCAGACCGTTTCCCTCATCCATGGTTACTAGTAGTAACCTACTTATAGTAGGATGGCAAGCGCCAACGCAGAACATCTCTCTGGCCAGGAGGAATACGTGTCCAAGGCAACGGCGACCCCAGCAGCTCCTGTCCCGCGGACCAGACGACGGGTGCCGCGGGAGGTGCGCATACCCCAGATCGCCCGCATCGCCGAGGATCTCTTCGGCCGGTTCGGCTACCAGGGGACGTCGATGGACGACGTGGCCAGGCTGGCCGGCGTATCCAAGCCGGTGGTGTACGACCTGGTCGGCTCCAAAGAGGAGCTCTTCCAGCTGTCCCTGGCTCGGAGCGCCGAGGAGATGGCCCTGCGCGTGGCCGGCGCGGTCGAGGCCGCGGCCGAGGAGGACCGGCTCCGGGCCGGTGCCCTGGCCTTCTTCCAGTTCGTGGACGAGCACCGCCCGGCGTGGCGGGGCCTGCTGGCGGCGGGCAGCGCGCCTTTGACGGCGGAGATGGCCGAGATCCGGAGGACGCAGGCGGCCCTGGTGGCCGGGCTCCTGATCCAAGGGGTGTCTTCGGGACAGACCTCTGGCTCCTCTGGACCGGTTTCGGCTACCGACCCGGCCACCCCGGCGGCTACCGACCAGGCCACCCCTGCAGCCACCGACACGGACGCGAGGGCCACCGACCACTCCGCCGCCGACCCGGCCGCCAGGGCCACCGACCCGGACGCCAGGGCCACCGACCACACCGCCGCCGACCCGGCCGCCGCCGCCCCAGGTAGCGACCGGGTCATCGCCGACGCGCTGGCCAACGCCATCAATGGTGCGTTCGAGGCCGTGGCCGGCTGGTGGCAGAGTCACGACACCATGAGCGCTGATGACCTGGCCGACTTGATGGTCCAGCTGATGGGGCCGGGACTCGAGGCGATGGCCGGGAGCGCCGCCGGCCCGAAGGGAGCAGAGTGATGCGGCGTCGCCCGATCGAACTTCCCGGAGCGTTGGTGCTGGTGACCGGAGCAGGCAGCGGTATTGGCGAGGCCACGTCCCATGCCTTTGCCGAGCGGGGGGCGACGGTTCTGTGCGCGGACATCGACGCCGAGGCAGCGGAGCGGACGGCGGAGGCCTGTGCCCGGTTGGGGTCAGTACGGCCGGGAGGGCCAGTACGGCCGAGACGATCGGGACGGCCGGGAGGGACAGGCGGTGTGTCCGGTCTGGCCTACGCCGTCGACGTGGCCAATCAAGAGGCGGTGGCCGCGATGGCCGCCCGGGTAGCCGACGAGCACGGTCCGCTCGACGTGTTGGTCAACAATGCCGGCGTCGGGATGTCGGCCCGGTTCCTGGCCATGTCGCCCCAGGACTGGGATTGGATCCTCGGGATCAACTTGATGGGGGTGGTCCGCGGCTGTCAGGCCTTCGGTCCGGCCATGGTCGAGCGGGGACATGGGCACGTGGTGAACATTGCGTCGGGGTTGGCGTACACCCCGCGGGCCACCGAGCCCGGCTACGTCACCTCGAAGGCCGCCGTCCTGGCCCTGACCCGGTGCCTCCGCGCCGACTGGGGCCCGAGGGGCGTCGGCGTGTCGGCGATCTGCCCCGGGGTCATCGCCACGCCGATCATCGAGCGGACCAGGTTCAAGGGCGACCGTGCCGGGGCCGACACGGTCGGCAAGATCAAGCAGACGTTCGCCAAGGGGCATCCGCCGGCAATGGTGGCCGATGCCATCGTGGGTGCAGTGGCGCGGAACCGGCCCGTGGTGGCGGTGGGGATCGAAGCCCGAATCGGCTGGGCGCTGAACGGTTTGTTGCCGTCCCGGGTCGTCGATGCCATGGCCAAAGCAACGCCGGGCGGGATCTGACCGGACTCAGCGCCAGCTGACCGGACCTCAGCGCAAGTCAACCTGGCCGTCACTGCGGAGCTTGCCCAACCGTCCGCAGCCCTCCTCGGTCACCAGGACCGTCAGCTGGTCCTGATCGGTGACCTTGGCCCAGGCCCTCCGGCCCTCCGGCGTCTTGCACGCCACGATGGCGCGATCGGGAGCGCCGTCTCGGTCATAGGTGACGGTGTACGTCTCCACCGTGATCTCGCCGGCGGCGTCGGAGTCGGGCGAGCACTGGGGCAGGGCGTCCACTGCCGACTGAGGGTCGGCCCATCGAAACCCGCCGGCTTCTTCGACCGCGGTGTTCTCGGGGACAGCGGCGGGGTCGGATGTGGGTGGACCGGGCTCCGTCCCGTAGATGCCGAGGGAGTGCATGGTCATGTTCAATCCGATGCTGGTGACCATGCCCAGCGACCCCGAGTCCTCCCGGAGCGTACCCACCATGGTGGCGATGGCGTGGGTGCCGTAGTTGCTCCCGGGTGTCCCGAAGAAGGTCTGCCCACCGGTGACGGTCAAGGGCCGGGGCTCGTCGATGGCCAGCCCCAGCTCCTTGGCCACGACCTGGACGGCGGCGGGGAAGTACGCGTAGAGATCGAGGTGATCGATGGTGTCGGTGTCGACGCCGGCCAGGGCCATGGCCGAACGGCCGGCCAGACGTGCCGCCGGTGAGGAGTGGAAGTCGGCTCGATGGGAGAGATACCAATGGTCGACGGCGTCGGCGCCGGCCACGGGGAACACCCATCGGTCGCGGGGAACGCCCGCCGCGTCGGCCGCGGCCGCTGAACACATGATCAGTGCCGCTCCTTGGTCGACCCGCATGTTCCCGGTGAGCAGCTTGGGATAGGGGAACGAGACCATCCGGTTGCTCTCGCTGACCGAGATCACGTCCTCGTCCGAGCACGAATCGGTGATCCAGGCGTTGGGATGACAGGCAGCCACCTGGGAGAAGCGGGACCACAACCGGCCCAGGAGCTGATCGTGCTCGACGAGCGACCGGCCCGCCTCAGCTCGGAGTGCGTTCTCGAACAAAGAGAACACATGGCTGGGCACGTCGATACCGCTGGCGTCTTCGGCTGGGGTGGTGCCGGGGCGAGCGGTGCCGATGACCAGCGGTTGGTCGCCACCGGGTGGTTCGACGGTCCAGCCGAGCACGGGTCGATCAGGGTGCATGCGGACCGCGGCGGCGGTGTAGCCGCAGTCGGCACCGACGATTAGCGCACTGTCGAGCTCGCCCCGGCCAATGGCCAACGCCGTCTGGTTGACGGTGAGCTGCGGGTTGTTCCCACCGTTCGTGGCCAGGGCCAGCTCCTTGGGCTGGATCGACAGTCGATCGGCCACCAGCCGGGCGGGGTCGCGGTAGTCCCAGCTGAACGGGGGGATGACCCGGATGGAGTCCGTACGCTTGAGGAGGGCACAACCCGCGGGGGAAGTCCCGTCGGACCCTGACTCATCACAGTCCTCGACGGCATGCAAGAGCGCATTGACCATCAATTCCACTGGTTCCGGGCGTCCGACCAGGTCGGCGCCCGGATCGGGGTCGCGACGGTTGGTGACTTGGCCCACCCCGACGATGACGGGCGTTCGAGGATCAAGGGATGACATGAGGTGCCCGAGCGTAGCGGGACAGGATTAGCGCGCTGTCGGGCCGACCACTCTCTGCGCGTCGTAGCCTGACCTACGTGGCAGAAGACGGTGATAACTGAGAAGACGCTAAGAACACAGCGAGAAGCAGCCAGAAACGAAGCAGCGAGAAGCACAGCGAGAAGCACAGCGAGAAGCACAGCGAGTACACCGGGCCCACCGTCGGCTGCCGGCCCGGGAGGACCACCGTCTTGCCGCCGGAAAACTGGCGCTGCCAGCCCCAGGATCGCCCCCGTCTTGCCCAGTGAAGCTGGCCTTGCCGGCCCAGAAGCGACGAGTCCGGCCCCGAAATCTGGGCCGCGAAACAGGCCGAACGGCACCGGCACCCCTCGGTAGACTGCGGGAATGCGCATCGCAGTTGGCTCGGACCATGCCGGCTACGACCTGAAGGCGGCGTTGGCGAAGCACCTGGCCGATGGAGGTCATGAGGTCGTTGACCTGGGTACCAACTCGCCCGACGTCTCGGTCGACTACCCGAATTTCGGTGAGGCCGTCGGTCAAGCTGTGATCGGCGGGCAGGTCGACCTGGGCCTCTGCGTCTGTGGCACCGGTATCGGCATCAGCATCGCCGCCAACAAGGTCCCCGGGGTG
>DATMMO010000367.1:0-4924 GCA_035569695.1 Acidimicrobiales bacterium | reverse complement strand
ATATGGTGCTGTCGTCCCGGGTCGACCTACCGATGGCCTGGAGCCGGCGACGAATGCACCTCACCATGACCGAGATCCGCCAAGCCGACCTGGCTCTCGATGTCGCTGAGTCGACCGAGCTCCTTGAGCGAATCGCGGGGCGGACCCTCAGCACCGACAGTGTGGCCGCGCTGGTCACCCGGACAGAAGGATGGGCGGCAGGGTTACAGCTGGCGGCCATGACCCTGCGTCAGTATGAGGATGCTGATGCGTTTGTGGTCGAGTTCAGCGGGAGCGACCGGCTCGTCGGCGATTATCTGACCGAGGAGGTACTGCAAGGGCAGCCTGATGCCCGTCGTAAGTTCCTGCTCCGGGTATCTGTGGTGGATGAACTGTCTGCCGGCCTGGTGGCCCAGCTGACAGGGGAGCAGAATTCGCAGTTCATACTGGAAGACCTTGAGCGGGAGTCGATGTTCCTCGTTCCCCTCGATGCTCACCGAACCCGATTTCGATTTCACCGTCTCTTTCGCGACCTCCTGCGCTACCGACTCCGGGTCGAGGAGCCCGCCGCCGAGGTGCCCCTGTTGGGACAGGCAGCGGCCTGGTATCTCGAACGGGGGGAAATCGATCGGGCCGTCGAGCTCTTACTTCGGGCCAGGGAATGGGAACGAGTTCTCGAGATCATTCTCTCTCGAGGGTCTGAGGTGTTCGAGCGTGGTCAAATGGCTACTGTCATCCGCTGGATCGAGGGAGTCCCCGAGAACATCCGAGCCGGAAGGCACGATGTTGGCTTGCTGTTGGCCTTCCTCATGGGGGCCGACGGGCAAGCGGCGGCCGGGGAAGACCTCGCCCACAAGGTGATGACAGATCCGAAGGCAACCCACGGCGAGCGCCTCTGTGCCACCGTCCTCCTGGCTGTCCTCGCCCAGTGGCGCCCGCGTCCCGAAACCTCCGTCGACCTGGCTGTTCGTTCCATCCAACTGCTCGATACCGTCACCGAAATCCAGCAGAAGCAGATACCGGCTGTCCTGGGCCTGACCGGTGTCGACTCCTTGCGGACGATGGCCCTGATCTCGGGTGGACGGGCGCATTTTCTGGCCGGAACGATGGACGAAGCCCGAGATTGGCTCGAACGGGCCCTGGGAAGCATGGGAGCGGTCTACTCGGTCTGGAAGGTCAGTTGCCTCGGTTCGCTTGCCCTGCTCGAGGCGTGGTGCGGGCATACCCATCGGGCCGAGGCGCTCGCCGGCGAGGCGTTGGGCGTGGCCCGCGGTGTCGACGCCCTGCCTCACCCATCGACGGCCGACGCCTACTTGGCCCTTACCGTTGCTGCGCTGGAGCAGGCACAACCGAACAAGGCGGCACTGTATCTTCACGAGGCAACCCTTCGAGCGCATGTCAATCAGCGCCTTCAGTTGATGTGGGTCTGCCTATTCGGCCGAGCATTGCTCCAGGCCGTCGAGGGACTGCATGACGAAGTGACCGAGACGATCCTGTCGGCCACCCTTGAGTTGGATTCGCAGCCGCCCCCAGTTGTGGCCGACCGTTTTTTCGCCCTTCGCAGCCGCGTGTTGCGCCTGGAGGGATCGCCCGAGGTGGCATTCCGGGTCGCGGCCGAGGGGGATGTGCGGTCGCATTTTGTGAACTTCGAGTTGGCCATCGACGCCCTGCTGTTAGGGGATCTCGACCAAGCCCACAAGACATGTGGGGGAGTGCCGACGCCGACTGAGTCCTCTGGCCCATTGGCGTGGATTGAGCACCATCTCGTGTGCGCTCTCCTGGCTGACGCCGACGGTGACAACGACGATGCTCGGTCGCACCTCCGTGAGGCGATGGCCCTCGGGGAGCGGCACTCTCTGATCGAGGTATTCGTCAGTACCGGGCCCATGATCGTGCGGCTGCTCTCCGGATTGGTGGGCGAATACCAGGAACTCCGGAGGGTCATTCTCAAGCGAAGCAGCGAGTCGCTCGTTTCTTCCTTGGCCCGGGCGCTGCCCGACCCGCTGACCGGGCGCGAGCTCGAGATCCTGTCGTACTTGCCCAGCCGACTCACCAATATCGAACTGGCCCACCAATGTTATGTGTCGGTGAACACCATCAAGACCCACATGGCCCACATCTTCCAGAAGCTCGGGGCAACCAACCGCAACGACGCTATCGCCCAAGCCCGCGCCATCGGTCTGCTCTAAATGCCTGTGGTGTGCCGCGAGTCCTGGTGAAGCTGGGGCGTCAGTCGTCTCCAGGTATCCCACCCGGGCTGCGATCGGCCCGAGGACCCCTTCTCCGCGGGCCACCGGCTGTGGCTATCTCGATCAGATGGCGGCGATGTCGGCGCACCAGCATCGTCACCAGGAGGGCGCTCATCGCCAATCCGAAGATCAGGATGACCACGTCCTTGGTCGAGTTATGTCCGGTGGCCACCTTGCCGGCCCCGTAGGCGGTCGGGGCGACGGCCAGGGCGAAACCGGTCGACGCCACGAAATTCCACACTATGAACTGGCCCTGTTCCATTTTGGCCGCGCCGGAGATGATGGCCGGCGTGAAGAATACGGCCAGCCGGCCCCACTTGGCGTAGGCGCGCTCCCCTTTGGCCATGAGCTGCTGCCGGCCGGCCTGTCGTATCCCCGGGCGCTCGATGAGCTGGCGACCCCATCGACCGCCGACCCGGTAGCCGATGATGCCCCCGAGTTCTCCGGCAATGGCGGCGATGACTATGACGGCGGCGATGTTGAGGTTGCCCTGACTGGCGCCCACCGCGGCCGCACCTAATGCGGCACTCCCGACCAGGGGAACGCCGGCCCACGAAACCATGACGGCCACGAACAACAGGACGTACTCCCAGCCGTTCATGCCGTCGCTCCCGTCGTAGCCTCACCACGATGACATCGGACCGGGAGGCCGTCAGGGGTCATTGGTCTGACGCGGGTGGGGTTGACCATGACTGTCGGCGAGATTCGGATGGGTGCCCTGGCCTAGTTTTCCGCGCCGGGAATGTTGTCGGCGACCACTGAGGCCGTAGCCCGCTATCCGAGAATTCGGGCCTTTTGTGTCTCGAACTCCGCCTCGGTCAACGCACCAGAGTCTTTGAGCGCGGCCAGCTGGGTGAGCTGTCCGATCAGGTCGGGAGCTGGTGCTGGCGGTGGTGCCGGGGCTGCCGGTGGCGGTGCCTGTTGGCTGACGGTCTCGGCGCGCCGGTTGGCGGCGTGGGCACCCACCGCGGCCGCGGTACCGGCCACAACGGTGGTTCGTACGGCCATCCGGGCCAGTGGTCGTCTTCTCAGCATGTCGATTCTCCTGTTGGTGGTTCAGACGGCTGACGGCAAGCCGGCAAGGGCGGGGGTAATCAGTTCGGCGGGAATGCGGGCACCCTCGAGTAGGACCCCTCCCGACTGACGGACAGCGTCGGCGAACGGGGTCGCCCAGACGTCCTCCCAGATCAGAAGGGCAGCAGATGAGCTGGGCCCGAGGCTCCCGGCCGCGAACTCGATATCGTCGGGACTGATGAGGCCGCCGACATCGGCATCCAATCCGCCAAAGCCGATGGAGGCGTCGAGCTGGTCGATCTCGAAGCTGGTCACAGCACCATCGGCATCTTTCCCAATGAAGATCAGGTCGAGGATGCGTATCGTCCCTGACTCGACCAATGCGATCAGTTCGGGTGCGATCGTGCCGTTGAACTTGTTGCCGGGAAACCCGACGATGATGTATTCAACTGGTCCAGTAGTCATCTGTCGATGTCCTTGTCTTGTGGTGCCGTCACGAATCAGAGCCGGCTGGGTTTGGCCTTGGTCGGAATCGGTCCTGGGCCGTCGTGGCCATATCGTCACCATCGCGCCGGGGCCGGAGTGTTCCATCACCCACATCGGGGGATATGCCCGGCTCAACCGGAACCGGGAAGGTCGGCGGCCACCCGGAAGCCGACGTTGCCGGTTGAGCTCTCGGGATCGCTCCCGAACCGGGCAGAGACCCGATACCGCCGGCAGTACGAGGCGTGACACAAGTACGAACCGCCCCGTTGTACCCGGGACGACCCCTCCGCCGGCCCCATCGGATTGGTCGCGGGGGACCGACGGTAATAGTTGACGTCGAGCCGATCGGCGCACCATTCCCACACGTTCCCCGTGGTGTTGTGCAACCCGTACCCGTTGGGCGGGAAGGAATCGACCGGCGCCGTCCCGACAAAGCCGTCGGCTCCGGTATTTCCACCGGGAAAGTCCCCCTGGAACACGTTCATGCGGTGCTCACCGTTCGGCTCCAGCTCGTCCCCCCACGGGAAGGGCTGGCCCGCCAGTCCGCCTCGGGCCGCCACCTCCCATTCGGTTTCGCTGGGCAGGCGGGTTCCCGACCAGGTGCAATAGGCCCGGGCATCGTTCCAGGAGACATGGACGACGGGGTGGTCCAGGCGATCGGCGATGTCGGAGTGCGGACCTTCGGGGTGTCGCCAGTCCGACCTCATGACCTGGCGCCACCACGGTGAACCGGCTACCCCCCGAGTGGGGGGAAAGTCATCGGGCAGGAGTCCGCCGAACACGAACGACCAGCCGAAGCGCTCGGCATCGGTCTGCCAGCCGGTGGCATCGACGAATTCGACGAACAGCTGGTTGGACAGGGCGAACCGGTCAATCTGAAAGGCAGACAACTCGACGTCGTGTACTGGCCCCTCGCCGTCACCGGGGTAGCTCCAGTCGGACTCGTCGCCCATCCGGTACCGGCCCGCCGCGACCGTGACCAGCGACTGCGGGCCGGCGCCACCGACGTTCACCACCGGTGCGGTGTGCTCGGAAGGCGATGATTCCCCACGGCTGGGAGCACAACATGATCCAGACATATCGATCACGGTACTGGAGGCCTAGTTTCCTCCCTACTGGTTCCGGGCAATCTCAGCGATCGATGTCTCCTGAATCGTGCCGTTCACGCCAGGGGCGGGTGTCGGGCGTTGGGCGGA
>DATMMO010000366.1:0-4417 GCA_035569695.1 Acidimicrobiales bacterium | reverse complement strand
GAGTCGGGCGAACGTGCGCTTCTGGGCCTTGTAGAGCTTCGGGAACTCGGCGAACAGCTGGTCGTAGACGGCGGTGGCGTCCGGGTCCGGGCGATGGATGGCGGCCACCGGCACAAGATCGCGCACCTCGTGGGCGTGGACGGCCCCGAGAGTGAGCCCAGCGATCATGGCGGCACCCCGGAGATTGGCCAGCAGAGGTTCGGCCATCTGTTCGACGGTGCGGTCGAGGACATCGGCGTAGATCGAGCACCACAGCGACGACGACGCGCCGCCCCCGATGGCCCGGAAGGCGCCGAGTGGCCGGCCCACGAAATGCTCGACGCCCTCGGCCAGCCAGCGCGAGTTGAGGGCCACGCCCTCCAAGACGGCCCGGGCCAGTTCGGCTCGGGTCGTCCGCAGGGACAGGTTGTGGAATCCGCCCCGCGCCGTGCGGTCGTCGATGGGGGAGCGCTCGCCGGCCAGCCATGGGGTGAACACCACCTTCCCGCTACCCGGGGCGGCGGTGGCCGCCAAGTCACACAGGTCGCCATAGGAGAGCGACGCGTGGGCCGGATCGTCGGTCGTGGCCAAGGCGTCGCGGAACCACTCGAGGGCCCGCCCGCCGGACTCCTGATTGTTGGCCACGAGCCAGAGGCCGGGCAGGATGCCGGGCACGGTGGCCATCTGGCGGATGGGGTCGGTCTTCTTCTTGGCGAACGGACAGCTGATCCAGCTGGTGGTGGAGATGGCCACGTGGGGCTGATGGGCGAGCACCGCGCCGGAGCCCACACAGGCCGAGTGGAGGTCGGGGGTGCCGGCCACCACCTGCACCCCGTCGGGCAGGCCGAGGTCGCGGGCCACGTCTCCTAGAACGGTGCCCACCACCGAAACCGTCGCCACCAGGGGCGGCAGCTTGTCGACCGGCACCCCGCTGGCCCGGACCAGGACCGGGTCGTACTGGAGAAGGTCAGGCCGCCGATTGTCGGTGAGCCAGGCACCGGACATGGACGCCGGGGTGGCCGCCGGCCGTCCGGTGAAACGCATCGACAGGTAGTCGACAGGTTCGAGGTACCAGGTGGCCGCCCGGGCCACCTCGGGTTCGTCACGCTCGAGGTGGAGGATGTGGCCGATGGGGTCGGCCCCCGACGTCGAGGGAGCGCCACCGCTGTGGCGGATCCAGCGCAGCGCGGCGATCGGGTCGTATCCGGCAACGGGCCCGGCGATCACCCCCCGGCTGTGGGGACCGCCGCGGGTGTCCGACCAGAGCTGGCACGGTCCCACGGGCACGCCTCGGGCGTCGACTGGCACCGTGCTGGCCCACTGCCCGGTGCACGCGACGGCCACCACTGCGGCGGGGTCGACGACCCCGGACTCCAGCGCCCGACGAGCCGAGTCGCGGACCAGGTCCCACCACAGACCGGCATCCTGGGTGGCGCTTCCGTCCGGCCCGAGGTCGGTCGGCACCGCTCGGTGCTCGTGCCAGGCGATCACCCCGGTCAGCGAGACGAGACCCACCTTGGGCCCGCCGGTGCCGAGGTCGATGGCCAGCACCCAGGCATCCTCGCGCCGGCCGAAAGCCGGCGACGTCAACAGGGCGGGCTGGTGTCGGCCACCGTCAGGTGGGTCCGTTGTTCGGATGGGTCAGGCATCGGCGGGAATCGCCTGCTGGGTGTCCATCATGTCGGCCATCATCATCCGGATGAACTCGTCCGCCTCGTCGTTCATGCCCCCGGCCACGCCGCCGTAGATGGCGCCCGATTGTGGGGTGTCGGCGGCATGCTCGTTGGCGTAGGCCACGGCCTCGGCCAGGTCGGTGGCGAATGTCTCGGCCACACCCGGCTTGGTCTGGGGCCGCGTGACGGCCATGTGCAGAGCGTTCGGGTACTGCTGCCCGTTGAATCGCCAACCCCGTAGCCTCATGAAGTCGTTGACGTGATAGATGTCGAACCGGTCCGACGTGAAGCTGAACAAGAAGGTAGGGTCACCGAGGATCCGCAGCTCCTCGTGGCTCTTGACCGCAACCTGCATGGCCGCCGACGTGGCGAAGATCTGCTCGGCGTAGCCCCGGTAGCCCTCGCGACCGAGCTGCACCATCGATGCCCAGGTGGCGGCCAGGAGGCCCCCCGAGCGCGAGCCGTCCATGCCGGGAGAGCAGTACTTGCCCCCGCTCCACGCGGTGTTGAAGAAGTACTGGGCGTTGCGCAGCGCCTTGTCGCGGAAGGAAAGCACGGAGGTACCCTTCAAGGCGTAGCCGTACTTGTGGGTGTCCGCCGAGATGGAGGTCACGCCGGGCACCCGGAAGTCGAAGAGCGGGATGTCATAGCCCAACTCCTGGCCGAAGGGGAGGATCCACCCACCCAGGCAGCCGTCGACGTGGAGACCGATGCCGCGGTCGAGGGCAATGTCGGACAGTGCCCCGATCGGGTCGACGGTGCCGTAGCCATAGTTGCAGGCCGAACCGATCAGGGCGATCGTCTGGTCGTCCACCGCACCGGCCACCCAGTCGGTGTCGACCCGGGTGGTGACCGGGTCGATCGGCGCCACTCGCAGCTCCACGCCGAACAGATGACACGCCTTGTCGAAAGCCGGGTGGGCCGTCTCCGGCTTGATGATGTTCGGGCGCACTGTGCCCCGGGTTGCGGCCGTGTGGTCACGGTAGGCGAGCACGGCGTGGCAGATACTCCCGGTGCCGCCCGACGAGACGAGCCCGACCGGCTCCGTGCCGGTCGCCGCCTCGGCGTGCAGGAGATCGAGGGTCATGGCGATGATCTCGGACTCGAATCGGGTGGCGCTGGGGCACATGTCCCGCTGGAGGACGTTGACGTGGGAGAACAACGAGAATGCCTCGTTGAGGAAGTCATAGTGGGCGTGGTCGCCGCAGTACATGGTTCCCGAGCACTTACCGGTCTCCCACGTCTGGTCCTCTTCGGTGGCCATGCCCCGCAGGATGCCGAGCACCTCCTCGCGAGGTAAGCCCTGGTCGGGCAAAGTACGGTGGACCGGCACCCGGTCGGCGTAGGGAAACGGACTCATGGGGCGACTCCTTGTGCGTGCGGCGGCGGATGTGGCCGGCCAACGGAGGGTACAACCTGCTTCACGGCTGGTCACGCCAACTACGACCCGCCCTGCAGCCAACCGAGGAGCAGCACGTTGAGCCGGTCTGGTGCGTCGAGCGGAACCCAGTGGCTCGCGCCCTCAATTACCTCATATCGCCACGGCGCCTTGACGTACGCGCCGGACTTCTCCATTCGCTCGCCGTCGAGGTAGTGGTCATTCGTGGACCAGATGCCGAGCGTGGGGACCTGCACCGGAGGAAGTTCAGGCGAGGGTCCCGGCATCTTGGGCGCGAGGTTCGCTCGATACCAGTTGAGCGACGCGGTCAGTGCGCCTGGGCGCGATAGATCTTGCTCGTAGCGCTCCTGGTCGCCGGCGCCACGAAGGAACCGCAACAGCCACGCCCAATCGTCGTAGGAGAGAGTCGCCTCGGCAATACCTTCGAATTGGAATAAGAGCTGGTACCAGGCCATCTCGAACTGCCGAAGAGACCACGGAACACTCGGGTGGCCGACCGACACGACGACGAGCTTTTGGACTCGGTCCGGGTGCGACATGGCCATGCTCCAAGCGACAGCCGCTCCCCAGTCGTGTCCGACTAGGTGGGCGGACTCCACGCCCAGAGCGTCAAGCAGCCCTGTCACGTCGCCGACCGATTTGCTCAGCGCGTAGTCAGTGACCTCGACCGGCCGGCTGGACTGCCCGAACCCTCGCAAGTCCGGAGCGATAGCGCGAAAGCCGTGTCCGGTCAGAGACGGGATCTGGTTGCGCCACACGTAGGCGGAGTCGGGCCAGCCGTGCAAGAGCAAGACCGGAGTGCCGTTCCCGTAATCCTCGACGTGGAGGGACACCCCATTGACCTCGATGGTCCTGCCTTCCCTCCAGCTCATGTCAGCTCCTTCCAAGCTCATGCCAGTCCTCCCGCCAGAATGGTGCGTGATAACCAGGACGGGAGAGTCGGTACGTTCTGTCTGATACATCGATGTTCCTTGTCAGCAGACTCCTATTTCTCAGCTCAGCTGCTCGGCCAGCGCGAGGATGATTCCGCTCGGCCCGCGGAGGTAGCAGAGCAGGAAGCTGTCCTCGTAGCGCGTTACTTGGCCAACCAGTTCGGCGCCATGCGGCCGGAGACGGGCGAGGGTGTCCTCGATGTCGTCGACGGCGAACATGACGCGGTGCAGGCCCAGCGTGTTCGCCGGGGTGATCTCCGGCTTGGGGGTGATCACCTTCGGGGTGTGATACTTCGCCAGTTCGAGCCGGCCCGGGGCGTCCGGGATACGCATCATCGCGATCTCGCTTCGCATGTCGTCTAGCCCGACGACGTTTCCCGCCCAGCCTCCTTCGATCGGCATCCTGCCTTGCAGCTCCATGCCGAGTTCGGTGA
>DATMMO010000365.1:0-8972 GCA_035569695.1 Acidimicrobiales bacterium | reverse complement strand
GCCTCGGCCCCACCGACGATCTCCATGATCTCGGTGGTGATGGTGTCCTGTCGGGCCCGGTTCATGATCCGCGAGTACTTCTTGATCAGCTCTTCGGCGTTCTCCGTGGCCGCGGCCATGGCTCGCTGCCGTGCGGTCAGCTCGGCGGCGGAGGCCTCGAGCAGCGTGGCGAAGATCTCGGTCTCGGCCGCCGTGGGGGCCAGCGTCTCGAGCAGGGTGGCGGCATCGGGCTCGAACTCGGTGTAGCCGGCCCGAACCTCGCTTGCGTCCGAGGACGACGGTCTGGGCGAGCTCTCCGACCCCTCGCCGTCCCCGTCTTTGGGCTCCCGCGGGTCGATCAGGGGGAGGAGCTGGCGCACCTCGACCCGCTGGGACCCAGCGGAGAGGAAGCGGGTGGACACCACCAGGACCTGGTCGACCTCGCCCTCCACGAACGGGGTCACGATGGCCTTGGTCACCAGCTGGGCCGCCTCGAACGTAGGCCGTTCGCTGAACCCGGCAAAAGACTCCTCGACCGGTGTGCCGCGGTAGCGGAAATAGCTCTGGGCCCGCTTGCCCGCGGTGAACAGCCGGTAGTTGACGCCGTCGACGGCGTCGGCACCGAGCAGACGATCGGTAGCCCGGAAGACCGATGTGTTGTAGCCACCGCACAGGCCGCGGTCAGCCACCACGGACAGGACGGCGACGTTCTCGATGGTCTCGGGTGTGCCCAGCAGGCGGCCGGCCGCCGCCTCGTCGCCGGTGGCGGTCTCCAGGACGATGCGGGCCATGGCCTCGTGGTACGGACGGGCGGCAGCAATGCGATTCTGGGCGCGAACGATCTGCGAGGCGGCAATGAGCTCCATCGCCTTGGTGATCTTCTTCGTCGACTGGATGCTCTTGATCCGTCGCTTGAGGACGCGCTCCTGCCCACCGGCCATGGATCAGTCGCCCTTCCCGGTGTCGAAGTTGTCGGTGAAGGTGCGCAGGGCCTTCTCCAGGGCATCGCCCTCGGGCAGCTTGCCCGTGGTGCGGATGGTGTCGAGGAGATCGGCGTGGTTGGCCCGGAAGTACTCGCGGGCTTCGGCCTCGTACCGCTGCACCTCGGACACCGGGATCTCGTCGACGAACCCCTTGGAGCCGGCGTAGATGATAACCACCTGCTCCTCGACGGGGACGGGGACGTTCAACCCCTGCTTCAGCAGTTCGCTGAGCCGGTAGCCCCGGTCCAGCTGGGCCTGGGAGACCTTGTCGAGCTCGGACCCGAAGGTAGCGAACGACTCGAGCTCGCGGAACTGGGCCAGATCCGTCTTCAGGGTGCCGGCCACATCCTTCATGGCCTTGATCTGGGCCGCGCTCCCCACCCGGCTGACCGAGATACCCACGTTGATGGCGGGCCGCTGCCCGGAGTAGAACAGCTCGCTCTCCAAGAAGACCTGGCCGTCGGTGATCGAGATCACGTTGGTCGGGATGTAGGCGGAGACGTCGCCGGCCTTGGTCTCGATGATGGGCAGGGCCGTCAGCGATCCGCCGCCCTCGGCGTCGGACAGCTTGGCCGCCCGCTCCAGGAGCCGGCTATGGAGGTAGAACACGTCGCCCGGGTACGCCTCACGGCCCGGCGGACGGCGCAGCAACAGCGACAGCTGCCGGTACGCCTCGGCCTGCTTGGACAAGTCGTCGTAGACGATGAGGGCGTGCTCGCCGTTGTCCATCCAGTGGGTGCCGATGGCGCAGCCCGAGAAGGGGGCGAGGTACTTGAACGGCGCCGGGTCGCCCGCGGCGGCCAGGACGACCACCGTGTACTCCATGGCCCCGTGGGCCTCGAGAGTGGCGACGGTCTGGGACACCGACGAGCCCTTCAGCCCGATGGCCACGTAGATGCACTTCACCCCGAGACCGCGCTGGTTGAGGATGGTGTCGACGGCGACGGTGGTCTTGCCCGTCTTGCGGTCGCCGATGATCAGCTCCCGTTGTCCTCGCCCGATGGGGGTCATGGCGTCGATGGCCTTGATCCCGGTCTGCAGCGGTTCGGACACCGGCTGGCGGCGGACGATACCGGGGGCCTGGACCTCGAGCCTCCGGGTCTCCTCGGTGGCGATGGGGCCCTTCCCGTCGAGGGGCTCGCCGAGGGCATTGACCACCCGACCGAGCAGCGCGTCGCCCACGGGCATGGACAGGATCCTTCCCGTGGCCTTGACCAGCTGCTCTTCTTCCAGATGCTCGTCGCTACCCAGGATGACGGCGCCGATGGTCTCCTCGTCGAGGTTCAGGGCCAGTCCCGTGGTGCCGTCCTCGAACTCGAGGATCTCGTTGACCGCGGCTCCGGGCAACCCGGTCACCCGGGCGATTCCGTCGCTCACCTCCACGATGCGACCGACCTGCTCGGTGCCTACCTCGGGGACATAGTCGTCGACGTGACGCCGCAGTGCGGCGGTGATCTCGTCTGCGTTGATCGTGAGCTCAGCCATCAGCTCTCTTCCCTTCCTTCTGGGATTCGGTAGCCCGCCTCGGAGATGAGGAGGTGCTCCTTCAATTGGTCCAATCGGTGGCGGGCGCTGCCATCGACCAGGAGGTCACCCACCTGCACGACGACGCCGCCCAGCAACGCCGGGTCGATCGTTACCTGGAGCTCCACCGGGGAGCCGGTGAGGTGGGCCAGCGCGTTGCCCAACCCCTGGCGCTGGGGGTCGTCGACCGCTTCGGCCGAGCTGACCCGGGCCACCCGCCAGCCCCGGGCTCGGGCCGCTTCGACGACGACAGCATCGAGGGTGGCCACGATGTCCCGGGCCCGACCGCCCCGGATGGCGTACGCGGCCAGGCGCGAGGTGGCCGGCAAGGCCTGTTCCCCGATCAGGTCGCTGATGATTCCCTGGCGGACCGAGACGGGTAGATCCCGGTCGCCCAGTGCGCTGCGGAGCGCCCGGCTCGATTCGACGGTCCGGGTGAAGCGAAAGAGCTGATCCTCGATCTCTTCGAGCTGCTCGGTGGACACGGTCTCGAAGACCCCGGCGGCATAGCCGGTCACCCGGTTGCGCGAGGCCATACGTCCGAGGATCCCCTCATCGATCGGTCCCCCGCGATCCTCAGCCGAGCGGTGGGCCAACAACCCCACCTCCGACGTCAGCCAGTGGAACGAGGCGATCACCTCGGAAGCGGGAACCACGGTCACCGCCTTGGCCACCAGCTTGCGGACCTCGGGCCGGACCTTTCCGTCCAGCAGGTCGTCGAGCACGGCACGTCGCGCCGCAACCGACAAGGCGGCGTCGTTGAGGGCCAGGCTCAATTCGTTGCTGCCGTCCACCAAGGACTCGACGGCCTGCAGCTCGGATGCGGCATCGGCCAGTGCGCCATCGTCGGCGAGCGTCTCGCTCACTGCGGCCAGGTAGCCCTGTAGGGCAGGGTTCACCCGCCACTCCCGGAAGCCGCACCGGTGTCGGCCGCTTCGGCCGAGACGGCAGCGATGGCCTCGTTGATCAGGTCCTGGTGGTCCGAGGCCTGGATCTCCCGCCCGATCACCCGTTCGGCGGCAGCGATGACGATCTCACCCACACGAGCGGTGATCTGCTCGACGGCGGCCTGGCGGGCCACCGTCACTTCCGCTTCGGCCGAGTTCACGATGCGTTCGTACTCGGCCTGGGCCTGGGCTTGCCGAGCCGCCGTGACCTGGTCGGCGGTGTGGTTGGCCTGGGCCACGATCTCGCGAGCCCGGTGGCGAGCTTCCTCGAGCTCACGACGGCGGTCGGCGTCAGCCTGCTCGGCGTCCGTCTTGGCCTGATCGGCGGCCTCGATCTCGCCCCGGATCTGGTCTTGGCGTTCGCTCAGCACCTTGTTGAGCGGTGGCAGCACTTTCCACCCGATGACGCCGAGCACGATGACAAAGGCGATCAGCTCAAAGATGAAGGTCCCGTTGGGAACGAGAAAGTTACTGGTTTGCGCAATGGGCATCGTGTGTCAGCCTCGCTTCATCGTTCGGTCGTCGCCGTCGCGTGTGGGCGACCGCATTGGGCGGTCGTCCGTCCCGGCGCAGCGCCGGCCTGCCTTGTCCACGTGCCTACTTCTTGTACAGGGAGAAGACGAAGAGGGCAGTGAAGGCCAGGTTGATGAAGTACATGGCCTCCACCAGGCCCACCGTGAGGAACATGATGGTGAACAGCCGTCCCTGGGCTTCGGGCTGACGGGCCACACCGGCGATCGTCTGGCTACCAGCAAGGCCGTCACCCACGGCAGCGCCGATGGCGCCGCCTCCCAGTGCCAAGCCGCCGCCAACCATGGCGCCGGCCAGTTTTACGGCCTCCGCCATTGTGGTGTCTGCTGCCATTGGTGCTTCTCCTTTTGTGTCGGTTTGGTTTGAAGAACTTGTGTTGGTTTGGTTTGAAGAACTGTGGTCGGAACGGTAACGCCTCGTGAGCGGGCTAGTGGCCGTCGCTCATGGCGGTGTCGAAGTAGAGGATGGTGAGCAGGGCGAAGATGAAGGCCTGGATGGCCCCGATGACCAGGTCGAAGAGCTTCCAGACGGGATCGAACACCAGGAACAAGATGCCGCCGACCGGGATGGCCCCCAGCTTCCAGGCCACCAGGAAGGCCAACAGCGACAACATGAGCGCGCTCGACAGCAGGTTGCCGAAGAGTCGGAGGGCCAGGGTGAGGGGCTTGGCGATCTCCTCGACCAGGTTGATGAACGCGTTGAAGGGCATCAGGATCAGCGGGAAGGGCTGCGTGAGGTAGTGCTTGACGTAACCCTTCCACCCGCGGGCCCTGACCGAAGCGACGTGGACCAGGATGATGACGAAGATGGCCAAGGCCAGGGGCAGGTTGATATCGGCCGTCGGAGCCGGGAGCCACTCGACCGTGCTCCCCAGACCGACCACGGCGAACACGTTGCACACCAGGATAAACACGAAGAGGGTCACGGCCAGCGGGACGATGCGGGCTCCCCGAGGGCCGATGTTCGACTCCACCTGCTTCTTCACCGTGGTGACACCGAACTCCCACACCAGCTGCATCTTGCCCGGCACGCCCGCGGTCGCCCGCGCCCGCACCACCAGGCCGAGCGCGATGGTGACGACGCCGGCGGCCACGGTGGCCCACACCGTGTCCATGTTGAGCGTCAGGCCACCCACCTTGCGGACGACGTGGTCGCCCACCGAGACGTCGGCCAGAATATGAGAGCTCAAGAGATTGAGGGCAAGGCCCATCGGGTCACGCACCTCCATGCGTGTCGTCGGATCGTTCCACGACGTCGAGGACGTCGGCATCCAGCACACCGTCGCCGCTATCGGTGGGAGGGCCGAGCTTGAACATCGATCGGGCCACGTTCACCAGGAGTAACAGCTGGAAGACGGCCAGGCCGGCCAGGACCCCGAAGCCCAGGTTGAACGAGAGGAACAGGAGGCCGATGGTGATGGCCGAGATGATCCCCATGCGGGCCAGGGTGTTCATGGCCAGCGGACGACGCTTGTTGTCGTCCTCCCGGGCCCCGACCTTGACCACCGAGGAGCCGACCAGGCGGAAATTGACGGTTCCGAGGGCCAGGCCGATGCAGGCACCCACGCCGAGGAGGTAGCGATCGAACGAGATCGCCGCAGCCAGGGCCAAAACACCGACGATCAGCGCGGCGGTGACGGTTCGGCGCGACACGGCAGGGACGTCGGGCAGTGAGAATCGAGCGAACACAGTGACTACCGCTTCGCTCCGGATGGGCTGGTCATAGGTACTTGCGCACTTGGGTGACGGTGACCAGCACTGCGGCCACCACACCGAAGGCGAGACCCACGAACGTCAGGATCGGCGAGGTGCCGGCCAGGGCGTCGATCCCGTAGCCGATGCCCCCGCCCAAGACCAGGCACAGGGCAGTGGCCACGCCCATGGTCAGGAAGTCGATGATGCTCGGAGTGGGATTTCGCCCCGAGGGCGTGGACTCCCCATCCGAGGAATTCGCAATTGGAGAATTGTCCGCCATCGCCGGGCCGTGCCGCGTCAGTAGATGTGAGTGGGAGGTGCTTCAACCGAACAACCCGGGGTCACGCAGCGCGTCGTGCGCCGTAGCCGATGGTTCCAGAGGCACGAATGGAGCCTCGGAACCAGGCGGGATGGGAAAACTTCACGTGCGACATCATCGCACCCGGGGACCCTATCCGGCAAAACGAGTACACCGTCCGTTTACCGGCCGGTCACCGGGCCAGGCGGACCGACCGGCTGGGTCGCCGGGAGATCGGCAGGCGAGGGCCCCGTCGAGCCGTTTCCCACCGCAGACGGGGGAAGCCGGGGAACGGTCGCACCCCGGTGAAGAGGCCCCTTGCCAGGGTGTTTGCCCGCGGATTGGCCCGGCGGGGCCTCGCCGGGCGGGGCATCGGGATCATCGGACTGACGCCGCAGGCTGGGATGGAACAGCGTGTAGAGGATGACCCCGAGAGCGGCCGCTCCGAAGGGAATGAAGGCATTCACGCTGGACACGTACAGGGGGAAGAGGATGAAACCGGACAACAAGGCCGTCCACGCCCACAGGATGAGCACGCTGCGGCGGTGACCATGACCCAGCCGCAACAGGCGGTGGTGCAGGTGGTTCTTGTCCGGGGTGGCGAACCCGGTCCGGTTGGCCGTCCGTCGGACAAAGGCGAAGGCCATGTCGAAGAGGGGCACGCCCAGGATGAAGAAGGGGATGAACAGGGGGGCAAAGAAGAAGTAGGTCTGGCCGCTCCTGACCGCCCCGGCCGAGGTCCCGATGAGCCCGGCGGACCGACCCCCGATGAGCATGGTGGAGGCGGCCATCAACAAGCCGAGGAGCAGGGCTCCGGCATCGCCCATGAAGATCTTGGCCGGATGGAAGTTGTGGGGCAGAAAGCCGATGCAGATCCCACAGGTGATCACCGCGATCAGGGGACCGATGTTGTCGGTGGACAAGTTGCCCAGGTTCTGGAGGTGGAACCCGTAGACGGCGAGGGCTCCCGAGGCGATGGCCACCACGCCGGCGGCCAGGCCGTCGAGGCCGTCGATCAGGTTCACGGCGTTGGTGATGCCGATGACCCAGAGGGCGGTCAACAGCGGCGTCACATCCGGGGAGAGCACCACGAATCCGGCCAGGGGCACCTTGAACTGGAACCAGTCCACTCCCAAGAAGTACAGGATGGAGGCAGCCAGGACCTGTCCGGCCATCTTGGCCGGCGCCGACATGTCCCTGATGTCGTCAATGACACCCACCACGAAGATGGCGGCCGCACCGAGAACCAGGCCCAAGGGCTCCGAGGATCCCTGGAACTCCGACCGGAGCTGGGGGATGAGGGCGGCGACCGAGAGCGCCACCAACAGGGCCACGAACATGGCCACCCCCCCGGCCTGGGGCGTGACCCGTTGATGGACCTTGCGATCATCGGGCTGGGCCACGTAGCCGATCCGGGTGGCGATCCGCCGGACCGGGAAGGTGGCCAGGAATGAGACCCCCATGGCCACTGCAAAGACCACCCCGTACCATTCGAGGGGTACGCCGGCTATCACCGGGGTGACCCTCCGATCACGTCCTGGCCAGGCTCGGGTATGGCGGGAAGGCGGCGCAGAGGGCACGCACCTCTTCGCGCACCTTGGTCAGAGTCACCTCGTCATCCCGATTCGACAGGGCCTTGCCGATCAGCTGTCCCACGATCTTCATCTCGTCGACGCCAATGCCCGCCGTCGTCTGGGCCGCCGATCCCAGACGGAGGCCCGAGGTCACGAAGGGCGACCGGGGATCGTCGGGGATGGTATTACGGTTGCAGGTGATCCCGGCCCGGTCGAGCACCTCTTGGGCCACCTTTCCGGTGAGCTCGGCGTCGAAGGTACGCAGGTCCACCAACACCTGATGGTTCTCGGTTCCTCCCGACACCAGGCGGAACCCGACGTCGGTCATCGAGCTGCCGAGGGCCTCGGCGTTGGTCACCACCTGTCGGGCGTACTCGGCGAACTCGGGGCGGCCCGCTTCGGCAAAGGCCACGGCCTTGGCTGCGATCACATGCTCGAGGGGGCCGCCCTGCAGCCCCGGGAACACGGCGCTGTCGATGGCCTTGGCGTGCTCGGCGCTGGTGAGGATGGCGCCACCCCGGGGCCCGCGCAGCGTCTTGTGGGTGGTGAGGGTCACGACGTCGGCCACACCCACCGGCGTGGGATGGACCTTGCCGGCGATGAGCCCGGCGGGATGGGCGGCGTCGAACATGAAGAGCGCACCGACGGAATCGGCGATCTCCCGGAACGGGAGGGGATCGATGATCCGTGAGTAGGCGGTGGAACCGGCCACGATCAGCTTGGGCCGCTCCCGCCGGGCCACATCGGCCACCTGGTCGAAGTCGATGATCTCGCCCGGCTTGTCCGGATCCGTACTGGCCGGGGACACCCCGTAGGAGACGAAGCGCCATATCTTCGACGTGATGCTGGCCGGTGAGCCGTGGGTGAGATGGCCGCCATGATCGAGGCGCATGGCCAAGATGGTGTCGCCCGGCTCCAGCAACGCCTGGTAGACGGCCAGGTTGGCGTTGGCCCCGGCGTGAGGCTGGACGTTGGCGTGCTCCGCCCCGAAAAGGGCCGTGGCCCGATCCCGGGCCAGGTTCTCCACCTCGTCGATGATCTGGTTCCCGCCGTAGTAGCGCCGGCCCGGGTAACCCTCGGCGTACTTGTTGGTGAGCACGGACCCCGACGCGGCCAGCACCGCGGGCGACGTGAAGTTCTCCGATGCGATCAGCTGGAGGGTCGTCGATTGACGATCCATCTCCTCGTCGAGCAGACGGGACACTTCCGGGTCGTCACCGAGCCAATCATCGAACGGAGTGGCGGCATAGGTGGGGCTCATGGGGTCGGGCGCTACCTTTCAGTCGGGCGGCTGGTCAGTCGTGCGGCTGGCTTCGTACTGGGTGATCTCGTCGATTCGGCGCTGATGACGCCCTCGGGCATAGGCGGTGCCGAGGAAAGTGTCGAGGGCCTCGGTGGCCACGATGATCCCGGTGGTGCGGCCCCCGAAGCAGATCACGTTG
>DATMMO010000364.1:0-3602 GCA_035569695.1 Acidimicrobiales bacterium | reverse complement strand
TCAGGCGTAATCGGGGCAGCGCGTTCTCAGACGCAATCTCGGCAGAGCATCTTCTTCGGATCGGCCAGCTGGCTGGGATGCTTCACCAAGAAGCACGACCGACAGACGAACTCGTCGGGCTGCTTGGGCAGCACCCGCTCCACCCCGTCGGTCTTCTCGTCGGTCTCCACCGCTTCTTCGTCTTCGGGCTCCTCCTCGACGACCAGCCGCTCCTTCAGGATCATGTCCAAACTGGCCTCGACGTCTTCGTCTTCGGGCTCCTCCTCGTCGTCGGCCTCTTCCTCGTCGGCCGCCGCCGGTGCCGGGGTGGCCACCGGGACGACGACGTCGGCGACATCCTCGTCAGGGTCGGCCTTCACCACCACGTCGTCATCGTCCTCGTCGACCAGCGCGACCTCTTCGTCCTCGATCAGCTCGTCATCTTCCTCCAGCTCGTCGAGGTCTTCCTCGGCCAGCCCGTTTGGTTCTTCTACGTCGTCCAGTTCTTGCGGCATATCGGCCCTTCAATGGTGAGTTGGGCGGGAGCATAGACGGTCGCGGGCGACACTCGTGCAGGGTGTGACGAGCCTGCTGCAGGCACGGAAGGCGTGGGGTTTGCCCCGGTTGTCGCGGCGTGCGGCCCCGCCGGCGCCAGGACAGGCCGGACGGTCGGGAACCGGCAGACCGGGTGGTGGGACTACCTCGTCCAGGCGGCAGGGCCCGGGGTTCTTTGGCACCATTTCCCCGCTCCCGTGGCACTCGCCGCCGGTCGCCGAGAAGCGTTCTCTACTCGAACCCCAAGGCCTCCCTCCGCCTCTCACAGCATCCCCCCGGCGGGTCATGTCGGGCGATCCAGGATCGCACGATGATTCCGTAGGGTATCTGGGACTGAGCGGAACGATAGGCGATAGGACCGGGGCGTCGTCAAGCGACTTTGTTCCACCTTGACCAGCGGTGACGAATAGGGACCCTGGTCAGGGTGGTGAAGGAATTCCGTGGACGGCCCGTCGGGTTTCGGCCCGTCGCTCGGAGTCCAGGCGCTCGAGCTCGGGGTCTCCGTAGTCGACGTGGGACATCGCCTCTGCGATCAGGCGGTGACCGGCCCGCTCCCCGATGAGCCGATGCATCTCCTGGGCCACCCAGCGGTAGGCAGGGTGGCCCTGCGGGCTCGATCGGAGCTCCACCACGTGCATGGCCGAGCGGGCGTTCATCTGCATGGAGTACCGGATGCGGTAGGCCAGGGCCACGGCGTAGGCCGACTCCACCGGGAAGGCGGGAGCCAGCGCCTCGCACAGCTCACGGGATCGCTCCAGCGAGGCGGTATAGCGGTCGGCCACGCCGGCCTCCGTGACCTCGTTGGGCACGTCGTAGCCGAGCGTGGGGCCGAGTGGCTGCCACTCGATGGTGAGCATCCGGTGGCGCTGCAGGTCGCGGAAGGCGCCGTAGTCGGTCACCACGTCGAATCGATACGAGGTCCGCTCGAAGGCCCGGCCTGGTCGATGACGGCGGTTGGACCTGTCCCCCACGTAACCCAGGACCAGCGACCGCCGTTCGTCGGCGGAGAGAAGGCGAACCCGACGCAGCACCTCGTCCTCGGACGCCGAGGTGTGGGGGTAGCAGATGGCGGCGATCACCTTCTCCTCGCCGTCGGGATCGAAGTCGACGAGATCGACCGACGGAGCCCCCGCCGGCCCTGACGAGGACGACGGCTCCGGCTCCACCAGGTCGGGGAACAGGCGCTCGACGGTGCGAGCAGTGTCGTCACGCACCTGCTCCAGATAGCTCGACCAGGCCCCACCCCGCTCCGGCCGGTCCACCCGCTGGAGGAACGACGGGATGACCTTGCGCAGCTCGTCGAGCATCATGGCCGCGTAGTTGCGAGCCTCGGGGAGCGGATGGGAGCGCATGCGCAGCAGCAACATCTCGTAGGACTGGCCCGTTCCGTAGATACCGAGGTTCGACAGGGAGCCGGCCGGCAGCAGGCCCCGGAGGGCGTCGAGGGCCTTGGCCCGCACGGCCCGGCGGTGGACGAAGTCGGAGTCACCGGCCTGACGGGGGTGGCGGCGCATCAGCCACGCCTGCACCTCGGCCAGGAGCTCGCCGTAGGTATCGAACATGCGGTCCATCTCGCCCACGTACCTGGCCCCGAGGGACGACTCGAGCAGTCCCGGATCCCGGCAGTAGCGGTAGTGGCCGGTGCTCAGACGACTGTCATAGGCGATGTAGCGGGTCGACTGCTCCAGGTAGGCCATCAACCGCCCCCGCTCGAGCACCTTGGTCAGGAGGTTGGAAGCCTGCTCGCAGGCCAGGTGGACCCCGCCCAGCTGGGCCACCGAATCGTCGCCGTACTCGAGGAACACCTTCTCGTAGAGCTCCTCGGCCCGCTTGACGCCGACGGTGGCGTCAACCGTGGCGTCGCCGGTGATGTCCAGCTCGCCCACGAACTCGTCGAGGAACAGGCGGCGGAGGCTCTTGGGCGAGCGGGAGTACCGGGCAAAGAGGGCGCCCTTCACCACTTCCGGCAGGTTGACCAGGGCAAACACCGGCAGGTGCAGGTTTGTGCAGTACCGCCGCAGGATGTCCTCCTCTGCGGAGGTGAACGTCTCGACGGCGTAGGGGAACATGCCCGGATCACATTACGACTGGGGAGCCGGGTCAGTGGCGGATCCCCAATCGGCCGGGTCGTTGGCCGCCACCACCCCCCGGCGGAGCAGGGAAACGGCCATCTCGGCGGCGCCGGCCGTGGCCGCCACCGGAGCCACTTGGGCCAGCTGGCGAAGCAGGTCCATGAGCTGGCGGATGTTGCGTACGAAGTCGCCCGGAGCCACCTCGCAGTCGGACAGGACCGACGACAGCAGCCCTCCCTCGGCCCACCGGGTGACCGACCGGGCCAGGCCGGGGTCCGGTCGCCGGGTCCGGGGCAGGCCGTACCGGCGCTCCTCGGATCGCAGATCCTGGGCCAGGCCGGACAGGGCGGCCAGGCGCTCGGCGCTGAGCCGGTCCTTGGGCAGCGGAGGCTCGTCCTCCCGCCGCCGAGCCTCGAAGGTCACCCCGGAGACCACGCCGGCCAGCCGAGCGGGCGAGAGGTCATCGAAGAGGCCCCGGCGCAGTCCCTCGGCCACCAGCAGGTCGCACTCGTGGTAGATGGCGGCCAGGCCGGCCCCGGCCTCGGTGAGCCGCCAGCCGTCCACATAGCCCCGCGAGCCGAGCACGGCCAGGCGACGGTCGAGCTGGGCCGGGAGCGAGACCGACTCCGCCGAGGCCTGCCACTGGCCGTATGAGGATCGCAGCAGGTCGTGGGCTTCCTCTTGCGACCAACGCCGGACCAGATTGACGGCCAGGTTGTAGGTGGGATGAAAGGAGGAGCGGAGGTCGGGAGGCTGGGCGGCGGCGATGCGGGCCACCGCGGTGAAGGTGGTCGCGGCCGAGTAGAGGATCATGGCGTGGCCCACGGTGTCGATCCCCCGCCGGCCGGCTCTCCCGGTCAATTGTTGGTACTCGCCCGAGGTCAGCGGGGACGTCTCGCTCCCTCGGAACTTGGCGAACCGCTCGACCACCACGGTGCGGGCCGGCATGTTGATCCCCAGGGCCAGCGTCTCGGTGGCGAACACCACCTTCAACAG
>DATMMO010000363.1:0-6588 GCA_035569695.1 Acidimicrobiales bacterium | reverse complement strand
GGGCCGCCAGCATGGTGGCGTTCGGGTTGGGGTCGGACGCGGCCATGGCGCCGAGCGCCTGGCGAGCCGGTGCCTCGTCCAGCGCCACCACCTCGACCAGGTCGATGCCCGGCTCGGTCAGCGTCCCCGTCTTGTCCAGGCAGACGACGTCGACCCGGGCCAGACCCTCGATGGCGGCCAGCTCCTGGACCAGGACCCGGCGACGGGCCAGGCGCACGGCGGCCAGGGTGAAGGCCACAGTGGTGAGGAGCACCAGTCCCTCGGGCACCATGGCCCCGACACCGGCCACCGAGCCTCGGAGCGCCTCGTCGAGAGGCTGGTTGGCCCGCGTCATCTGGCTGAAGATGAGGAGGAGCCCGACGGGCACCATGACCCAGGTCACCAGGCGCAGGATGCGATTGATCCCCTGCTGGAGCTCGGAGTGGACCAAGCTGGGGCGCCGGGCGTCGCCCTGCAGCCGCTGGGCGAAGGCATCCGCGCCCACCTGGGTGACCCGCATGGTGGCGTTCCCGGCCACCACCACGCTGCCCGACAGGACGGGATCGGCCCGGTGCTTCTCGACGGCCAGCGACTCACCGGTGAGGAGGGACTCGTCCACCTCGAGCCCGCCGTCGACCTCGACCGTGCCATCGGCGACCACCTGGTCTCCCGGGCGCAGCTCGAGCATGTCGTCGATCACCACCTGCTCGACGGGCAGCTCCACGCTCTGACCGTCCCGGATGGCGTGGGCGCTGGGTGCGGTCAGCACGGCCAGGCGATCGAGGGTCCGCTTGGACCGCAGCTCCTGGACCACGCCGGCCACCGTGTTCACCACCAGGACCAGACCGAACACCGCGTCCTTGATGGGCCCCACGATGAACACCACGATGAGGAGCGCGCCCAGGATGGCGTTGAACCGGGTGGCCACGTTGGCCCGCAGGATCTGGGCCACGCTCCGTCCACTGGTGGAGGCCACCGCGTTGACCTGGCCCGCGGCCACCCGGGTGGCCACCTGGCCGTCGCTGAGCCCGATCAGGGGTGAGACGGGCTCCCCGGTGGTGGGCGGCGCCGGTGTGGCCGGCTCGTCCAGGGGTGGGGTCTCGGAGGTGCTAGTCACCAACCGGCCTGACTGGGGCGTCGACGGACGGCCCGCCGCCGGCCCAGGACGATGACGCATCCATGGAGGGACAGTGTCGCGCTGGCCTGGACACTGCTCGAGGTATGGGGATGGGCGCCGGACATGGTGGTACACAGTAGAAGAAGGAGTCGAACACCTCGAACCAGCAATGAGGCCTCCGGCCGTCGATCACATCGCAGGCTGGAGAGGGGGAGTCTGGCGTTACAGGGCGTCGAGCGGCACCCACTGCAGGCCGTGGGCGATGGCCACCGGCCGACAGACCAGCGAGCCCGCCACGGTGTTGACGCCGAGAGCCAGCGCGGCATCAGCGGCACAGGCCGCCCGCCAGCCCCGATCGGCGATGGCACCGATATAGGGCAGCGTGGCATTGGCCAGGGCATAGGTCGAGGTATGGGGGACGGCGCCGGGCATGTTGGGAACGCAGTAGAAGATGGAGCCGTTGACCTCGAACGTGGGGTCGGAATGGGTGGTGGGCCGGGTGGACTGGAAGCACCCGCCCTGGTCGACGGCCAGGTCGACCAGCACCGACCCGGGCCGCATCTCGGCCACCAGCTGATCGGAGACCAGCCGGGGAGCCCTGGCCCCGACGATCAGCACCGACCCGATGACGATGTCGGCGTCGAGGCAGAGCTCTTCGATGGCATGGGCGCTGGATGCCACCGTCTCCAGGGCGCCCCGGAAGTGGTGGTCGGCCACTCGGAGCCGGTCCAGGTTCCGGTCGAGGATGAACACGTCGGCGTGTAGCCCGACGGCGATCGTGGCCGCGGCCATGCCGGCCACACCGGCGCCCACGATGACGATGGTGGCGCTGCGTACGCCGGGGACCCCGGTGGCCAGCACGCCACGACCCCCAGCCGGGCTCATCAGGTGGTGGGCGCCGACCAATGGAGCCATCCGACCGGCCACCTCGCTCATGGGCGTCAGAAGCGGGAGCGATCCGTCGGCCAGCTGCACGGTCTCGTAGGCGATGGCTGTGGTCCCTGCGGCCAACAGCGCGTCGGTGCATGGGCGAGAGGCGGCCAGGTGGAGATAGGTGAACAGGACCAGGTCGGAGCGCAGGCGATAGAACTCCTCGGGGGTGGGCTCTTTGACCTTGCACACCATCTCCGATTGGCCCCAGACGTCGTCGGCCGTTTCCACGATGGTGGCTCCGACCGCGGCGAACTCATGGTCGGCGATCGACGACCCGGCACCGGCGCCCGCCTCGACGAAGACGGTGTGTCCCTCCGAGGCCAGCTCGCGGACGCCGGCCGGCGTCATGGCTACCCGGTACTCGTCGTCCTTCATCTCCCGGGGGATGCCCACCTTCAAGGCCGCGAGCCCCTTCCATCGTCCGACGTGGTACTGCTGGTCGCCGGTCCTTCAACCAGCGTAGAGGGACGGCGTCCAACGTCTGTCGGCCTCAGGGGTCAGGCTGGTGCATCGACGCCGAGGCGGCGTTGCTCGACGATCAGGCAGCGGTCCTCGACGTAGAGCAGGCCTGCGCCCTCGGCGATGGCGCGGGCCTCATCCGACGCGATGCCCAACTGCAGCCAGAGCGCGGTGGCCCCGGCGGCGACGGCTTGGCGGGCAATGTCCGGGGTCGCCCCGGACGGACGGAAGACGTCGACCAGCCCGACCGGCTCGGGGACGTCGGCCAAGCTGCGATAGACCCGTTCGCCCAGGATCTCATCCTCGTGCGGGTTGACCGGGACGATGCGCCAGCCGTGAGCCTGCATGTGGGCGGGGACGTAGTGGGCCGGCTTGGCCCGAGCGGCACTGGCCCCGACCACGGTGATCGATCCATAGGTGGTGAGGATGTGTTCCACCAGCTCATCGGGGCTGGTCATGAACCCACGTTACCGGGGCCCACGTGGGACCTACCCGTTGACGGGCGCCGATGGCGAGAAGGCCACCGGGAGGTGCTTGACCCCGTTGATGAAGTTGGACTGCAACCGCTCCACTTTGCCGTCCAACTTGAGGTCGGGCATCCGATCGAGGAGGCGGTCGAACATGACCTTGATCTCCATGCGGGCCAGGTTGGCCCCCAGGCAGAAGTGGGGTCCGCCGCCACCGAAGGCGATGTGGGTGTTGGGGGTCCGGCTGATATCGAACTCGTCAGGGTTCTCGAACACCGTCTCGTCCCGGTTGGCCGACGTGTGCCAGAACACGACCTTGTCCCCTTCGGCCACCGGGTAGCCGCCCAGCTCGGTGTCGGCCACCACCGTGCGCCGGAAGTGCATGACCGGGGTGACGTAGCGGAGCATCTCCTCCACCGCCCCGTTGAGCAGCGACCGGTCCTCGCCCAGCTTCTGCCACTGGTCGGGATGGTCGAAGAAGGCCACCATGGCTCCCGAGATCAGGTTGCGGGTCGTCTCGTTGCCGGCCACGGCCAGCAACAAGAAGAACAGGTCGATCTCGGTGGTCGACAGCTCGTCCCCGTCGATCTCGGCCTGGGACAGCACGCTGATCAGGTCCTCGTGGGGATCACCCTTCTTCTTGGCCACCAACTCGTCGCAGTAGGCGAAGAGCTCCATGGCCGCCATGGCATTGGCCGCATTGGGATCCTCGCCCCCGCCGGCCGCCACCGCACTGTCGCCGGCGGAGTACTCCTCGTCCTGCGAGCCGATCATCCGGTTGGACCAGTCGAAGACCAGGTGCCGATCCTCCTGGGGTACACCCATCAGCTCGGCGATGACCTGGAGCGGGAGCTCGGCCGAGATCTCGGTCACGAAGTCGGCGCTGCCCTTCTCGCACACGCTGTCGATGATGGCGTCGGCGTACCCGACCACCTTGGCCTCGAGGTCGCGGATCATCTTGGGCGTGAACCCCTTGTTGACCAGCCGCCGGTATCGGGTGTGCATGGGCGGGTCCATGTTCAGCATCATCAGCCGCTGCTGTTCCAGGTTCTCCTCGGGCATGTCCACGAAGAGGGCGCTGCCCCGGTAGGAGGAGAACCGGTCGAACTCGCGGTTCACGGTGACGCAGTCGTCGTACCGGGTCACCACCCAGAAGCCCCCCTTGATGCTTTCGGCATCCTCGTGCCAGTAGACGGGTGCCTCCTTGCGCAGGAAGGCGAACCAGTCATGGGGAACGCCGGCGACGAACTTCTCCGAGTCACGCAGGTCGATGTCGGACAATTCCATAATGGTCTCCCCGGGTGATGGCCTCGTCAGATTTCTAGAACGCGTATCACTCACCTTACGACAAATTGGGCCTGGCGAGTAGCGGGGTTGGCCATCCCCGGGCTGCGAATCCAAGCCTCAGCATTGGACGGCACCGGGAGGCGGGCAGGTACCGTGGTGGCACCCGTGACGGCGGGGATCCGACGACCACGGACAGCAGGTGCGATCGTGCTCTACCAGGCCTATCAGGCGCAGCGAGACCTCACCGCTCCGGTACGGGCCCTGGCCGGGCTGGTCACCTGGTCGATGGACGAGCTGCCCGATGCCTGGACGGACAACCCGATCGCTCGACGACTGTCGGCCGGCTACGAGATGATCAGCCGGTCCCGGCTGACCCACGAGCGCCCCCCGTTCGCCATCGACCACACCGTGGTGGCGGGACGGCAGGTGGCGGTGGAAGAAGAGGTGGTCCTGACCACCCCCTTCTCCTCGCTGTTGCACTTCGCCAAAGCGGTCCCCGAGCCCCAGCCCACGGTGCTGCTGGTCTCGGCCCTCGCCGGCCACTTCTCCACGCTGTTGCGGTCAACCGTCCGGTCGCTGGTGGCCGACCACGACGTGTACGTCATCGATTGGTTGAACGCCCGCGACGTGGCCGTCGAGCACGGTGCCTTCGGTTTCGACGAGTACGTGGCTCAGCTCATGTCCTTCCTCGAGTTCATCGGGCCCGGTGCCCACCTGATGGCCGTGTGCCAGCCCTGTCCCGCCGCCCTAACCGCCGCCTCGATCATGGCCGCCGAGGACAACCCGGCCCAGCCCAAGAGCATGGTGCTGATGGCCGGCCCAGTGGATACCCGCGTCAATCCGACCAAGGTCAACGAGCTGGCCCACTCCAAGCCGCTCGACTGGTTCGAGCAGAACGTGATCGCCACCGTCCCGCTGCGCTATGCCGGGGCCACCCGCCGGGTCTACCCCGGCTTCCTCCAGGTGTCCGGATTCGTGGCCATGAACCTGGGTCGTCACCTCGGCCAGCACATCGCCCTCTACAACGACCTGGTGCAGGGCGACTACGAGGAGGCCAGAGAGATCGAGGACTTCTACGACGAGTATTTCGCCGTCCTCGACATGCCGGCCGAGTTCTACCTCGAGACCATCGACCGGGTGTTCCAGCGCGAGCTGCTGGCCCAAGGGGAGCTGACCTGGCGGGGGAGGCCCGTCGACCCCAGTGCCATCCGCAGGAGCGCCCTGCTCACCGTGGAGGGGGAGAAGGACGACGTCTGCGGCGCGGGCCAGACCCTGGCCGCCCAGGCGTTGTGCTCAAAGATCAAGCCGTCGAAGAAGCGCCACCACCTCCAGCCCGGCGTGGGCCACTACGGGGTGTTCAGCGGGAGCAAATGGGAGAAGCAGGTCTACCCCATCGTGCGGAACTTCATCCTGGCCAACGACTGATTCGGCCGGCCTACCGGCGTAGGTCGCCCCCGGCTAGAACTCCATCTCCAGTTCCTCGACGTCGTCGGGCTCTTGCATCGCCTCGTCGGTCCATTCGACCATCTCGGGCAGGGACAGGATGGTCTCGGTGTACTCGTCGGGCACCGCACCGACCTTGACGTCGTAGGTCCTGATGCGGGTGCATACCGGTGCGAACATGGCATCGGCCAAGGTGAAGGTGGCGCCGAACAGGTAGGGGCCCCCGGACCGGTCCAGGCACTCGCTCCAGATGGTCTCGATCCGGTCCAGGTCGGCGCGGGCCCCGGCCCACACCGGGAACCCGGGGTGGGAGGCTTTCAGGTTCATGGGCAGGGCCGAGCGCAGGTTGACGAAGCCCGACTGGATCTCGCCCGACACCGATCGGCACCGGGCCCGTGCGGCCGTCGCCTCTGGTAGCAGGCCGGTCTCGGGGAACAGCTCATGGAGGTACTCGGCGATGGCGATGGTGCTCCACACATCGATGGCACCATGAGCCAGCCGGGGCACCAGGAGGGAGGGTGAGAGCATGAGCAGCTCGGCTCGGACCGCAGGATCCTGGCTGTCGATGACGGTCACGGTGAAGTCGAGACCGGAGTTCCGGCACAGCAACCAGCCTCGCAGCGACCAGGCGCCGTAGTTCCTGCTGTTGATGGTGAGGACAGCCGGCGGCACCGGCGTCTCCTTTCGGGCGTCGAACGTCATCGGTGGGGATGGTTGGCGCGGCCCGAGGCCGCCCCGGTCACGCCTTCTTGGTGACGGTCGTGGCGGGGGCGGGAGCGGGTGCGGGCATGGACAGCTCGGCCAGGCTCATGAGGAACGAGTGCTGGGACTCGAGCAGGCGACCGGCGAAGGAGAACGTCGCGTCCACTGTCTCGGCCGGGGTGGGTAGCTGGTCGGCGAAGG
>DATMMO010000362.1:0-4530 GCA_035569695.1 Acidimicrobiales bacterium | reverse complement strand
GGGGAAGCACACGGCGGCGTCGACGTGGTTGGCCGTCATGGCCTCGAGCCGCTCCTTTTGCTTCCAGGTGCCCGGCTGGTACTGCTCGTAGGTGGTGACCTTGTGGGCCAGCTCGCCAAAACCGGGGGCGGCGAAGAGCTGGATCATGGGGGCCCGGACGTCCTCGTAATGCCAGACGTCGCCCCAGTCGCCATCCTCGGCCTCGATCCAGGTGCCCGCTCCCCCAGTGGACTGGCCGATCTTAAGCTTCTGGCGGACGATCCTCGGGGCCCGGTCGGCGTACTTGGCCGGCAGCCGGGACGTCCACAGGTCGGCGGGCTCGATGACGTGGTCATCGACCGAGATGATGCGGGGAACCTCGTGCATGTGTCCTGCCTTCCGTCGACTCCGCCGGTTGGGTCAAGCCTATGACTACCTACCGGTTGTTTGAGTCAACGGTACAAGCGCACTCGCAGCCGCACAAAAGGACGGCGATGCTGGCCGGCGATGGTCAGGAGGTCGGCGCGGCCGGCGTGGCCGGGATCGTGTCGACCACGATGAACCCGTCGGTCAGGGCGGTGACGTCGTCGGGCGGGTTGGTGGCCGTCGAGGAACAGTCGGAGGTGCCCAGCGCATTACCGCCGGGGGCCGGAGGCGCGTTGACCGTGCCCCGGGGCGACCCCGTGGTGCCACAGGACGGACCGTTGATGTTCACGATGGTCGATTTGGCCGTCTTGGTCACGGTTAGTTTCGATCGATGGGCGGTGATCCAGGTAACGGCGGCCTTAGCCGTCACCGGGTAGGCGACCGGGCTGCCCAGTCCCTGGCTGGTGGCTACCGCGGGGATACCTCTGACTGCCGCGGCCCGGGCCGCACCCACGGTGCCCGACAGGTCGACCACCGGCCCCAGGTTCTGGCCGAGGTTGATCCCCGAGACGACCAGGGTGGGCCGGATGTGCAGCTGGTCGAGGGCGGCGCGGACGGTGTCGGCGGGATAGCCCTGGACGGCGACAGCCGGATAGCCGCTGAGGGTCTTGACCTTGCTGGTGACCAGCGTGCCCGGTGTCGTCTTTGCGCCCGTCCCGCTCTCATTGGTGGCGGGGGCAACCACGAGCACCTTGACCTGGGGCAGCTTCCGCAGGGCCTGAACCAGCGTGTTGATGCCGGGTGAGTTGTAGCCGTCGTCGTTGGTCACCAGAATGGTGAGGGGCTTGGGGCTGGCGGCACCGGCAGTCGGGGCCGCCACAACCCACGCCACACCTCCGGCCACAAGGCCGATCAGGGTCGCCACCACCGCGACCGATCGTCTGAGACTGCCTACTCGAGCCATGGTTCCCCCCGTTGGACGTGATTGACCTCCGCCCGCCAAGACCAGCACGAGCGGCCGGGGGAGCATAGAGCACCGGCCCGAGGCACGGTCTTAGCGCCGGTGCTTCGCGCCCAGCACGAGGGCGACGCACCGCCGACCACTCAGCAGTGCGACCGTTCGAAGTCGAGAAGGAATTGCTTGCGCTCCACGCCTCCCCCGTAGCCGGTGAGGTGGCCGGTGGAGCCGACCACGCGATGGCACGGGACGATGATGCCGATGGGATTCCGGCCGTTGGCCAGTCCGACAGCCCGCGACGCGGCCGGGTTCCCGATCCTGCCGGCCAGTTGCCCGTAGGAGACAGTGTGGCCGTAGGGGATGTCGCCCAGAGCGTCCCAGACGCTCCGTTGGAATGCGGTGCCGGCCAGGGTCATGGGCAATTCGAACCGTGATCGTCGACCATCGAAGTAGGCGTGCAGCTGGTCGATGACCGCGGTGAACACCGTATGGTCGGACGGACCGAAGGTCTCGGCCTCGGGCCGGTGGCGCTGGTCCGCCATGTACAGACCGCGCAAGGCGCCATCGGATGCGACCAGGGTAAGGGGTCCCACCGGACTGTCGATCACCGCATGCGCTCGCCCGGTCATCGGGAACCGACCGGGAGGAGCGGGGCCGCATCCAGGTTCTGGTCCGGAGCCGGCAACCGGTTGATTGGGTGATCGCCCGTGGCCCACAGGTACTGGGTGGCATAGGCGCGCCACGGCCGCCAACGGGCGGCGCCGGTGGTCAGCGCGGCTGGGTGCTCGTCGAGGCCGAGGGCCCGGGCGCCGAAGCGAATGCCCAGATCTGTGACGGGGAATGCATCGGGGTCGCCGAGGGCCCGCATGGCGATGGTCTCCACCGTCCAGGGTCCGAGCCCGGGCAGCGCCCTCAGCTGGACGCGGGCCTCTTGCCAGTCGTTGCCCGCGCTGAGATCGACTCGACCTTCGGCCAGGGCTCGGGCCAGCCCGAGCACGGCAACCCGCCGCGAGCGGGGCATGGCCATGGTCTCCGGGTCCACCTGGTCCAGGTCCGCGGGTTCGGGGAACAGGTGGGTCAGACCGCCCTCGCCGTCGGCGATGGGGAAACCATGGCCGATGACCAACCGGGCGGCGTGGGTCCGGGCCGCGGCGGTGGAGACCTGTTGGCCGATGACGGCGCGGAGGGCGAACTCGGCCGGGTCCACCGTGCGGGGGACGCGCCGGCCCGGCGCCTTGTCGACCAGTGGGGCCAGGACCGGATCGGCGCGCAGGAGGTCGTCGACGGCCACCGGATCGGCGTCCAGGTCGAGCAGGCGCCGGCACCGGCTGATGGCGATGGCCAGATCGCGAAGGTCGGTCAACTGCAGCTGACAGGCCACGTGGTCGGGCGTGGGACGGAGGGCGACGATGCCGTGCCCATGAGGAAGGCGCAGGGTGCGGCGGTAGGACCCGTCGCGCCACTCCTCCACCCCGGGCACGGCGGTGGCGGCCAAGTGGCCGAACAGGTTGTCGGGCCACAGTGGCTCCCGGAAGGGCAGGCGCAGCGACAGCGACCCCGGGGCGACGGGCACCGGGCCGGTGACGCGGGCGCGCAGATCGCTGGGGCTCAGGGCGAACACCTGCTGGACGGTCTCGTTGAACGTCCGCACGCTGGCGAACCCGGCGGCCAGGGCCACCTGGGTCATGGGCAACGTGGTCGTCTCGATCAGCACCCGTGCCGTCTGGGCCCGCTGGGCTCGGGCCAGGGCCAGCGGGCCGGCACCCAGCTCGGCCAGGAGATGGCGCTCCACCTGGCGGGTGCTGTAGCCGAGGCGGCCGGCCAGCCCGGGCACGCCGTCGCGGTCGACCACGCCGTCGGCGATCAGGCGCATGGCCCGGGCCACCACGTCGGCGCGTTGGTTCCACTCCGGCGAGCCCGGGCTGGCATCGGGTCGGCACCGCTTGCACGCCCGGTACCCGGCCTGCTGGGCCGCGGCCGCACTCGGATAGAAGCGCATGTGCTCTGCCTTGGGTGGCACTACGGGACAGCTGGGCCGGCAGTAAATGCCGGTGGTAACCACCGCGGTGAAGAACCAGCCATCGAACCGCGCATCCTTGGACTGGACGGCTCGCACACATCGCTCTCCGTCCTCATGCATGCCCCCAGGATGCCCGACGATCAGGAGCGTGTCTGGCGGAAATGCGACATCGTCCGGTCGGTCCGGTCGGTCCGGTCGGTCCGGTCGGTCCCGTCGGTCCGGACGGTCCGGACGGTCCGGACGGTCCGGGCGGATGCCCTGCCGTTCATTGCTCGGTGGAAAGGTCGGCCCGCCGTTGGGCCAGCAGATCGATGATCTCCTGATCGGTGGTCGGCAAGAAGTCGTGGTACCAGTAGCTCACGGCGACGAAGCGCGCCGGTGACTGCACGCACACGACATCCTCGGCCCGCGACGCCAGCCGTGCGGCTGACTGCGGGGCACACACGGGCACGCCAAGCACCAACCGGCTCGGGCGCCGGCGACGCAGGGCCACCAACGCCGCTTCGGCAGTGACGCCGGTGGCCAAGCCATCGTCGACCAGGACCACCTGCCGACCAGCAAGTTCAGGAAGCGCACGATCGCCGCGATAGAGGGCGACCTGGCGGGACAGTTCCCGGTAGGACCGTTCGACCATTGCCCTCAGACGCTCACTCCCCGGAGCGAAGGCCGCTGCCGTCTCGGACATGATCGGCTCCTCGAGGCCCTCCGCCACGGCTCCGATGCCAAACTCCTCATGACCGGGAGCGCCGACCTTGCGGGCCACAAACGCCTCCAGTGGGCCACCGAGCAGTGACGCCACTTCAGCGGCGACCGGGATCCCGCCTCTGGGCAGGCCGAGCACGACCGGGCGGTCGAGTCGCAACGACGCCAACCGTTCGGCCAGCTTGCGCCCGGCATCGGCTCGGTTCTCGAACCGCAGGGCCCGAGCCGACCTCATCGGGGCCGACCTCATTAGGGCCGCCCTCGGCTCGTGAAGCCGGCATCGGCTTCCCGGAAGCACGAAACACTCCGCACAACTCATCGAGCTACCCAATCCGTCGGCCCGCAAACCGGACGAGCAGGATCCCGCTGATGAGCCGCGGACGTTGCTGGCTTACGACCCTGATTTCTTCCCGCCACGGAAGGATCCAATCCCGATTGGTCCCGGGACCTACTTCGGACCGGTCTCCGCGTCGGTGGTCCGGTAGTCGCCGTAGCGCTCGTCCCG
>DATMMO010000361.1:0-7964 GCA_035569695.1 Acidimicrobiales bacterium | reverse complement strand
GACCACCGAGAACCCGAGGGCTGCGAACTTCATCCCCATCGCCCGCCGAGACGACGGTCACTTCGACCGAGACGGACTCATCAAGGCCGTAACCCATGGATTCCGCATCGTACGGTGGCACCTCGACCCGTTGGCCGAGTGACGGCACCTACCCGTCCAGGGTGAAGCCTCTTAGTCGTTGGGCCTCGTTGACCAGGCAGCTTCAACCGCCTGGTCCAACGCGTCACCCTTGGCAAAACCGTAGTAGGCCGCAAACTGCAACACGATCTCGTCCATTTCCTCCTTGGTGATGTCCCCGGAGTGCAATGCCGAGGTGACATGGGTGCGCAATGGCACGGGGGAGTCGTCGATGGCCACGCATGCCACCGTGATGATCCGACGTTCGCGTCTGGTGAGGCCGGGCCGCTGCCATACATGACCGAAGACGAAGTTGAGGATCCCGGCGTGACGGTAAGGGGTCTCGGCTCGAGGGGCCGGCACCAGGTTGACCTCGACGAACTCCTGGACTCCCCATTCGGTCCGCTCGTCCCAATCATTGGGGCCCAAGGACTCATTGGTAAGCACCGGCCACGGCTCTGGCTCACGTCCTTGCTCCCGTTCGACACGGGCCCACTGTTGGGCGATCACCATCTCAAGGTGGGACGCCTTGGGCCAGCCGCAATAGACGGCGAAGTGCAGGACGAACTCGAGCATGGCCTCGAGCTCAATGTCGCCGCTCTTGAGGGCGGCGTACACCTGGTCATCAATGGGCGTTGGGGAATCGGCACCGGCGACGCAGGTCAAGGTGACCCAACGCCGATCGCGCCGACTGAGTCCCGGGCGCGCCCAGATTTCTCCGAATACGAAGTCGCGCAACGCCGATCGAAATGGAGTCGTCACCGCCGACGGATCTTGCTCCATGACAGTGCGGAACAACTGGGTCGTAGCGGTGGTCTCCATGTGCTCGTCCTTCCCCATTTCACTCAGGTGCCTGAACTCTAAGACAATTGACTGAGGCGGGCAACGGTGATCTGATGGTTGGGTGCCGGTGTTCGCGCCATCCATCCAGGAGCAGATCATTCTGGCTGGGGAGCGATTGTTCGCCGCCAACGGCCTCGACGGAGTTTCACTCCGTGAGATCGGCGCGGCGGCCGGCAGCGGCAACAACTCGGCGGTCCAATATCACTTCGGTTCCAAAGAACAGCTCGTTGTCGCCATATTCGAGTACCGACTGCCCTATCTCGAGGAACGTCGACAACTGCTCATCGCGCAACGGCAGCCGAACGACCTGCGCTCCTGGGTGGAGTGCTACGTGCTGCCGATTCTCGAGCAGGGCGAGATCGCCGGTAGCCACTACCTCAGCTTCGTCTCCATGTTGCAACAGCACCAACGTCGAGACCTCTTCGAGGCCATCCCCGAGGCGTACCGGGAACGAACACGGGCATTTTGCCAGCAGGTTGCCATCCGCCTTCCGCACATTCCCGAGCCGCTCAGGTCCCATCGCATCCACCAGGCGATCGCCTTCAGCGTTCACGCCGCAAGCAACCGTGAGCGAGCACAAGCGAAGGGCCAGGACGTACTTTCCTTCGCAGTGCACGTCACCGATCTGTTGGATGGCTTGGTCGGTTTCTTGGAGGCTCCTGTCTCACCGGCTGCCATCGCCGCCATCGAGGAGGCGGACTCCGCCGTGCCGTCCTGGACTCTCCTCCTGTAATCGAGCAAGGGGACTGCTATGAGCGTCGATCTGACTAACGCAGTGGCCGTTGTCACCGGGGCCGGAAGCGGGATCGGCCGGGCCACCGCCCATTCCTTGGCCCAGCGGGGCTGTCGGGTCGTGGTCACCGACATCGATCATGATCGGGCGAGGGCAGTAGCCCAAGACCTCGGCGATCAGGCCGTCTCGTCGGTCTGTGATGTGACCAACCTGTCTGACCTCGAAACCTGCCGCCAACTGGCGCTCGAAGCATTTGGACGGGTCGACGTCGTCATGAACACCGTTGGCGTTCTCGCCGTTGGTCCCGTGGAAGCCATCCCGTTAGCGGCTTGGGAGCGGATCATCGACATCAACCTCCTCAGCATCGTGCGATCCAACCTGGTGTTCCTCCCCCAACTCATCGAGCAGGGATCGGGTCACATCGTGAACACGGCGTCGACTGCGGGGCTCCTTCCCTACGGATTCGATCGCCTTCCCTACACTGCGACCAAGCATGCCGTCGTCGGTCTTTCCGAGTCGCTTGCCCTCTACCTACAACCCCGAGGCATTGGCGTGTCCTGCCTGTGCCCGGCCGGGGTGGCCACCAACATCATCGAGCAGATCACCTTTTACGGTGAGCCCTCGCCACCGCGCGGGCCCAAGTTCTCCATCGTCGATGCCGGTACGGTGGGAGATCTGGTCGCCGATGCCGTGACCGATGGAAGGTTCCTCATCCTCACCGACCCAGACGTTGCCGATGAGCTTCGAAAGCACGGGGCCAACGTCGACCAGTACCTCTCCGATCTGTCTGGCCCGGACACATGACCCGGTGCCACCCAGACGGTTCGACCCAGCTGGTAGGCCAATGACCAGGGTCGGGTTCATCGGCTTGGGCAGTCAGGGCGCTCCCATGGCTCGGCGCGTCGTTGAAGCTGGATTTCCCCTCACCATCTGGGCGCGCCGATCAGCGTCGGTTGACCCCTTCCGAGACACCAACGCCCAGGTTGCCTCCTCCCCCGCCGAGCTTGCGGCCGCCAGTGACATCGTCGAGATCTGTGTCGTCACCGACGTCGACGTCGAGGACGTGTTGCTGGGTTCCGACGGTGTTCTGGCCGGCCTGTCGCCGGGCGGCCTCGTGGCCATCCACTCGACCGTGCATCCCGACACCTGCATCCGCCTGGCCAAACGGGCGGCCGAAGGCGGCGTTGGCCTGATCGACGCCCCCGTCAGCGGAGGCGGCGACGTCGCCGCCAGTGGTCAGCTCCTGGTGATGGCGGGAGGTGACGAGGAGCTGGTCGAGCGCTGTCGACCGGTCTTCGAGACGTTTGCCCACCCCATGCTCCACCTCGGCGGCGTGGGCAGCGGCCAAGCGGCCAAATTGCTGAACAATCTCGTCTTCACTGCTCAGATTGCCGTGGCGCTGGATACCTTCTCGTTCGGCGACCGCCTAGGCGTGGATCGCCTGGCCTTGTCGGAGGTGCTGGCCCATGGCAGCGGCGGAAGCCGCGCCGCGGCCATCGTGGCCAACTCGGGCTTCGATCTTTCTGGATTACGAGGGGCTGCTCGGCTGTTGGAGAAGGACGTCACCATCGTGCTCGATGTGGCCCAAGCCAGAGATGCGGCCGACCCGAGCGTTCTGACCGATCTGGCCCGTTCGACTTTGGCCACGTTGGCAGCCGACGACGAGCTCGCTTGACCTCATCCGTCGGATGACAGAGGGTCAGGGGTGGGGTCGGTGAGGTCCCACGGTGCCCTGGGTCAGCCCGGCCCTCATGGTCGGGGGCAGGTCGAAGAGGGCAAACAGCGCCGGTTCGGCGAACAGCGAGATGCGGGTGAGGTGGGTCGAGGTCGTGGCCACTACCACGATGGCAAAGGGGTGGTACGTGTCACCCTCGCCGAGGTGATAGGCCGCCGCGGCCAGCTGGCCGTTGGCGTGGATGGGAAGCATCCGCCAGTCGCCAGCATGGCCGATGGCCTGGACCGCGATGTAGGGCACACACGTGGCCTTGCCCGAGAACCACGTCGTGGTGCCGGTCATCTCGAGGATGGCGTCGGCGACCAGGAGACGTTCGATCTCCGCCATGTCCGACCGCTCGAAGGCGGCCATGTAGCGGTCGAGAACCCGGCGGGCCCCCTCGTCGGTCGGCTCGGCCACTTCGTCGGCGGCCAGGGTCTCCTGGTCCAACCGGGACCGGGCTCGCTGGAGCAGGCTCTTCAGGGCCCCGACCGACACGTCGAGCACCTCGGCCGCCTCGGCCGCAGGCCGGGCCAGCACATCGCACAGGAAGAAGGCGGCGCGCTGGCGGGGTGGCAGGACCTGCGCGGCGGCGACGAGGGCCAGGCGCAGGGTCTGGCGGGTGACGGCCACCTCCGCCGGGTCGGCCCGCTCGTCCAGGGCCAGGCCATCGAGATACGGCTCGAGCCAGCCGACGTCGCCCGGGGCCGCTTCGGCCCGGGCGTAGGGGTCGGGTGACGGCGGCCCGAGCCCCGATGGCAGCGGCCGGCGGGCCCGGCGGTCGAGGGCGGTGAGGCAGACGTTGGTGGCGATGCGGTACAACCAGGTCCGCACCGACGACCGACCCTCGAAGCGGTCGAACGCCCGCCAGGCCCGCACGTAGGTCTCCTGGACCAGGTCATCGGCGTCGTGAGCCGAACCGGTCATCCGGTAACAGTGGGCGAGCAGCTCGCGCCGGTACGGCTTGGTCGTCGCCTCGAAACGGTCCATCGCCACGCTGGTCATAGGCATCACCATGTTGACTCGATCGGTCCCGGAAAGGAATCGGTCGGTCCGCGATTCTTTGGCGTCTCCCCCCGAGTCGATACCGGTATGACCTACATCGACCACCCGGTCCTCAACGACACCGTCCGCCGCATCATCGACGGCCCCCACCTCAGCGTCCTGGCCACCAGTGATGCCGATGGCAAAGCCCAGACGTCGGTGATCTTCGTCAAACGGGAAGGAGATCACATCCTGTTCAGCACGATCAAGGGCCGCCGCAAGACGACCAACATGATCCGCGACCCACGGGTGAACCTGCTCGTCCACAGCCTCCCCGCCCTCGGTCCGTCCTACGCCACCATCTCGGGAACGGTCGAGCTCACCGACGACCCCGACGCCTCGTTCCACCAAGTGATGTACGACATCCACATGGGGGGAGCCACTCCTCCCCCCGAGCCGGGCGCCGAACGGGTGACCGTGCGCATCATCCCCCGACAGGTCTACCTCCCGCCGGCGTACGACGCTGGCTCCGACGCCGACGTGGTCGGAACCATCGCTGAGTAGCGGGCACAGGACCCGTGGCCCCTGCTTGATTCCGTTGCCTCCGCGCCTACTCTGGCGCCATGTCCAATGTTCCCACCCTGTACGAGTGGGCGGGGGGCCACGAAGCCCTGCAGCGCCTGATCAATGCCTTCTACGACCGAGTCGAGACCGACGATCTCCTGTCGGGCTTCTTTCCCGGCGGCGTGCACGAGGAGCACCGCCAGCACGTGGCGGCCTGGTGGGGCGAGGTATTCGGAGGGCCAAGCACCTACACCGAGTCGCTTGGCGGCTACGAGCATATGGTGTCCAAGCACTTGCAGCTCGACATCACGCCAGAGCAGCGCTTCCGGTTCGCTTCGCTCATGAGCCTGGCCGCTGACGACGCCGGGCTGCCGGCAGACCCGGAGTTCCGTTCGGCTCTCGTCGCCTACCTGGAGTGGGGCACCCGATTGGCCATGGGCAACTCACAGCCCGGCACCGAGGTCATCGAGCACGCACCGGTCCCCCGCTGGAGTTGGGGCGTCGCCCCGCCCTATCAACCGAAGGCCGACTAGCCGACCGCTTGTTTGCCGAGGGACTGGTCGAACTGCGGCCCCGGCGGGATTGCCCACACCGATGCCGCCGAGGCCCGCATCCACCGGCGGCTACATCTCGGGCAGCCGCACCCTCGAATCAGGTTCTTATCCTTCTCACACGACTGTCTTACGCCGCTCACAAGACAGTCCGCCACAATGGGAACAAAGATCCTTCAGGGGAGAAAGAAAGATTGTGAATATCATCGTTTCCATCATGAGCCTCCTCGTCCTGGGCTTCGTGGTTGGCGGCCTGGGTCGCCTCCTCGTGCCGGGGCCCAACCGAATCGGGCTCTGGGCGACCTTCGGTGTCGGTCTCGCCGGCGCTTTGGCCGGCGGACTGCTGGGCGGGCTGCTCGGACTGGGCGTCTTCAGCCTTGTGTTCGAGGTCATCATCTCGGCCGGACTCGTCTACCTGGTCAGCGGTCGCTCGGGACGACTCACCTTGGGTGGGCGGCGCTAGCGATGGCAACGAGCACCAAGACGCTACTCACGGGGCCTGGCGTGCCCTTTCAACCCGTCGACGGTGAGCAGGCGGTCACCGGAACGAGCCTCGCCGGCAAGCTGGCCCTCGTTTTCACGGCGTTGTTCGGGGCGATCCTCTTCGTGGGCGCACTCATTGTCATCTCCGCGGTCTTTCTGGTGGCCGTTCTCGCCGCACTCGGCGCGGTCGCCGTCCGAGGAGCGTGGCAAGCCCTAGCCCCACGCTCTCGAAAACACCGTGTTGACAGGGGAGGGTTTCGCCCGACTGCTGTCATCGAGACGACCGCCAAGGCAATCCGGACCGCAGCGCCAAAGCCGAGACCTTGAGCTGCGACCAGGCTCGTCGCCGGTGAAACGTGGCAGATCTGGCCTGCGGGTCGAGGACGATGTGAGCGCCGAGCAGTCCTGAACGGCGCTCTCACGGCGGGCCAGGCCCGACCGATCGGGCAAAGCCGGAACCGGGCGCGTCGGTGGCCCACGGTGCAATGCTTGGCCCATGGCAACCCGATCCCCCACGCAGCGCAAGGCGGACGCCCTGTCGAAACTGGCGGCAGTGGAGGCGAACGTGTGGGTGGCGTCGGCCTCGCCCACCGATGCCGTCCACCTCGTGCCCATGACCCACACCTGGGACGGGAGCCAGGTTGTGCTGGCCACCGAGCCCCGGTCGCGCACGGTGGCCAACGTCACCGCCGACCCCCGGGTGAGGCTTGCCCTCGGGGAGACCCGGGACGTGGTCATGATCGACGCCGTCCTGGTCAAGGCCGTCCCCCTGTCGGAGGCTCCCGCCGCCCTTGCCGAGGGATACGCGGCCCAGGCGGGATGGGACCCCAAGGCCGACAGCGGCGACTACGTCTATCTGGTGTTCGAGCCCGTACGCATCCAGGTGTGGCGGGAGGACGAGGATCTGGCCGGGCGCACCGTCATGCGCGACGGAGCGTGGGTGATCTGAGCCGATGTCGCAGCTGAGCTAGCGGCGGGGGCGCCTCGAGATCGCGCCGGTCAGGAACTCATCACGCGTGAATTCGCTCAACCACTCATCACGCTGATTGGCGACACCGTCACGGAGGATGCCCAGAATCCGCACAACCCGTCGCCGAGCCGACCTGTGCATCAAAATGCTCAACACGGCAAAGGGGGCGAGGATGCCGCCGATCATGCCGAACCCGAACAATTTGACCCAACTCGGTCGCCGCATCTGCAGACCTCCGTTGCCGCCCGTCTGGCGGGTCGGCCCTCGTCCCATACGTCGAAAGCACTACTGCTGCTCATGAACAGCACCACCCCGACGGGATGAGCTGGGTCAATCGGCCATCAGCCACTCCAACACGGCCAGTCTACTACCGGCCCCCACAACGCGGCCACAGTTCGACCATGGATTCGGCCGCGTCGAGCGCACCACCCATCGCCCTATTGGGCCAGGACTTTGGCCTTCTGGGTCTCGAACTCGGCATCAGTGATGGCGCCGCGCTCTTTGAGATCGGCCAACTTCGCCAGTTGATCGGTCTGGCTCGCCCCGGCTGCGTCGCTCACGTAGGCATTGAACTTTGCCTGTTGTTGTTCTGCCTGCTTCGCCGCTCGCTCGTGCATCGAGCCGCCCCGAATGAGCAGGTAGGCCAGCAACCCGATCACCGGAACGATGAATACGAAGAGGACCCACAGCATCTTGGCCCCGCCCCCGAGATCGTGACTGCGAAAGATGTCGGTGAAGATGGCGATGATGATCCAGAAGTAGACAATAAAGGCGAAGATCTCCAACATCGTCCAGAACAGATCGAGCAATGGATAGGTGTAGGCGAACATCGGAGGCTCCTCCTCGATCGGTACTAGTTCGGTAGAGACCCCCTTGAGCCATGCCCGGTCGTGGGATGGCACACAGGAATCGGAAGGCGAGGTTCTCGACTCGAATCGAACCACGCCCCGGTCCATCGGTCATCACCCTCGGGGGGTGACTTCGGGCCCAACCGAATTTCGCCCA
>DATMMO010000360.1:0-2556 GCA_035569695.1 Acidimicrobiales bacterium | reverse complement strand
GGTGCCCGAATCTTCGACGATCATGTCCCCGATCGGCTTACCGGCGATTCGTTCCGGATCGGCGACCAGCTCGGGAGGGACGTTGAGGCGAGCCGCCCACTCCTGGTAGTAGGCGACTCTGCCTCCTGGGACACCGAGCAGCCACTTGAGGATTGGCACCAATGTGTTGTTCGCGGCCCTGACGATGGCTTTGTCCTCCTCCGAGCCCGCGCTCTTCTCGCCGTGGAAGAGATTGCAGCGAACTCGGTAGATTGCCTCTAGGGTGTGCGCCCAGTCGAGCGGACAGGGTTTGCCTGCGTCAACGTGCCGCTCGTAATAGCAATCCGGCGCCCGGTCGATCCCCGCCGCCCGATAGTGGTCCAGGCATTTGCGCCTGTCGGGGCTGACTTGGCGAACGCGTTTGCTCCTGATCTGTGCCGCCTTGAATATCGGCCACTGGTCGTGGAACTCGTCGGCCCAGCGTTGAAAGTTACTGTCCTCCCGCAGCAACGCTTTGAACCCGCTCTGCAGGGAGCCATCCGACTCGATCGCCTTGAGTTGGGCCCGGTCCTGATCTTCCCGAGAGCAGAGGGCGGCCCAGCCGTTGAAGGCGATCCAGGCGTAGATGAACGACTCGAACGGATCGCCTTGCTGGTCCGTGAGCCCGTTAGCCCGGTCAAACCAGTTCATGATGAGCCGCCGAGCATCGTCATCGGCGGCCAGGTCCGTGAACGAGTCTCGGTTGATGCTCCGGGACGTGCCCGGGCTGGTGGCGGCCACGTTGGCCCGGCACGGGGCGGTCACCGCGGGACGGCCCAGGAGCAATCATGCGGTGCTTGTGTGAAGGGTCAGCAGCTTACGAATCCGGAAACAGCGGACCCAGCGGATACGGGATTTCAGGGCCGGGCGGCTTAGTAGGCCGCACCTGCACCTTCGACGGCTGCGTCGGTGTTGGGGACGGAGACGTCGGCACTGCATGCGCCATGCCTATACCTAGCCCGATGGCGCTCAAGCCTAGGCCACCGGACACCACTGCCATGGCGACGAGTTGCTTATGTTTCAAGCCGCGCATCTCCTGGCCTGGGCGGATGCTCATAGCCTTAACCTATTGGGGGGCGCAGACTTTCGGACCCACCCAGAAGTTACCCACAAAGTTGGCCCACCTGTCCGTGATTGGGGCTCGCATCGCACTGGGCCGTTTCGCGTCTGAAGATGAAGTCGTCGATGCAAGCCTCGTGGGCAACGGGATCGGTGAAGCTGACACAGGGATCGTCGGCGTGTGCTTGTGCTGGTGGAATGCAGAGGGGTGTCAGTGCTATGGCTGCTGCCGCCGACACGGTCATTATTGCCCTCTTCATCAGCTATTCCTTTTCTGACCCCCTAATGGCCGCGTTGTTGTCGCCAACTCCAGATACATTGTCGCACTTTTTCGACCGCCCACCCGGCCCGCCCGGCCGCCTTCAAAGCGACTTCATAGATTGTGGATTTTCACCCTGTGGAGAGATCGAAAGCCCATCGTGAGTGATCCGCCCAACGCTCCCACGACGGCTCGGGTGATTGTGTGGGCTCACCGCGGCTCGCGCGACTCGCATGCGACGCCGTTGTGGTCCTTATCCAGCGCGGGCCGGTAGGCCGGGTCACCCTCGGGAATGTTCCAGCGGCCATCGGCATGGGCCTCGGCGCAATTCTTGTAGTAGACCGCCAGCCGGCTCGGGGGCATGCCCGCATCGTCTCGTTCCGACGCGAAGTGCGAGCGAAAACCCGCATTTTCCCGACCGAGGGAAACGTTCCTCGGGGGCGCAGAAATGGAGTAGTCGACTACTCTAGGCGGCCATCTCCGCCGCGCCGGAGACTGTTGGGGTTCTACCCTCTAGGAGGCAGCGGTGATAAGGCCAAATGATATTGCTGACAGCGAATGGCGGCGGGTGTGGGGAAACCTGCTTCTACTCACGGCCACGTTCACGTTGATTCTCGTCCTGCGGCTGGTCTATGAGCACTGACGAACCAAACGTCGATGTAGGGGAGGGGCCGCCGTCGACTTGAGCGCCCCATCCCCCTTAGGACTTCTGACTCTGCCCAACGAGGCCCAAACGCTCTATGCCCGCGCGAACGCGCGAATTCACACTCACATATGGATGGGTGGGCACTCGGCCAATCCTGAACCCGATGGAAAGGAATGATCCAATGGCGATTCTGACTGCGGTAACGATCCAGCCACGCTCAGCCGAGGTGTGGGACGACCTGGAGAAGCTGCTCAAGCGCATCAAGGAGATGGTCGTGAAGAAGGGCGGCGAGAACGTCACGGTGCTGGCCACTCTCATCGGCGGCGAGGCGACGAACCAGCTGGTGTTCCTCGCCAGCTCCGAGAACTGGAGCAAGTACGGCAAGGTCCAGGAGGCGTTCTACGGCGACCCCAAGGCGCAGGCGCTGCTGCTGGAGGCCGGGAAGCTCGCGACCTGGCAGTCGTACGTCGCGCAGACGCTCGAACTCTGAGCCTCCCCCCGAAACGGGGCGGGTGGTCCGATGGGCTGCCCGCCCGCTATTTATCGGCGTATCGCCGCCGTGGCTCCCGCCCAC
>DATMMO010000359.1:0-15622 GCA_035569695.1 Acidimicrobiales bacterium | reverse complement strand
CTTGAGCCCACAGTCGGGGTTCACCCACAGCCGTTCGACCCCCAGCGTCTCGACCGCCTGGCCCACCAGGGCGACGAGCTGGTCCAGTTCGGGCACCGTCGGCGAGTGCACGTCGTAGACGCCGGGCCCCACGCCGCCCCGGTAACGGGCATCGACCAGGTCGCCCAGCAGGCCCATACCCGCTCGGGCCGCCTCAAGGGAGACCACGTCGATGTCCAAGTCGGCCAGGGCGTCCACGATGTCCCCCAGCTGGGCGTAACACATGTGGGTGTGCACCTGGGTGGCCGGCCCCGCCGCCGAGGTCACCAGCCGGAAGGCTCGCGTGGCCCAGGCCAGGTAGCCCGGCCGGTCGGCGCGGCGCAGCGGGAGCCCCTCTCGCAGGGCGGGCTCGTCGACCTGGATCACCGCAGTGCCGGCTGCCTGCAGGTCGACCAGCTCGTCCCCGATGGCCAGGGCCAGCTGGACGGTCGTGGCCGCCTGGGACTGGTCGTCGCGCACGAACGACCAGCGCAGCATGGTGACGGGCCCGGTCAGCATGCCCTTGACCGGCCGCGTGGTCCGGGACTGGGCGTATGCGGTCCACTCCAGTGTCATCGGGGCCGGCCGCGACACGTCCCCGTAGAGCACCGGTGGTCGCACGCAGCGCGAACCGTAGGACTGGACCCAGCCCTCGGCGGGCAACACGAAACCGGTGAGCTGGTCGGCGAAGTAGCGAACCATGTCGTCCCGCTCGGGCTCGCCGTGGACGAGGACGTCCAACCCCACCTCCTCCTGGAGGCTCACCACCCGGTCGATCTCATGCCGGAGGGAGCGGCGGTACTCGGCGTCGTCGAGCCGGCCGGCCCGCCACGCCGCCCGTGCCGTCCGGAGCTCGGGCGTCTGGGGGAAGGACCCGATGGTCGTGGTGGGCAAGCGGGGAAGCCCCAGGGCCGACTGCTGGGCCCGGGCTCGCTCCGGGTAGGGGGAAGAGCGCCGGGGATCGGCCTCGCCCAGCGCCGCTACCCGTTGGCGGACGGCGGGGTCGACCACCCGCGCCGACTCCCGTCGGGCCCGCAGGGCCGCCCGGTTGGCCTCGAGTGCCTGGTCCACGCTCGGCCGCCCCTCGCCGCTGGCGCGGGCCAGGACGGCCAGCTCCTCCAGCTTCTCGTGCGCAAAGGACAGCCAGGGCGCGACGTCGGGGTCCAGTGACTCCTCGGCCGAAAGGGCGAGGGGCACGTGGAGGAGCGAACAGGAGGTGGACACCACCGTCTCCCGGGCCAGCTCTTCGAGCCGGTCGAGCTCCGCCAGAGTGGCCTCGAGGTCGTTGGCCCAGACGTTGCGACCGTCGACCACGCCGGCGAAGAGCACCTTGTCGGGGAGGCCGCCGACGTCGCGGAGCAGGTCGAGGTTCTCCCGACCCAGACAGAAATCGAGGCCCACTCCCTCGACGGGCAGGTCCCGCACCACGGGCATGGCCTCGCCCACAGGACCGAAGAAGGTGGAGATGGCGATGGCGGGCCGGTCCCCGCGCTCGGTCAGCCGTCGGTAGGCCCGCTCCAGCGCACCCAGCTCCTCGGCGCTGCGCTCCTCGACCAGGGATGGCTCGTCGAGCCGGACCCAACGCACGCCCCGCCGCTGGAGCTCGGCCAGCACGTCGACGTAGGCGTCGACCAACGGGTCGAGGAGGCCGAGGACATCGAAGCCCGTTGGCCGCGCCGAGCTCCGCAGCAACAGGGTCAGCGGGCCCAGTAGGGCGGGCATGGTGGCAATGCCCTGCTCGGATGCCTCGGTCAGCTCACCGACCACCTTGGCCCCGTCGGCCCGGAAGTCGGTACCCGGTCCCAGCTCGGGGACCAGATGGTGATAGTTGGTGTCGAACCACTTGGTCAGCTCGAGCGGGGCCACGGGTTGCCCGTTCGCCTCGCCCCCCCGGGCCAGGGCGAAGTAGGGCTCGAGGCCGGGTCGGTCGCCGCCGCCGCCGCCGCCGAACCACGGTGGCACCGCGCCGACCAGGACGGCGGCATCGAGGACATGGTCGTAGAGGGAGAAGTCGTTGGAGGGCACGAAGTCGATACCGGCGGCCACCATGGTCTGCCAGTTCTGGCGCCGGATCGATGCCGCCGTCTCCTCGAGCTGGTCAGCGGTCACCCGGCCGGCCCAGTAGCCCTCGAGGGCCCGCTTCAACGCCCGGCCCGGCCCGATCCGGGGCATCCCGTGTACGGCAGTTCTCATCCGACCTCCTGGCCGCCGGGCCGTCCGATCAGGCGGAGGTCTTCAGAAGCGACACCGGTTGCACCGAGAGCCGACACCCGGCCTGGTGGGCGTCATGAACCACCAGACGCTCGACCTCCACGCCGCCCAATCCCTCGGTCAGCCCCTCGGCCAGCCCGAGGTGCAGCTGGCAGACGGTGTCCGGGTTGCCGGCGGCCACGTCGACGAAGGGGCAGCGCCCCACGACGAAGTCGAGACGATTGCCCTTGTCGACCCGCGTGGGCCGGAAGCCCCGTCGAACCATCTCCTCTTCGAGCAGGTCCGTCGGGTCACCGGCCCCGGAGACGGCCACGGCCTCCCGGATGCCCTCCGTCCGCCCGATCTGGCGCGGGTCCTGTCCGGTCCGCAGCGCCTCGCTCAGCATCCCGGCCAACCACGCGTAGGGGCCGGCGGTGCCCCATCGGCCCGCGATCTCGGGGTCCAGTCGGTAGAACAGGCGGGGCCGGCCGGGCCGGTGGCGGTCCTCGGTTTCCTCCAGGACCAGGCCGGCACCCTTCAGCACGGCCAGGTGCTGACGGATGGCATTGTGGTTGAGCTGCACGAGGTCGGTCAGCTCGGCCACGCCCACCGGCTCGGAGGCGGCGGCGATGTGGCGAAAGAGGCGATGGCGTGTCGGGTCGCCCAGTGCTCGAGCCTCACGTTGGAGATCCACCATCGCCGGGCCCTCCCTCGGTCGTTGATGACTTGAGGCTACAACAGAAGAACTCTTCCGTCGCTGACCTGGGGAAACCGGCGTCGAGCGGCGGCCCGGGCCCCGAAGTCGGCCCACGGCGGCGAGTGGTTCACCGTCGGGCCGGTGGGGCCGGTTCGGCCGGGGCCTCAGCGCATGACCCGGCGCACGCCGGGACCCGTCTCCAGCTCTTCGGGGGTGAGGTTGATGTACGTCGGCACCGGGATGGCATCGAGCTCGTGGGCGCCGTCGCCGGGCCGGGGCTCGGTCGAGACCGTGCTGTACTCGCCCGTCTCCGACCGGCTCACGACCATGGCCCGCTTCCGCTTGCCGATGCCCTCGGCCGCCCGCATCTCGTTGCAGATCCGGTAGGTGACGAAGTAGGTGATGACCGGGAGGGCGAAGACGATGACCCGGAACGTCCACAGCACGGTGTTCAGCGACACGTTGAAGAAGTTGGCCATCACGTCGGTCGACGAGGCGCAGAACAGCATGAAGTAGAACATCAGCATGGCGGCGCCGAAGGCCGTCCGCTTGGGACGGTCCCGCGGTCGATCGAGCAGTTCGTGGGAGGCCAGGTCCTTGGTGTGCCGCTTCTCGATGTGGGGCCAGAGGTAGAAGAAGTTGAAAGTCAGCCCGGCGAACACAATGGCGGGTAGGAATATCTCGAGGGGAATGGTGTGCCCCCAGCCCACCCATTCCCAACTGGGCATGATGCGCAATGCCCCGTCGAGCCAGCCCATGTACCAGTCGGGCTGCACGGCATAGGAGATCTGGAACGGCTCGTACTGGCCGAACTGCCAGATCGGGTTGATCTGGGCGAACCCTCCCAACAACAACAACACGGCGCTGGTCATGAACATGAAGCCGGTGGTCTTGGCCGCGAACGTGGGGAACATGGGCGTGCCGACCACGTTGTGCTCGGTCTTCCCCTTGCCGGGGAACTGGGTGTGCTTCTGTTTGACCAGCAGCCCGAGGTGCACGGCGATCAGGCCACCGATGATCACCGGCAGGATGAGGACGTGCAGGATGTAGAACCGGGGGATGATGATGCCGTTCCCGGGGTAGTTGCCGCCGAACAGGAAGAACCCGAGGTAGGAGCCCACCAATGGTATGGACTCGATGATGGAGTACGCGATCCGGATACCGGTCCCCGACACCAGGTCGTCGGGCAGGGAGTAGCCGAGGAAGCCGTTGACGATGCCCAGCATCAGCATGGTGATGCCGACGATCCAGTTGAGCTCGCGCGGCTTGCGGAAGGCACCGGTGAAGAAGATGCGGGCCATGTGGACGGCGATCGAACCGAGGAAGACGTCGGCGGCCCAGTGGTGGGTCTGGCGCATGAGGAGCCCCGACTTCACGTCGAAGGAGAGGCCGACGCTCGACGAGTAGGCCTCGGACACCCGCGTTCCCCGGAGGGGCAGGTAGGAGCCGTGATAGACGACCTCGTGCGCCGACGGGATGTAGTACAAGCTCAAGAAGACGCCGGTGGCGATGAGCACGACGAATGAATAGAGCGCGATCTCGCCCAACATGAACGACCAGTGGTCGGGGAAGATCTTGTCCAACAGGGTGCGGCCGCCCTTGGCCACGCCCAGGCGATCGTCCAGCCACCGTACCGATTCGTCGATCATGGGCGCTCCCAGAATCCCGGTCCGATGGCCTGGTTATAGCCGCCCTGGGCGAACAGGAAACCATTGACCACCTTGATGGGCAGCTGGGGCAACGGGCGGGGGGCCGGGCCGAACTCGGGCACCGCTCCGGCCAGCACGTTGAAGATGGATTGGTGGCAGGGGCACACCAGCTCCACCGTCTGCTCCTGGTACAGGCCGACCGGGCAGCCGAGGTGGGTGCACATCTTCGAGTAGGCCACGTACCCGAGTGCCGTCCAGTCGCTCCGTCCCGGACTGGTCAGGGTCAAGGGGGGATCCTCTGCGGTCAGTTCCTCGATGCGCAAGAGGATGGTCTGGTCGGGCGACGACCCGGCGAACCCCTTGGGGAACACCGTGAGCACGCCGCCGACCTCCAGGTCGTTCTGGTGCACCGGCCGGCCGTCCGAGGTGACCAGCGGCGAGTTCTTCTTCCAGTTGGTCACGAACAGCGCATTGCCCGGCTTGGGACCGAGCGAACGGATCAACGGGAAGGCCGCCACCACGCCAAAGGCCAGCGAACCGAAGGCGAACAGCCCACCCAACAACTTGCGCCGGCCCACCACGATGCCACCCCGCTGGGTGATGGCCGCGGTCATGGCCTTGACCTCTTCCTCCGAGGAGTTGTGCGGATGGCGGTCCTCGACGAAGGGGCCCTGGGCCATGAGGTATTTGCCCCAGGCGGTCAGACCGAAGCCGAGTCCCAAAAGGCCTACGCCGAGGGTGATCGCCTCCCACTGGGTCTGGTCGCTGATCCAGTAGGCGATACCGAAACCGATGCAGCCGAGGATGCCGATGATCAACGACACGGCGGCGACGGCCTGGGCCCGCCCCGGGTGCCGGGCATACGGCTGCTGATGGGGGTCGTCGAGCGAGCCGATGGGCAGGGGCCCGGCGGGCTCGGCGGTGACGGACTCGTCGCTCACGTGCGGTCTCCGATCCAGAAGCAGACGAGCATCAGGGCGCCGACGCCGATCAAGAGGCCGACGAAGCCCTCGCCCACCGGCCCGATCCCGCCGAGGCCGAAGCCGCCCCGGTTGACCGGGTGCTGGATGTAGGAATGGACGTAGGCGGTGATGTCGCGCATCTCGGCGTTGGAGATGTTGCCCGGACCGAAGTGGGGCATGTTGCCCGGACCGGAGCGGATGGCTTCGACGATCTGCCGGCTGCTGGCGTAGTGCAGGGTGGGGGCGTAGGCCCCGTTGGCCAGTGCGTCACCGGCACCGGTGATGGTGTGGCACGCCGCGCAATTGAGGGTGAACAGTTCGGCCCCTTTGCCCACGTTGGCGTTGCTCAGGTTGACGACCGGCACCTTGACCCCGCCCGGAGCGAGCGACTGGACGTAGGCCGAGATCTCCAGGCTCTGCAGCTTGTTGAAGCGGGGAGGCTTGGTGGTGGCCTGGATGCTCGAGTCAGCCAGGGGCATACGGCCGGTGGACACCCAGAAGTCGACCGTCCCCGCCCCCAGGCTCAACAGGTTGGGGGCACGCTCGGTGCCCGCGGCGTCGCCACCGTGGCAGCTGGCGCAGTTGGCGGCGAACAGGGCCTGGCCGGGAGCGATGAACGACCGCGGCAACGGCACGTTGTAGATGCCGTCACCCGAGGGGCTCTGGCTCGGCGACGAGGAGGCGCCGGGGGTCTGGGGGAACTGGCCCGTCGAGGTCTTCAATCCCGCCCCCGACGATCCGGCGGTGGGGGCGCTGGAGCCCGACGCCGCGCTGGACGATCCCGGCGAGAACACGAGAAGGCCGAACAAACCCACGCTCACCAAGAGGAGGGCTGGTACCAGGTATCGACCCCGAAAGAGACTGCGCATCCGTGTTGGCACCTATTTGAGGAGGAAGAGGCAGCTGAACAGACCGACCCACACGATGTCCACGAAGTGCCAGTAGTAACTGACCCCCTGGAACACCGCCGTCTCACCCGGGTCGCCCCCGGGCCCCTTCAGGCGGCCCAGGAGAAAGATCATGGCCACCAGGCCCAAGAAGACGTGGAGCCCGTGGATGCCGGTCATGATGAAGAACAGTGAGCCGTAGGCGTTGGTGCCGGGGCGGGTGGTGAGGGTGATCCACTCGAAGAACTGGTTCCCCACGAAGGCCCCACCCATGAGCAAGGTGATCACCACCCAGAGCTTTGCGCTCTTGCGGTTTCCCTTCTCCTGGTCGAACACGGCCTTTTGCATGGTGAAGCTGGAGGCCAGGAGGATGACGGTGAACACGCCGGCCTGGATGGTGTCGAGCTCGGTGCCCTTGGGCGGCCACACGGTGGCGTGGGCCCGAATGGTGAAGAAGGCGGCGAACAGGGCGCTGAAGAACATCACCTCTGAACCGAGCCAGATCATGACGCCGACAGCGATCATGGGTGGCCGGTCCGGGCGATGCCGGGCATGCGTAGGTTGCTCGACCGCCAGAGCCTCAGTCACGGCGTATTTCTTAGTCGATGCGGCGCACTCAGGGCCAACACTGAGCCTGGGGCGGTTTCAAGCCTGGCCCAGGCCGCAGCCGGTGACCGTCGCGTGACGATCCGGTGTCAGGTGAGATCGGCCAAGGGGGCGGGCAGGGGGGCGGCGTGGACCAAGGTGAGGCGCTGGGTCGGGCGGGTCAGGGCCACGTACAGGGTGCGCAGGCCCCTGGCTGTGGTCCCGGCGATCAGGCTCGGTTCGGCCACCACCACCGCGTCGAACTCCAGGCCGTTGGCCGCATCGGCGGCCAGGAGGACCAACGGGTCGGACAGGCCGCCCCGGCGCATGTCCCGGGGATCGACCACGGGGGTCCCAGCCTCGGCCAGCGCGGCGGCGATGGGGGTCAGCATCGCGCCGGGGGCGAGCACGGCCACCCGACCCGAGCCCACCGCAGCCACCTCCTCGGCGGCCGCCTGGGCCACCGCTCGGGCCAGCGCCGAGTCCTGGGCGTCGGAGCCCTCCCCGGCGCCCGGAGTCACGGCGCTGCCGCCGGCCGGCGGCTCGACGGAGACCACACGCGGGGGGACGCCCGTTCTGCGTACGGGTGTCGGTGGCTGCAGCTCGGGGGCGGCTACAGCCAGGACCCGGGCCGCCACCTCGACCACCTCGGCCGGCGTGCGGTAGCTGACGGTCAGCTCCACCTGCTTGGGCGGCCGCCGCTTGGGCAGGTGGTCGGTGATGTCGCTCCAGCGCCGGGGGGCCCATGGCGCGGTGGCCTGGGCGATGTCGCCCACCACGGTCATCGACCCCGACAACGACCGGCGGGTGAGCATGCGGAGCTGCATGGGCGAGAGGTCCTGGACCTCGTCCACCACGATGTGCCCGTAGTTGCGGATGGCATCGTCGGCATTGCCGTTGCGCGGGCCCAAGAGGTGTCGGGCCTCGTCGATCAGGGCGGCGTCGGCCGGGGTCCAGGGCACCGACTCGAAGGAATCCGAGCGCCCCCGGAACAACAGGCCCTCCTCCTCGGTCGACAGGTTCTGTCGCCCGGCGGCCCGGATGAGGGCGGGGGCCCCGAAGAGATCGTGCAACAGCTCGTGGGGCGACAGTCGGGGCCACATCCGGTCCAGAGCCTGGGCCAGCTCGGGGACCCGTCGGACCTTGCGGGAGAAGTCCTCCAGATCGAACTCGTCCTCGTCCAGCTCCGAGGGGTCCTCGTACCCGGGGAAGGCGGCAATGGTGGTCGCCGAGCCCGAGCTCAGGGTCTGCTGGGTCCGGCGGGCCCGGTCGGCCAGCACCCCGACCACTGCTTGTTCCACCACCCGACGTCGGGCGTTGTGGGCCCCGGGACGACGGCGGGCCGTGGCCACGATGTCTCTGGTGTCGGCCGCAGTGAGCCGCAGGAGCAGGGCACCGTAGGGGATGGTCACGTCCTCGGCCAGCGGGCGCTGGCGGGTCCGCACGGCGCGGCCGATCAACTTGGCCATCCGGATGTCGCCCTTCAGCCGGGCCACCGCTTCGGGCTCGGAGTCCCGGGCCCGGACCTCGGGCACCAGGCCGGACACGGTCGACAGGGTCACTCCGGTCTCGCCCAGCGAGGGCAACACCTGCTCGATGTAGCGGAGGAACAAGGGGTTGGGCCCGACGACCAGGACACCCTGGCGCTCCAGGGGGAACCGATGGGTGTAGAGGAGGTAGGCGGCCCGGTGGAGGGCCACGGCCGTCTTGCCCGTTCCCGGGCCTCCCTGGACCACCATGACGCCGGGCAGGGGCGAGCGGATGATCTCGTCCTGCTCCCGCTGGATGGTGGACACGATGTCCTGCATCTGGCCCGACCGGGCCCGGTCCAGGGCGGCCAGCAGGGCTCCGGGGCCACCGAGGGTCCCGTCCCCCAGGATCAGCTCGCCCGAGCCCCCGCCGTCGGCGGTGCCCTCGCCGACCGTTCCGCTCGGTGAGCCGTTGGCCCCAGCGCCCGCACCTCCGGCGGTGGCGAACCACTCGTCTTCCACCCCCACCACCGATCGGCCGTCGAGGGCCAGATGACGGCGGAGGACCAGGCCCTGGGGGTCACGCCCGGTGGCCCGGTAGAAGGGCTCGGCCACGGGAGCCCGCCAGTCGACCACCAACGGTTCGTGATCGGCGCTGTGCACGGCCAGTCGGCCGATGTGGAACGTCTCGGTCATCAGCCCGTTGGACCCGGCCCCGTTGGACTCGGCCTGGTCGGTCGGGCCGGAGCCGTTCCCGTCGGTCGGGCCGGAGCCGTTCCCCTCACCCGCCACCCGGTCGATCCGCCCGAAGGTCAGCGCCTGATCGCCGATGTCGAGCTGTTCCAAGCGGGCCAGGCTGGTGCGAACGATCACATCGCGCTCGGTACGGGATTGGAATGTCCCGCCTTTGCCCAGGTCGAGGACCCCCTCCAGCATCCGGTTGGCGTCCGAACGCATGGCGTCGAGGCGCGCGTAGGCAAGATCCACGAACTCCTGCTCCTCCTGCAGCTCGCGCTCGACCCCCACCGGCACCTCCTTTTGACTCCCCGTTCCTGCTTCGGGGAACTTACGATTCTACGCCCCCGGCGGGGCATCCCGTCCAAGGTCGTTCGCGTGACGGTCGCATGCCCACGGCCTGCGGTGGGCGTGCCGGGCCGGGCCGGCACCGGGTGCCGATCGACGGCCGAACTCGGCCGACTCGGCCATCCGCCAGGCCCGGCTGTAGCGTCGGGGCGTGCCCGCATCTGTCCCAGTCGAGCTGGCCGACTCACCGTTCATCCGGGCCTGTCGCCGTCAGCCGACGCCCCATGTGCCGGTGTGGTTCATGCGCCAGGCCGGTCGAGCGCTTCCCGAGTACCTGGCCGCCCGGGGACCGGGGAGCATCCTCGAGGCCATCGCCCAGCCGGAGCTGGTGGCCGAGCTGACCCTCCAGCCGGTCAGGCGCTACGGCACCGACGCCGCCATCTTCTTCTCCGACATCGTGGTCCCGGTGGCCGCCATCGGCTTCGGCGTGGACATTGCCCCCGGCATCGGGCCGGTGGTGGAACAGCCCTTCCGGACGGCGGCCGATCTGGACCGGGTCCGGCCCCTGGAGCCGGAGATCGACACCCCGTACGTGGCCGATGCGGTGGGCATCCTGGCCGGCGAGCTGACCGTCCCCCTGATCGGGTTCGCCGGGGGCCCCTTCACCGTGGGTAGCTACCTGGTGGAGGGGGGTCCGTCGAGGAACTTCACCCGGATCAAGGCCCTGATGCACACCGAGCCGAAGCTGTGGCATCGCCTGGTCGACCGGCTGACCGACCTGGCCGTGGCCTCGTTGCGCTCCCAACTCGACGCCGGCGCCTCGGCCGCCCAGGTCTTCGACAGCTGGGCCGGCATCCTCACCCCCCGCGACTACGAGGAGTTCGTCCTCCCCGCCACCCGCCGGCTCTTTGCCGAGCTGGCCGAGTCCCATCCCGGCCTGCCCACCATCCTCTTCGGCGTCGGCACCGGCGAGCTGCTCCCGTTGATGGCGCTGGCCGGCTCCACCGTCATCGGTGTCGACTGGCGCGTGCCCCTCGATGCCGCCCGACGCCGGATCGGCCCCCACCTGGCCGTCCAGGGCAACTTGGACCCCGTCCTGTGCCTGACCCCGTGGGCCGTGGTGGCCGACGAGGCCCGGGACGTCCTCGGCCGGGCCGGCACCGAGCCGGGCCACATCTTCAACCTCGGTCACGGCGTGCTCCCCGAGACCGACCCCGGCATCCTCGAGCAGCTGGTCGAGCTGGTGCACCGGGAGGGCCGGGCCGGCCTCGCAGGCGACGGGGGCGAACGGCCATGACCGAACGGCCGACCGGTGTCCTGGTCATGGCCCACGGCACGCCGGCCACCCCCGAGGAGATCGAGTCGTTCTATACCTCGATCCGAAGGGGTCGGCCGCCCACACCCGAGCTCCTGGCCGATCTGGTCGGGCGCTACCGGGCCATCGGCGGCACGTCGCCGTTGCGCCGGCACACCGAGGACCAGGTCGCAGGCGTGGCCGCCACCCTGGAGACGGCGGCACCCGGCCGCTTCGTGGTCCGGTACGGGGCCAAGCACACCCAGCCGTCGATCGAGGAGGGCATGGCCGAGCTGGCTGAGCTCGGTGTGACCCGGGTGGTCGGCCTGGTGCTCACTCCCCACCAGTCGGCGGCAGGCACCGGTCAGTATCTCGAGCGGGCGGCTCAGGCCGCATCCTCGATGGCACCACCGATCGAACTGGTTCCCGTGCCCGGCTGGTTTCGGACCCCGGGCTTCGCCTCGATCCTGGCTCAGCGGGTGCAGGAGAGCCTGGCGTCCCTGCCCGAGCCGGTCCGGACCAACTGCGAGGTGATCTTCACCGCCCACAGCGTGCCGTCCCGGGTCGTGCCCGAGGGCGACCCCTACCCGGACGAGGTGACGGAGTCGGCCAAGGAGATCGCAGCCCGGGCCGGGCTGGGGCGGTGGCGGGTGGCCTGGCAGAGCGCAGGACGGACGCCAGACGTTTGGCTCGGACCGGCCCTGCTCGATGAGATCCGCGCCGTCGCCGCCGACGGCACCGCCGCCGTCGTGGTCTGCCCGGTGGGATTCGTGGCCGACCACTTGGAGGTCCTGTTCGATCTGGATGTCGAAGCGGCGGCGGTGGCCGCATCGGTCGGGATCCGGTTCGCCCGCACCTCGTCCCTGAACGACGACCCCCGCTTTCTGACGGTGTTGGCTGAGGCGGTGCTGGCCAACGCGGTGGGGGCTGAGGCGGCGGGGAGCGACCAGGGTTCCAAGAGACCGGCGCCGTGAACCCCGAGGGCAGGCCGGTCATCGCCGTGGTCGGTGGTGGCATTGCCGGACTGGCGGCGGCGTGGGAGCTGGTCACGGGCCGAGAATCCCCTGTCGGTACCGACTCGCCGTCGGTGGTGATCATCGACGGCGGCGAACGGCTCGGGGGCAAGCTGCAGACCACGGACTTCGCCGGCCGCACGGTCGATCTGGCCCCCGATGCCTTTCTCGCTCGTCGCCCGGAGGCCACCCAGCTGTGCCAGGAGCTGGGCATCACCGACGAGCTGGTCCCGGTGGGGGCCAGCGGGGCGGCGGTGCTGGCCCGGGGTCGGCTCCGGGCCCTTCCCTCCGGCCTGAACCTGGGTGTGCCCACCCGCTGGTGGCCCCTGGCCCGGTCCGGGATCCTGAGCTGGTCCCAACTGCTCGCTACCGGGAGGGACCTGGTGCGCGCCCGACAACCCGAGCCGGTGATCGGCGATCGCGCCGTGGCCGACATCGTGGCCGAGCGGCTGGGACGGGGGGTCGTCGACCAGCTGGTCGACCCGTTGGTCGGCGGCATCCACGCCGGAGGAGTGGACAAACTCAGCGCGGCGGCGACGTTCCCGGCCCTGTTGAACGCCTCCCAGCAGCCCGGCAGCCTGATGCGCGCCTTACGTCCGGCGTCGGGGACAGTCCGGCCTCTCGAACCGGGCGGCCCGCCCACACCGGTCTTTTGGTCCCTGCGCCAGGGAACGGCGAGCCTGGCCGACCGGTTGGTCGACCGGCTGGCGACCTGGAACGTGGAGATCCGGACCGGTACCACGGTCGAGTCGCTGACCCGGGAGGGAGACGGTTGGGGTCTCGCCCTCAGCGGGCCCGGCGAGCGCTGCCTCCGAGCTGACGGCGTGGTCCTGGCCCTCCCGGCCCCGGGGGCGGGGGAACTGCTGGCCCCGCACGCCGCCGTGGCCGCCGAGCTGCTGGCGTCGGTGGAGTACTCCTCGGTGGCCGTCGTCACCCTCTCCGTCCCGCGGACTGCCCTGCGCCAACCTCTGCACGGGACCGGGTTCTTGGTCCCGCGGGGCAGCACCATCAACGGCCGACCGGCCCTCATGACCGGGTGCACCTACCTCTCGGAGAAATGGCCCCACCTCGACCGGGCGGACGATGTGCTGTTGCGGGCATCGGTCGGTCGCTTCGGCGACCAACGGGCCGACGAGCTGAAGGACGAAACGCTGAGCGCGGCCGTGGTGAACGAGCTCACAACGCTGCTCCGCCTGACCGGACCGCCCAACCAGTGGACCGTCACCCGGTGGCCCCAGGCCTTTCCCCAATACCGGGTGGGACACCTCATCAAGGTGGCCATGATCGAGGACGATCTGGCGCCGCTGGGAGCAGTGGCCGTGGCCGGCGCCCACCTGCAGGGCGTGGGCATCCCCGCCTGCATCGGGTCGGGGCGCACGGCCGCTCGCGCCGTTCTCAGCGCTCTGGGTTCGCCCGACCGGCGCGGCTCCATTCGGTGACCACACCCACTTCGGGCGGCCTCGGGGTCCCGCCGTCCGAGGTTCCCTCGCCTCTGGGGCCGACCGCGGCGTCGGAACCACCGCCCACCGGGCCCGACATCTCGACCCGGCCTTGGTCCCGCTCTCGACCGACCGGCGAGCCGGAGGTGGTCGAGCCCCGGCGGGGTGGGGTGGCGGTGCCGTCGATCGTGGCCGGGATCGGTCTGGCCCTGTCCCTTCCTCCCTGGGGCTTTTGGATCCTTGCCTTTCCCGCCGCCGGTCTCCTGTGGTGGCGGCTCGGGGGCCTCCGGCCCCGAACCCGCCTGTGGGCGGGGTGGTTGGCCGGGCTGGGTTGTTTCGTGCCCGGGCTCCTGTGGGCCCGGTCCTTCACCATCCTCGGCGCCATCGCCCTCATGGTCATCGAGGCGCTGTTTCCCGCCGTGGCCTGCCTGGTCGTGCCCTCACGCCCGATCGGGGCGCGAGCACTGGCCTTCCCGGCGGCCATGACCCTGGCCGAGGCGGCCCGCATGTCCTGGCCCTTCGGGGGCCTTCCCCTGGGCGGGGTCTTCCTGGGCCAGGCCGGAGGCCCGGTCCTGGGCCTGGCCCGGTTGGGGGGGCCGCTCCTTGTCACCGCCGCCGTCTTTACCGGAGGGGTGGCGGTGGCCGCGCTGGCCCAGACGGCCCTCGCCGGGGCCCGGCGGGAAGGGCGGCCGTGGACACCGGTGTGGGTGGGATCGGTGGCCCTGATCGGGTTGGTCGTCGTCACCGTCCTGGCCGACCACGCCCCCGACGGCGGCGTGGGGCGGGGCACGGTCACGGCCGCCGCCGTGCAGGGGGGCGGCGTCCGGGGGTTCAAGAAGTCCCAGGTCGACCCGGCCGTGGTGCTGGCCGCCCAGCACCAAGCCACGGCCCGCATGCAGCAGTTGGACCACGGTCACGCGCCGCAACTGGTCCTGTGGCCCGAGGACGTGGTCTCGCTCTCGTCCCCGCTCGACGGCTCACCGGCCCAGGCCTCCCTGAGCAGCCTGGCCGTCTCCCTCCACACCACCTTGGTGGTGGGGGTGACCGAGACGGTGTCGTCGACCGCCTTCCGGAACGAGGTGGTGGCCTGGGGGCCGAACGGCGCCATGGTGGCCCGATTCGAGAAGGTCCACCGGGTGCCGTTCGGCGAATACGTCCCCGACCGGGGCTTCTTCACGCACCTGGCCGACCTGTCCTCGGTCCCCCTCGATGCCGTCCCGGGCACGGGGACGGGCCTGATGGACACCCCCGCCGGACCCCTCGGAGCCCTGGTGTCCTTCGAGGTCTTCTACGCCGACCGGGGTCGCTCGTCGGTCCGCGCCGGGGCCCAGCTCCTCATCGTCCCCACCAACACGTCGTCCTACGCCACCAGCCAGGTGCCGACACAGGAGATCGCCGCCGCCCAGGTCCAAGCGGTGGAACAGGGCCGCGACCTGCTCCAGGCCGCGCCCACCGGGTTCAGCGCCGTCGTCGATCACCGGGGTCGCCTCCTCAGCCGCTCCACGCTGGGGAAACAGCAGGTGATCCTGACCACCCTGGGCCGCCGGACAGGCGAGACGTTCTACGTCCGCTACGGCGACACCCCCATCCTGGTGCTGGCCGGGGTGGCGCTGCTGGGGAGCTGGGCACTGGCCGCCCTGGTCGGCCGCCGAAGAAACCCGAGGTCGCCAGCCTGAGTCCACTGCCAGATTTTCGGGGGTTCCACGCGATAACGTTCCTTCGGATGTTTTCCCGGCGAGGTAGCGCGGGAGGCGGCAGGATTGGTGCTGACCGCCCGGGACAAGGCGGGCCAGCACGGAGCCGTGCTGAGCTTCGCGCCACACTGACCGGCTAATTGTTGCGCGAAAAGGATGACGACACCCGTGAGCCAAGTCGACGTGGTCGGCGACACTCCCTCAGATCTCGAACCCGCCGCCCCCCAGACGACGAGGATCGAACGTCGCACTGACCGCAACCGGTCCAAGCGCAAGCGCCGGTGGTGGATCGCCGCGGTGGTCGCAGTCCTGGTCATCGCGGTCGGAGTCACCGTCGCCGTGATGCCCTCATCGTCCACCCGACCGGCCCGAGTGGCCCGGGTGGTGCTACCCCCACCGGCACCGGCCGACGCCCCGGCCACCATCTTTTCGCAGGCCCAGTTGGTCTCCGACCCTGCTGTCCTCATGGACGGCAAGCACACCTACCTGTACGGCACCGGCGGTGGCGGCGTCGGCGGCACGCCGCACGTACCGGTACGGATCATGAACGACACGACCACCCTCCCGCAGCCCACCGAAGCCATGCCCGTGCTCCCGACCTGGTCCTGGGGATGGATCTGGGCCCCCGACGTCATCAAGACCTCCGACAACCACTACGTCATGTGGTTCACCACCCGGGACGTGAACCGCAACAATCCCGAC
>DATMMO010000358.1:0-13093 GCA_035569695.1 Acidimicrobiales bacterium | reverse complement strand
TCGGTGCTGGCGTCGTCGACCACGTAGATGCGCACGGCATCGGTCGGGTAGTCGAGGCGCAAGAGGGTGTCGAGGGTGGTATTGAGGACGGCCTCTTCATTGTGGGCGGGAATGATGATGGCGGTGCGCGGCTGTGTCGGCGTTGCTTCTTTGTTGTGGTCGCGGTAGCGGTGGAACATGGCCAGGGAAACGAATCCCGCACTGACCAGTGACACGGTGGCGGCGGCGATGACGAACAACGACAGGAAGATGCGGACGAACACCTCCACGGTCAGCTCACCGTCACCGTCTGCGTGGTGGGGTCCCGCTCACGGCATCGACGCCAGGATCTGGCGTACCCGGTCGTAGTGACCGATGGTCTCGACGCGGTGGCTATCAGTGGCGCACACGATCGGCACCTGGTGACGGGCGAAGTGCTGAAGGGTCGACGCCGATGGGCACCCCCACCGTTCGTTGACCTCGATCATGATCTCGAAGCGACGAGCCTGTTGGGCCAGCCAGTCCAGGCCGGAGGCCGACAGGTCCTCCTCGGACATCCCCGATTTGGGCAGGATGCTGAACATGTGGGCCAGTATGCCCAACCCGGCCACGGCCTCCAGCGAATTGCCGACGGCCTCGATCAGCACCGCGCCCAGGACCGAGGGGTCCCATCGTTCTTCCTCGATGCCGGTCTGGACTTCTTTGGGGTTGTGGGGGCCGTCTTCCATGGGGAATTGGTGATCGGCCACCAGGATGTGATCGAGTGCCTCGAGGCCGGGGGGCAGATCGAGGGCGCCGGCCTGGTCCAGCACCTTGGTCTCGACGCCTCGCAGGATGTTGAGGCTGTCGGGCTGCTCGGCTTCGCTCTCGATGAGCTCGCCGGTGGCCCGGATGAAGTCGGGCACCCACTCGGTGTCCGCTCGGACGTGGTCGACCAGGCACAGGGTGTGCAAACCCCGTTGGCGGGCCGTGTCCACGTTCTCGGCGATGGTGTTGCGACCGTCGGAGAAGGTGGAATGGACGTGGCCGTCCCGCCCGAAGTCCCCGATCACGCGCGGGCCTGGCTCAGGTCCGGCGCACTCTGTCGGATGACGGGTCGATCCCGCACCACCTCGAGCGGTTCGGAGAAGAGGCTCTGGCCGTAGCGCCCCCAGTAGCGGGCGGTCGCTCGCACCAGGTCCTCGGCCAGGTAGGCCCGGAGCTCGCTCTGACTGGTGAACGCGGCCAGCATGGCCACCTTCTCGTCCAGGTTGGCGTCGATGTCGACGAACCGGGCCGGAGCGAACTTGACCGTGGCCGACGGGCTCTCGTAGCAGTACACGTTGGCCACGTTGCGGGTGGCCACCAGGGTGGCCTGATGCACGTTGCGGTGATCCTGATGCAGGTCGCACGCCGTGTGGGTGTAGACCACCGTGGGCCGGAACTGCTGCACCACCGATTCGATCATGTTCACGGTGGGATCGGCCATGGGCACCCGGGTGTCCTCCAGATCCTGCAGGATGAGCGTGGCCCCCAGCAGCGCGGCGGCCCGCTCGGCCTCCTCGGCCCGGCGGTCGGAGTCGCCGCCCCGCGCCCCGTGGCTCAGGGTGAGCACGGTGATCTCGTCGCCGGCCTTGCCGTGGCCGACCAGGATGCCGCCCACCCCGATCTCCACATCGTCGGGATGGGCCCCGACGGCCAGGATCCGTTCGGGCAGGGCTTGGAACCGGTTCCGGCGGCGCTCGATCAGCCGCTCGATCTGAGAGACCAGGGCCTGGGGGGTGATGGGCTTGGGCAGGAAGTCGTCGACCTCGCTTCTCAGCGCATTGACGGCCACGTCCACGCTGGCGTCCGCCGTCATCAGGGCGGTGGCCAACCCCGGGATGCGACGCCGGGCCTCGTGGATCAGGTCGAACCCCGACATCCCCGGCAGCCCGATGTCGGCCAGGAGGACGTCGATCGCATCATCCGCGGCCAGGAGCTCCAGCCCCACCGGACCGGAGGTGGCACTGCGGACGTCGAACCCCGACCGCTCGAGGGCGAGGGTGACGAAGCGGAGCGTGGCCGGGTCGTCCTCGACCACGAGTATGCGCCCTCGCTCCCGCGCTGTCGCCTCATCGGCGCTCGACGCGCCGTCGCCGCCTTGCCTGTTCGCGCTCATGTGCCACCCACGGGAGCTCTCCGGCCTCACCACCCGGTTTGGCACTCGCCCACACCTGAACCTTAGCCAAGATGGTGGTACCCCATTCGGAGCCGGTCTGGTGATGTGACCTACCATGGTCGAGGTGACGAGGCGAGGACAGCGATGGGCCGACCTGCCCGTACGCACCAAGGTCCTCAGCCTCCTCGCCCTCCCCCTCGGTGCTCTGCTGGCCTGTGTGATCTCCGGCATCCTCCTCGTGGGCCAGACCAACAGCTTGTTGGCCTCCGCCCACCAGACCTCGGCGGCCGTTTCCGATATGAACGCCAAGCTGCAGCTTCTGGTCGATGCGGAGACCGGCGTGCGCGGCTACGCCGCCACCGGTGACCCGGTGTTCTTGCAGCCCTACAACCAGGCGATCGCCGCCGCGTCGGGCGCGCTGGCCAAAGGGGTGCCTGGGGCCAACGGGGTATTGACCCCGAAACAGTCGGATGCCCTCAAGGCCAACGTGGTCAACGAGTTGGTGGTGTTGAGCCAGATCCGGGTCGGAGTGTCCAACGGCACCCTCGGCGGCCCCGCTCTGACCGACAAGCTATTGACCGGCAAGAAGTACATGGACTCGGTGCGAGCCGACATTGCCCTGGTGGAGTCCCGCCTGAATGGGCTCGGCACCAGCCAGCGCAACGAGCTGCAAATGTACGTGACCTGGTCGCAGGTGGTCGACTACATCGGCCTGGGCGTGGTGGTGGTGACCATCTTGGTGTTCCTGGTGCTGCTGCGGAGGGTCGGCGGGCGTCTCGCCCTGATCTCTCGGAACGCCGTCCACCTCGGCGCCGAGGAGCCGTTGGAGCTGTCGCGGGAATCCCAGGACGAGTTGGGCCGCTTGGGTCAAGCGCTCATGGTGGCGTCGGCTCGCCTGGACCAACGCCGGGTCGAGCTGGAGGGGGCCCGGGACGAGGCGCTGGCCGCCACCCAGGCCAAGGACGAGTTCCTCTCTCGCATGAGCCACGAGCTGCGCACCCCGCTCACCGCCATCCTCGGCTTCGGCCAGCTCCTGCAGCTCGAGGACCTGAGCCCGGACAACGCCGACAGCATCGATCACATCGTGACTGCGGGCCAGCACCTCCTCCAACTGATCAACGAGGTGCTCGACATCGCCCAGATCGAGTCGGGCCACCTATCGCTCTCCATGGAGCCGATCCTGTTGGGCGAGGTCGTCACCGAGATCGTGTCGCTGATGAGCCCGATCGCCGCCGCCCGTGCCGTCAATGTCGAACAGCGCGGTCTCGAGGGCCTGGCCGTCTGGGCCGACCGCCAGCGGATCAAACAGGTGCTCTTGAACCTGGTGTCCAATGCCATCAAGTACAACCGAGAGGGGGGCAGCATCGTCATCACCGGATCGGCCTCGGCCGAGACCGTCGCCCTCACCGTCGCCGACACCGGGGTGGGGATACCCGAGTCCAGCCTCGATCGGCTCTTCGTTCCCTTCGACCGGATGGGCGCCACCAATAGCGGCATCGAGGGCACCGGCGTCGGATTATCCCTGTCCAAGGCGCTGGTCGAGGCCATGGCCGGTACCATCGGGGCCGACAGCGAGGTAGGGCAGGGATCGAGGTTCTGGGTCGAGTTGCCGGCGGCGGAGTTCGACTCCCGGCGAACCTCGGGTCCGAGGATGCAAAAGGGTGGGGGAATGGTCCTCTACGTAGAGGACAACCTGGCCAGTCTCAGGATGATCGAGCGACTGTTCAACGGGCGCCCCGAGACGCTGCAGGTGTCGGTGCAGGGCACCATGGCCCTGGAACTGGCCCGAGAGCTGCAGCCTGTGCTGATCCTGTTGGACCTCCACCTTCCCGACATGAGCGGCGAGGAGGCCCTACGGCAGCTCAAGGCGGACCCGCGGACGGCATCCATTCCGGTGGTGGTGCTGTCCGCCGATGTCACTCCGGGCCGGATCGACCGGATCCTGGACGCTGGCGCGGTGGGCTACCTGTCCAAACCGGTCGACGTCCCCCGCTTGATCGCCTACCTCGACAACGCCAGCCGGGTACCCGACCCGGTGGTTTCGGCCGAAGTGGAGGATCCGACCGAAACCCTTCCATGATGGCGGGGCGGTCGCCGGTGAGCCTCAGCTCAGCAGTTTCACCCTGCCGCTGGCCAGCTGGTACTCGGCCCCCACGATCTTGAGCTTTCCCGCCGCCACCGCCGGCTGCAGAATGGCGGGCGAAGCGCCGAGCGCCGCCACCTGGTTTCGCACGTTCTGCTGAATGGCCGCGTCGAGCTGGGTGGTGGTGGCGTCGCCCCTGGCCGACTGCGCGGCGGGCAGGATGGGCGCCAGCACGGCCGGGATGTCTCCGGGTGGGGGCGCACCGCCCTTCACCTGTTTCAGCGCCGCCTTGACCGCACCGCAGTCCTGGTGGCCCAGGACCATGAGAAGGACCGAGCCGAGCACGGCCACGCCGTACTCGATGGAGCCCAGGAGGACAGGGTCCATGCCCGTGTTCCCGGCCGCCCGGACCAGGAACATATCGCCGAGGCCCTCATCGAAGGTGACCTCGGGGACGACTCGTGAGTCGGAGCAGCCGAGGATGATGACGAAGGGCGACTGGCTCTCGGCCAGAGCCACGCGCCGGACGTTGTCGCGACCCTGGTTCACCTGCTTGCCCTGAATGAACCGTTGGTTCCCGGCCACGAGACGGGCCAACGCCTCGTCGCCATTGGTGACCGGCCGTGTGGTCGACGTGGTCGAGGCGACCGTGGCCGAGCCACTCGAGCCGCACGCGGCCAGGGCGCCGCCCAGCACCAGCCCCCCCGAGGCCACGGCCCCGGCGTGTAGGAAATTCCGCCGCGATAAGTTGGCACTGTTCATCATGATCCCCCCGTGCTCTGAGCCCGCCGATACCAAGCTTCCGTCTCGGTGATCCTATTCCCGGCCGTCCCGGTCAGCCGGGAATGCGTTCAGGGCTGGGTGCCGTTTGCCCACCCCTCGCCTGGGGTACGACGATCTGACTAGGAGGTCGCCCCACAACCATGGCGAAGCGATCCGCGCCAGGCCCGCGGTCACAGGAGCGAGAGGGAGGGGAGTCGGCCCACGAGAGTAGGTCCGCGCTCGCCCCAGGGATGGCCGGGGCCCGCATCCCTACCGCCCAGAGCCGGGTCCGCCCGGTCATCGAGGCCGTGCGCCCCCAGGTGGACGGGGGTCGCTTTCCGGCCAAGGCGGCGGTCGGAGACGTGGTCACCGTGGAGGCCGACGCTTTCGTCGATGGCCATGATCTGGTGGCCTGTGAGGTACGGCACCGGCATGTCACCGAGCATCGCTGGGTCTCGCTGACCATGGTCCCCATCGGTAACGACCGCTGGCGCGGGGCGTTCAGGGTGTCGGACGTCGGGCGCCACCGTTTCACCGTCCACGCCTGGATCGACCGGTTCGGGACGTGGCGCCGGGACCTCAAGGCCAGGATGGACGCGGGCCAGGACGCCTCGGCCGACCTCCTGGTCGGTGCCGACCTCCTCCGGCGGTCCGCTCGACGAGCCCGGGGCGAGGACCGGCGCTCGCTCACCGCCATGGCGCACCAGCTGGCCCAAGCCGAGCCGGGTCCGGCCGGACCCCTGGTCGCCCTGATCTTCGGCGACGAGCTGGCCGAGCTGGCCCGTCGCTACCCGGATCGGGCTGCGGCGGCCACGTCGGGGGAGCTCAGCCTCGTCGTCGACCCCGAACGGGCCCGCTTCAGCACCTGGTACGAGCTCTTCCCTCGATCGGCTTCACCCGATCCCGATCGGCACGGCACGCTGGCCGATGCCGAGGCGCGTCTCCCGTACCTGACCCAGCTGGGGATCGATGTCCTCTATCTGCCGCCCATCCATCCCATCGGGTCGACCAGCCGCAAGGGCGACGACGGGGCACCGGTGGCCGGCCCGGGTGAACCGGGCTCGCCGTGGGCCATCGGCGCCCCCGAGGGCGGCCACACCGCGGTCCATCCCCAGCTGGGCTCCCTCGACGACCTCGACCATCTCGTTGCCGCTGCCGCCACCCGGGGTATCGACGTGGCCCTCGACCTCGCCTTCCAGTGCTCGCCCGACCACCCGTGGGTGCACGAGCATCCCGAGTGGTTCCGCCACCGGCCCGACGGGTCCATTGGCTACGCCGAGAACCCGCCGAAGCGGTACGAGGACATCTACCCACTCGACTTCGAAACCGAGGCCTGGCGCGATCTGTGGGATGCCCTTCTCGGCGTGGTCGAGTTCTGGATCGCCCACGGCATCACCGTGTTCCGGGTGGACAATCCCCACACCAAACCGCTGGGCTTTTGGGAATGGCTGATCGCCTCGGTGAAGCGGGCCCACCCCGAGACCATCTTTCTGGCCGAGGCGTTCACCCGACCCAAGGTGATGTACCGGTTGGCCAAAGCGGGCTTCAGCCAGTCGTACACCTACTTCACCTGGCGCCAGACGCGCTGGGAGCTCGAGACCTACCTGCACGAGCTGACCGCCACGGAGGTGGCCGATTACTTCCGGCCCAACTTCTGGCCCAATACGCCGGACATCCTCACCGAGCAGCTGCAGAGCGGAGGGGCGTCGATCTTCGCCATCCGTCTGGTCCTGGCCGCCACCCTCGCCGCCAGCTACGGCATCTACGGCCCCGCCTTCGAGCTGCAGGACCACCTCCCCCGTCATCCCGGATCCGAGGAGTACCTCCACTCCGAGAAGTACGCCCTCCGGCACTGGGACCTCGAACGGCGCGGCAGCCTGGCCGCGGTCGTCGGTCGGATCAATCGCATCCGTCGGTCCCATCCGGCGCTGCAGTTCAACGACTCGCTCCGATTCCACGGCAGCGAGAACGAACAGCTCATGGTGTACTCCAAGTCGCGCCCCACCGGCGAGACGGTGGCCGACGGTACGTCGGGGTGGGACCGCGACACCGTGGTGGTGGTGGTCAACCTGGATCCGTACCATCCCCAGTCCGGCTGGATCGACCTCGACCTCGGGGCCCTGGGCATCGAGGCCGACCGTCCCTTCGCCCTGCATGATCTGCTCACCGACGAGCGGTACCGATGGGAAGGACCTCGTAATTTTGTGATTCTCGACCCCCAGGTCGTTCCGGCCCACATCTTCCACCTGCGCCCGCCGACCCCCGATCGCCTCGACCGTCCTGTCAGCACCAAAGGCTCTCGATGACCCCCCGAGCGCTCCCGGTCGTGGCCGAGACGCTGGAGGCCGTGCGCCACTGGTACAAGGACGCGGTGATCTACGAGCTCCACGTCCGCTCGTTCCGAGACAGCGACGGCGACGGGGTGGGCGACTTCCGCGGGCTCATCGAGAAGCTCGACTATCTGCAAGAGCTGGGCGTGACCGCGCTCTGGTTGCTCCCCTTCTACCCGTCACCGCTCCGAGACGACGGGTATGACATCTCCGACTACCGCCAGGTCCATCCCAGTTATGGCAACCTGCGCGATTTCCGCACCTTCCTCCGCGAGGCGCACCGGCGGGGACTGCGGGTGATCACCGAGCTCGTCCTGAATCACACCTCCGACGAGCACCCCTGGTTCCGGCGGGCCCAGCGGGCCCGGCCGGGAACCTCGTATCGGGACTTCTACGTGTGGAGCGACACGCCCGAGCGCTTCCAGGAGGCTCGGGTCATCTTCAAGGACTTCGAGACGTCCAACTGGACGTTCGATCCCGTGACCCGGGCGTACTACTGGCATCGCTTCTACTCCCACCAGCCGAACCTCAACTACGACAACCCCGCGGTCCGCCAGGCCATGTTCGAAGTCGTCGACTTCTGGCTCGAGATGGGGGTGGACGGTCTCCGGCTCGATGCCGTTCCCTACCTCTTCGCCCGCGAGGGCACGACCAGTGAGAACCTGCCCGAGACCTTCGAGTACCTGCGTGAGCTGCGGGCCCACGTCGACCAGCGGTTCGATGACCGGATGCTGCTGGCCGAGGCCAACCAGTGGCCCGAGGACGCCGTGGCCTACATGGGTGACGGCGACATCTGCCAGATGGCGTTCCACTTCCCCCTGATGCCCAGGATGTTCATGGCCGCCCGCCAGGAGGACCGCTTCCCCATCGTCGACATCCTCACCGAGACGCCGGAGACCCCGCCGGACTGCCAGTGGGCCCTCTTCCTCCGCAACCACGACGAGCTCACCTTGGAGATGGTGACGGACGAAGAGCGCGACTACATGTACCGGGTCTACGCCCAGGATTCCCAGGCCCGCATCAACGTGGGCATCCGGCGGCGACTGGCCCCGTTGCTGGGGAACGACCGGACCATGATCGAGATGATGAACGGCCTGCTGTTCTCGTTGCCCGGCACCCCCATCCTGTACTACGGCGACGAGATCGGCATGGGGGACAACATCTACCTGGGCGACCGCAATGCGGTGCGCACGCCGATGCAGTGGGACAGCGACCGCAATGCCGGCTTCTCCCGGGCCAATCCCCAGCGCCTCTTCCTCCCCGTCGTGATCGACCCGGGGTTCCATGCTCAGGCCGTCAACGTGGAGGCCCAGGAGCAGAACCCGAGCTCGTTGCTGTGGTGGATGCGGCGGTTGGTGGCCCTGCGCAAGCGGTACCAGGCCTTCGCCACAGGGAGCCTGGAGATCCTCCGGCCCGACAACCGCAAGGTGCTGGCCTTTCTCCGACGTCATGAGGACGAGCTGATCCTGGTGGTGGTCAACCTGTCGCGGAACGTGCAGTGTGCGGAGCTCGATCTCTCCGAGTTCCGCGGGGCCACGCCGGTGGAGCTGTTCGGGAACATGGAATTCCCGGTGGTGGGCGACCTGCCCTACTTCATCACCCTCGGTCCCCACGGTTTCTACTGGTTCGCCCTGGAGCGGGAGACCGAGCGGTCCCACGGTCCCCGGGGCTCGTTCACCGTTCGGGGCAACTGGAGCGAGCTGCTCACCGGGGCCGGCATCCGCCGGTTCGAGGACTACCTTCCCGGATACCTGGCCGAACGCCGATGGTTCGGGGACAAGTCGCGCCAGATCACGTCGGTGAGCGTGGTGGACAGCGTGCCCATCCCGCCGGCCGGTGGTGGGCGCGAGGAGCCGATGGCCCATTTCACCATCGTGCGGGTGGAGCTCGACTACGGGAGCCCCGAGCTGTATTCCCTGCCCATTGCCTTTGCTGTCGGGGCCCGAGCCGAGGAGATCGAGCGATGGAAGCCGGAGGCCATCATCGCCGATCTGCGCGCCGGTGGCCAGGACGGGGTGATCTACGACGCGGTGTGGGAGCCCGAGTTCTCGTGGGCCATCCTGCAGATGCTGTCGAGACGCCGCCCGCTGTCCGGGGGCCACGGTCGCCTGTCCGGCGTCCCCACCCCCCGTTTCCGATCGGTGCGGGAGCGGATCACCGTCGATTCGCCCCCCGTTCCCATCACGGCCGAGCAGTCGAACAGCTCGGTGGCCTTTGGGGACCAGGCCATCATGAAGTTCATCCGCCGGTTCGAAGAGGGGGTGAACCCCGGCGTCGAGCTGGGCCGGTTCCTGAGCGAACAGGCCCACTTTGCCAACGCGCCGGCCACTGCCGGTTCCATCGAGTACCGGTCCGACGGTCTCGGGTCGCAGCCTGTCACCGTGGCCGCGCTCGAGGAGTTCGTGCCCAACGAGGGCAGCGGCTTCAACTATGTGGTCGACGCCCTGGGCCACGGCCTCGAAGAGGCGTTGGCCAACCCCGGCTCCGAGGACCTGCACCTGATCGCACCCCCGCGCTTGTTGGACGTGGGCGCCACCAACCTGGAGCCGGGGAACCTGTTGGTGGGTCCCCACCTGGAGTGGGCCTCGCTGCTCGGGGCCCGGACGGCCGAGCTCCACCTGGCCTTGACCTCCGATGCCACCGACGCCGACCTCGTTCCCGAGCCGATGACCGGGATCGAGCGCCAGGCGCTGTACCACGGGGCCCGGAGCCTGACCAAGCGCGTGTTCCGGCAGCTGGCCTCGATCGCCGTTCCCTCCGAGTGCCTCCAGGAGGTGTTGGCCCGGGAGGCGGAGGTGGCCCAGCGCCTCCGGGTCATGAGCTCGTTGCGCATCCGGGCCGAGCGGATCCGATGCCACGGCGACTACCACCTCGGCCAGGTGCTGTGGACGGGCAAGGACTTCGTCATCATCGACTTCGAGGGCGAGCCCAACCGTTCGTTGAGCCAGCGCCGGCTGAAGCGTCCGGCCCTGGTCGACGTGGCCGGGATGATCCGATCGTTCCACTACGCCTCGCGGGCGGCCGGCATCCGACTGAGCCGCGATCTCAACACGTCACTGCATGCCGACCTCGAGGCCTGGTTGACCCTGTGGTACCGCTGGGTGTCGGGCACCTTCTTGGATGCCTACCTCGAGGTGGCCCGGCCCGGGGGGTTCCTCCCCTCGGATCCCGACCAACTGGCCGGCCTCCTCGACTTCTTCCTCTTGGAAAAGGCGGTGTACGAGTTGGGCTACGAGGCCAACTCCCGGCCCGACTGGGTGGACATCCCGGCCCGGGGTGTGCTCGACATCTTGGAGTCGAGCCCGTGAGCACGGCGGGAGCCGACGACCTCCGTGCTCTTTCCTCGTTGTGCACCCTGGCCGGCGTGGACACCGAGTTCACGGACAACGAGGGAGCCCGACGGCGGGCGCGCCCGTCGACGCTGGTGGCCGTGCTCGGGGCCCTGGGTGTCCCCATCGGTGGCGTGGGCGACGCCCAAGAGGCCGTGCGAGCTATGAGGGCCGGCCGGGCCCGACGGGTCATGGAGCCGGTGCACGTCCAGTGGGTGGGCGAGCGACGATCGGTTCGCCTGGTGCTGCCGGCCGACGCCGACCCGGACGCCGGTTGGCACGAGCTCGAGCTGGAGGACGGGACGGTCCGCCGTCGACCCTTGTCCGAGATCGGCTGGACCACGACGGCCCGGGACGAGGTGGACGGACGCACGCTCGACACCTACGAGCTGCCGCTGGACGGCGGCGGGAGGGCCCTGCCTCCGGGCTACCACCGGCTCACCGTGCACGCCGCCGGCCTGCGGGCCACGGCCCTGGTGATGGTGGCGCCCACCTGCCCCGTGCCCACGCGGGGTTGGGGGACCTTTCTCCCGTTGCACGCCCTCAGGACCGACCGCGATCGGGGCGTCGGCACCTACGCCGACCTCGCCCGCCTGGCCCAGTGGACCGGCCACCTGGGAGGTGCCCTGGTCGGCACGCTGCCGCTCTACCCGGTGTTCTTCGAGGAGCCGGTGGACCCGAGCCCGTACCGGCCCGTCACCAAGTTGGGCTTGAGCGAGCTCTACATCGATCCCGCCGGACTGCCCGAGCTGGCCATCGCCCCCGAGGCCCGCCGGCTGCTTCGCAGCGATGCCGTCCGCGGCCAGATCGAGGTGGCCCGGGCCTCCCGGTTCGTCGCCTACGGCCCGGTGATGACCAGCCTCCGCTCCGTCCTCGCCCCCATGGCCGCGGCGTTGTTCGCCGCCCCCTCGGCCCGACGGAGCGAGCTCGAAGCCTTTGCCGCCGCCCGCCCGGAGCTGGCCGCCTATGCCCGGTTCCGGTCGGCGTGCGAGCGGTTCGGCTCCTCGTGGGCCCGGTGGTCGAGCGCGGAGGCGTCGTCCGCCACCGACGGCATCGGCGACGAGGCCGAGCACTTCCATCTCTATGTCCAGTGGGTGGCCGAACAGCAACTGGCGGCGGTGAGCGAGCAGGGGAACGTCGGTCTCTACTTGGACATCCCCGTCGGTGTCCATCCGTGCGGCTTCGATCCCTGGTGGCAAGGGCACTCCTTCGCCCCCGGCGTGAGCGGCGGGGCCCCGCCCGACGCCTTCTTCTCGGGCGGACAGAACTGGGGGTTCCCACCCCTCCACCCCGAGGGCCTACGCCACGATGGCTACCGCTATCTCCGGGCCCAGATGGGCCAGGCCTGCCGGCACGCCGATGCCGTCCGGGTCGACCACGTCATGGGGCTCGACCGCCTCTTCTGGTTGCCCCACGGGTCCGACGCCGGGGACGGAGCCTACGTGCAGTACCGAAACGAGGAGATGCGCGCCGTCGTCGCCCTCGAGGCCAGCCGATCGGGGACGGCGGTGGTGGGGGAGGACCTGGGCACGGTGCCCGACCGGGTGCGGTCGGCCATGGCCCACGACAACATGCTCCGTTCCTGGGTGTTCCAGTTCGAGACCTCTCCCCGCGATCCTCTTCCGGTCGCCCCCCAGCGGTCGTTGGCCTCGTGGGGGACCCACGACCTGCCCCGCTTCGCCGCCTACTGGAACGGCGATGACATCGAGGAGCGAGAACGATCGGGGTCGGTGGACCGAGCCACGGCCGCCGACGAGCGGGCGGAGCGAGAGGCGAACCGGCTGGCCCTGCAGGCCGCAGTCAACCCCGAGGGTCACGGGTCCGACATCGACACCGAGGAGCTCCTCCGGGCCTGTCTCCGGTACCTGGCCGCCGGCCCGGCGCTGCTCGTGCTGGTCGACCTGGAGGACCTGTGGCTGGAGCGCGAACCTCAGAACCGACCGGGTACCGGTCCCGAGGTGCCCAACTGGCGGCTGCGGGCGGCCCAGACCCTGGAACAGGTTCAGGGCGATGCCGCGGCGACCGGGCTGCTGAGCGAGGTCGACGGGCTGCGCCGGGAGCCGACCCCGGTAGGACCCACCGTGGGGTCGGAGGCATGAGCGGGGACCGGAACGGGCCGGTGTCCCCGGCGTCGCCCACCTCGCTGTCGGCCGACGACCTCTACCTGTTCAACGAAGGCACGCACCGTCACCTGGGCGACAAGCTGGGTGCCCAGGTGCTGGCCGGGCCCGGGGCCGAGGGGGTCCGTTTCTCGGTCTGGGCCCCCAATGCCGCGTCGGTGTCGGTGATCGGAGACTTCAACGGCTGGGAGGCCGAGGCCGACGGGCTGGCCGTTCGGGGCAGCTCGGGCATCTGGGAGGGTGAGGTGAGGGCGGCCCGGGCCGGGGACGTCTACAAGTACGCCATCACCACACGGGACGGCAGGGTGCTCGACAAGGCCGACCCGGTGGCCTTCTTCAGCGAGGTACCG
>DATMMO010000357.1:0-8975 GCA_035569695.1 Acidimicrobiales bacterium | reverse complement strand
CACGCGGGACCGGGAGGATCGACCCGCCGCCGTGGTCAGGGCCAGGGCCTGCAGGACATAGCTGACCTGTCGTTCGACCATGAAGAGGATCGAGTTGTGACCCAGGTTGGTATTGGGGCCATAGAGCAGGAAGCAGTTGGGGAACCCGGGAACGGTGATACCGAGGTAGGCCTCGGCTCCGGCCCGCCACTCGTCGGCCAGCTTTCGACCCTCGACCCCGGTGATGATGATGTGGGAGAGGAAGTCGGTGGTGTGGAATCCCGTCGCGTAGATCAGCACGTCGGCCGGGTGGCGCCGGCCGCCGGCGGTGACCACGGCGTCGGCCTCGATGTGATCAATGGGATCGGTGACCACCTCGACATTGGGCCGGTGCAGGGTCGGATACCAGTCGTTGGAGATGAGGATGCGCTTGCAGCCCAGGGGATAGTCGGGCACCACCGACGCCTCGGGCAACCGGTCGGAGACCACCTGGGTGCGGATGCCCTTGTCGAAGCGGCGAGCCAGCTGTCGGCCCGGCCAGCCGTCTCGGCGGAAGAGCAACCACCGAGCCTCGAACGACCAGTAGATCTTCCACCGGTAGGCCAGCTCATAGGGCCGGATGTGCTGGAGGCACCATCGCTCTACCGCGCCATAGGCGCGGTCGGGCTTGGGCCCGACGTAGTTGGTGCTGCGCTGGAAGATGGTGAGGGCCGAGGCCTGGCGGGCCACCGGGGGGACGAACTGGATGGCGCTGGCGCCGTTGCCGACCACCGCCACCCGCCGACCCTCGAGCTCGCACTGGTGGTCCCATCGGGCCGAGTGGAAGCTCGTCCCCTCAAAGCGCTCGGCCCCGGGCAATTCGGCGATCGCCGGTCGATTGAGCTGCCCACAGGCGAAGGCCACCACGTCGGTGCTCACCTCTGTGACTGGGCCACCGGCCGGGGTCACCGACAGGCGCCACTGTCCCCGTTCCTCGTCGAAGTGGGCCTCCTCCACCGTGGTGTTGAAGCGGATGTGCCGGGCCAGATCGAAGCGATCGACGCAGGTCTCGGCGTACCCCAGGATCTCCGGCTGCTCGGCGAAGCGCCGGGACCAATCGGTCTTGGGGGCGAAGGAGAACGAGTAGAGGTGCGAGGGAACGTCGCACCCGCTGCCAGGATAGGTATTGTCCCGCCACGTGCCGCCCACGCCGTCCGTCTGCTCGAAGATGGTGAGGTCGGTGACGCCTGATCGCCGGAGCTGGATGGCCATGGCCAGCCCCGACAGCCCCGCGCCCACGATCGACACCGACGGTGGCGGGGCACCGGGGTGGCCGAGCGCCCGCTGTAACAGACGACGTCCTAGATCCAGTGCCATCCAGCTCCCGGGTTTGAGGTGGGGTCCGGTCCTCGCGAACCTAGTTGATTGATGGAGGTCTGCGCCTTGGGTGACCGAGGTTCACTAGCGTCTGTTCGTGGACACCACACCGATCAGCGACGAGTTCATGGGCGAGATGCTGTCGAAGACCAAGGCCTACACCGTGGTCTTCTTGCGATCCACGAACCGACAGCGCACTCCCGAGGTCGACTCCGTCATCTGGGAGCACGCCCGGCGCAACTTCGCCCTCCGGGCCGAGGGCGTGCTCGCCATCGTGTGCCCCGTGGTCGACGACAGCCAATGGAGCGGGATCGGGATCTTCGACGCCGGGGTTGATGAGGTCACTCGCATCATGGAAGACGATCCCGGCGTCAGGGCCGGGGTGTTCACATTCGAGGTCCATCCCGTCCGCAGCCTTCCCGGAGACGCGCTCCCCCGGTGAGCACTTGGCGTGGCCAATGGTGATGTTCGACCACTGCCCGTAGCATTTGGTGCTGATTTATCTCCCTGGTGACATAACCCGAGCGCCCAGATTCGTTCACCAAGAGTTTGCCTGGGCGAAGCCATGAATTGAGGGCACGTTCACTCTCGATGACTAGCTTTCGCAGGCTATGGACATCGCGGAGCACGGTCGCGGTGTCGGCGCTGGATGTCGGTCGACGGATCAGCGGGCCTACGCCCGACCGGGTGTGTGGGGGATCTTGGTCGCGCTGGCCATGATCGTGACGATGGCCGTGGCCGGACAGAGCGGCGCCGGGGCCGCGGCGCCCGCCACCGTCAGCTCGCTCCGCCCGGTGGCGTGCAAGCCGTTGCCCTCCGACCCCCCGCTCGAGGCCCCCACCTACGCCCAGAACGCCGGAGCCAGTCCGGTGGCCGACGGTTGGTGGTGCCAGTTGCCCCATGCCACCCAGATGCCGGCCAACTTCGTGGCAGCGCAACGGGAAGTGATCCCGCTTCCCAATCTGTACGGGCAGTACACGACCACGTTCGTCCCTCCAGCGGTGGTCGGAGCCGCGAGCCGGACGGGGAACCGATCGTCGATTGTCGTCGCCCCCGAGGTGAACGGCGCAGTGGCGCCGGGAAAGCCGGTGCCCCCTGCGGCGCCGCCGGGAGCACGAAAGGTGGCGTTGGCCAAGGGCATCACCGCATCCGTCGTGTCCACGGGCAGGTCCGTCGTGGTGACGTGGCCCTATCCCTCGTCGAAGGTGCCTCCCTATCTCCGAGCCGTGGCCTCGATCACCGTGACCGGTACCGGAGTTCCCGAATCGGTGGTGTTGGCGGTGGCCAAGCATGTCAAGCCCGACTGACCGCCGCCGATGGGTCCGAGTTGTCGTTCCCGTGTCCCTGCTCGTCCTGACCCTCGCCATCGTCGCCAGCCTGGGACTGGCCTCCACCCCAAGCACGGGCAGCCGGTCGGCGCAACCGACGTACCCGGGTGTGGGCCTCGTGGCGGCGACAACGGCGGCGCCGTCTTCGCCGACGACCACCGCGCTCACGATGGCCCAATGGAGGCAGCGGTACCAATCCGTCGTCACCGGCCTGGCCAACGATGCCCTGGCCGTGGTGAAGGCCGGAGCCGGGACTAGCAGCACCGACCGATCGAAGGTGGCGGCCCAAGCCAAGCGGACGCTTGCTGCGTGCAACGCCTGGCGCCGTGACTCCCAGCGGGCGCTGGGCCAGGCGTCGGCCATACCGTCGGCCGCCGCCCAAGCCACGTGGCACCAGTTCGTAACCGTGTCCGGGCGTGCCGCCTCGGACTGCTCACGAGCGCTGACGACACGGAGCCCGTCGGCGGCCAAGGCCTTCCGAAGCGAACTCGAGATGGTGTATCGCGCCGAGGGCCAACTGACCGTCGAGCTCAATGCGGTCGGGTGAACGTTGTCACATTCCCGTCACACAGCGGTCCCCTGTTCAACAAAAAGTTAACCCGTTTTGACCCTAATGAAGACCAAAAGTTAACCCGTTTTATCTTGTGGGACGGTGCCCGAGCAATGAGGATGTCGATGTTGCTTAATCGGTCCGCGACGGACAACGGGGCAGCATCCACATTCATCGGCGTAGGAGGCTGAGTTTCTATGAGAATCGACAAGTACGTTCGGCGAGCGTCGCTTGCCGCGGCCGCAGTGGCGGTCGGCGGCGCCAGCCTCGTCCTCGGAGGAGCGGGCAGCGCCTGGGCCAGCAACACCCAGATCTCCGCCGTGGGCTCGTTCACCACCTTCCAGATGATGCACGACCTCTTCCCCACCTCGCTGAACAACATCAGCCCCGACGCCCTTTCCGGGACCCAGTCCGAGACGATCGTGGCCGACGCCCAGACGTGCACGGCCGGCATCACCTACTCCCCCACCCTCCAGCCCCCCAACGGCTCGGGCCAGGGCAAGACGGCCCTCTTCAACGAGGAGGGCGCAGCCGCCTCGGCCCAGGGCTGCATCGACTTCTCCCGGTCGTCCTCCGAGGCTGCCCCCCACTCGTTGGTGCTCCCGAGCGGTGGCTCCGAGAGCGGTGACCCGACCGGGTCGCACCTCGACTACTACGCCTATGGCCTCGACGGCGTGGACGTGGTCGTGGGCGCGAACGCCATGCCCGCAGGCAACACCACCTCGGCCAACCTGCAGAGCCCGGTGGTGCTGACCCTCACCCAGATCCAGAACATCTACAGCTGCTGGAACCCGGCCACCTCCACCGCCGTCACCACCTGGGCCCAGGCCGGGGTGGGGACCAACACCGACACCATCGTCCGCTACTGGCCCCAGGCCGGCTCGGGCACCCGGGCGGTGTACACCGACGTGTTGGGCTTCGACCCGACCGACCTGACCAAGTCGGTGAACCACTGCGCCACCGCCCCCATCACGTCGTTCACCGCCGGGGCGGTGACCGCGCCCAATGAGGAGAACTCGCAGGACGGCATCGTCTACGCCAACTCGCTGACCGGTGCGGGCCACCAGAACATCGCCGATGCCATCTACATCTACTCGGCCGGCAAGCTGGTCCAGGCGTTCAACGACAAGGCCAACTTCAACGCCACGGCCAACAACGTCGTGGACCAGGAGCTGACCGGGTCGGCCAACACCCTCGGGAACTTCAACCCGGCGCTGGTGCTGGCCCGGGTGACCAACTCGGTCACCAACCAGCCGGCTCCGTTCACCACGTACACGGTCCAGACCGGCCTGTTCAACCCCAACACCAACCGGGGCCAAGAGGCCATCAACCCGGCCACGGTGACCGAGGCCAACGAGTGGTACTCGCACCTGCCCGGGACCACGGGTTCCAACCCGTCGGACTCGACCGCTCCGGTGCCCGGCATCCGCTACGTGTACAACGTGACCGACACCAAGCTCCCCGGGTACAACGGGGCGAAGGCCCTGGTCGGCTTCGACAATCAGGTCAATGGCACCCCGAGCGCCCTGTGCCGGGGCGATGACTCGGCCACCATCATCAGCGACGGGTTCGTCCCCCTGGGCAACAACACCACCGCCCCGGCCGGGAGCGACAAGGCCAACGTGGCCTGCCGTGAGTTCCCCGGGCTCAGCTTCCCTGGACAGGGTGGCTCGATCCAGTGGACCACGGGCACCTGGCCCCAGCCGTAGTCGGAGTGCTGGCGCCGTAGTCGTACGGCCACCAGTTTGACCAAGGACATGAGCCCGGGACCACACGGTCCCGGGCTCATGTCGCGTCTGATCGGGCCTCGCATGGAGGGTCGGCGCTGTGGCCAGGCCGGTCATTCCGTCATGGAGCTGTTAACGAAGAGTTTGCCTGGACGAACCCCTTATTTGAGCGTGGGTTCATCTGCCTGTTGTTAACTTCCGAGCGTCATGAAGAACGCGTCTGTCCTGAGCGAATACGGGGAATGCAGGTTGGTGCGGTCAATACCCATTACCGCGGTCGTGCCTCCTCTGGTGCTGCCGCCCCTCCTCGTTTGCCCGCGGCGGTTGTCTTCGCCGAAAACATCGCACCGAAGGACCGCGCTCGGCTTCGACGGCCGGTACCGGAACGTGCAAATGACCGGGCATTGCCCGTCACTTACTGAATGATCGACCCGAGAGAGCCCAGGAGGACGCCGTGAGCGCCACACAGGACCCAGGAACGACGACACCGGACAGGGAGATCTCGTTGACCAGGCGGACCCGACGCGGCGGCGCAGCAGCCCTTCGTCGCTGGGTCAGCACCGGTCTGGCCGCGGTAGTCGTCGGTGCTATGGCCCTTGTCGCCGCGCCCGCCGGTGCCGTCACCCCACCGCAGATCAGCCTGATCACCGGGTTCCAGGGGACGGCGACGGTGACCGTCGGACATCCCAAGCCGGCCGCCAGCGCCCAGATCAGCCCAACCTTCGCCTCCTACAACCCGGCCACCGGGGATCAAATCGCCGCCTCCACCAACAGTGGAGCGGTCTTCGTGTACCTGATCGCCGGAGCCAACTCGGTCAGCGGTGAGTACGGCATTCCTGGCGGGGCCCTCATTCCCGGCGACGCCTATCTGGTGGCCGGAAACGGAACCGCCGGCCTGGTGGCCGACCCGGGTGCCTCGGCCACCCCCGCGGCCATCGCCAACCCCATCTCGCCCACCTCGGTGGCCTTTGACAACAACGGGAACCTGGTCATCGCCGGCTCGTTCGGCACCGGGGGCTCGGCCCAGTCGGCCACCCAGGTGGTGGCCAAGTCCACCGGCACCTTCTACGGGGTGGCCATGACCGCCGGCAACCTGTACACGGTGGCCGGCGTGGGCCTGACCGGGATGCCCTCCACCGCCCTTGCCTACCCGGTGGGCATCGCCGGCTACGGCGTGGGCGTCGACTCCCAGGGCAACATCATCATCGGCTCCGGTGGCGAGGTCTTCATGATCAACGAGCAGGCCACCCCGGTCACCCGCTACGGGACGACGGTGCCGGCCCAGACCGTGGACCTGATCAGTGGGAGTGGCGGTGGCGCGGGGACCTGTGCTCCTCCGGCCAGCTTGCCCACCCAGGGCAGCGGCACCAGCTACCTCCAGTTCCCCAACCCCAGCATTGACGCCAGTGGGAACATCTTCATCAACGACAACCAGGTGCCGGTGCAAAACGGAGCGGGCTATGGCTGTGTATGGCTGGTGCCGGCCCAGACGGGCACCATCTTCGGCCAGAGCGTGACCGCCGGCAACATGTACCCGGTGGCCGGCAACGGCGGGACGACCGCCACTCCCACCACCGGCATTCCCGCCACCACGGCCAACGTGTCGACCACCAGCGCCACCTCGATTGACCCGGCCGGGAACCTGCTCCTCGCCTCCCAGGGTGCGGGGGTCAACGGCACGCTGCCCGCCCTGCAGGTGGTGGCGGCCACCACCGGCAACTACTACAGCCAGAACATGACCGCCGGTGACATCTACACCCTCGCTGGCGGGTCGGCCACCGGCACCACCATCCCCGGCGCCGCCTCGGCCTTCGGACTGGCCGGTCCGACATCGCTCGCCTCCGACGGTCTTGGCAACCTGTTCATGACCGACGGGGCCACTGCGAGCGCCAACCTCTACGAGGTCACCGGGGGACCGACCGGGCCGGTCGCTCAGCCCCCCACGGTCACCTCGATCAGCCCGAGCTCGGGCCCCCAGGCCGGGGGCACCTCGGTGACCATCACCGGCACCAACCTGACCGGGGCCACCGCCGTCGACTTCGGGACTAGCGCGGCCACCGGCGTGGTGGTCAATAGCGCCACTTCGGTCACCGCTACCTCCCCGGCAGGAACGGGGACGGTGAACGTCACCGTGACCACGCCCGTGGGCACTTCGACCGGAACCGCCGGCCAGTTCACGTACAACGCCCCCAATACGCCCACGGTGACGTCGATCAACCCCACCTCGGGTACGTCGCTCGGCGGCACATCGGTGACCATCACCGGTACCAACCTGACCGGGGCCACCGCCGTCAACTTCGGGGCCAACCTGGCCACCAACGTGGTGGTCGTTAACGCCACGACGGTCACCGCCACCTCCCCGGCAGGAACGGGAACGGTGAACGTCACCGTGACCACCCCCAACGGCACCTCCACCGGTAACGCCGGCCAGTTCACCTACGTGGTGCCGGCACCCACGGTGACCTCGATCAACCCCACCTCGGGTACGTCGCTCGGCGGCACCTCGGTGACCATTACCGGCACCAACCTGACCGGGGCCACCGCCGTCAACTTCGGGGCCAACCCGGCCACCGGCGTGGTCGTCAATAGCGCCACCTCGGTCACCGCTACCTCCCCGGCGGGAACGGGAACGGTGAACGTCACCGTGACCACGCCCGGCGGTACCTCGACTGGTAACGCCGGCCAGTTCACCTACGTGGTGCCGGCACCCGCAGTCACCTCGATCAACCCCACCTCGGGCCCCCAGGCCGGGGGCACCTCGGTGACCATCACCGGCACCAACCTGACCGGGGCCACCGCCGTGCACTTCGGGGCCAACGCGGCTACCGGTGTGGTCGTCAATAGCGCCACCTCGGTCACCGCCGTCGCCCCGGCGGGAACGGGGACGGTCAACGTCACCGTGACCACCCCCGGCGGCACCTCGCCCGGAAACGCCGGCCAGTTCACCTACGTGGCCCCCACGGCCCCCGCCGCTCCGACCAACGTGATCGCGGCGCCCGGGAATGGCCGGGCCAACGTCAGCTGGACCGCTCCGGCCAACGGCGGGAGCCCCATCACCGGCTACACCGTGACCGGGACGCCCGGCGGCACCTGCACCACGACGGGCGCCACCAGTTGCACGGTCACCGGCCTCACCAACGGCACCGCCTATACCTTCACCGTGGTCGCCACCAACACCGTGGGAACCGGCCCGGCGTCGAGCCCGTCCAACTCCGTGACCCCGGCCGTTCCGACGGCCCAGGGCTACTGGGAGGTCGGCGCCGACGGTGGGATCTTCAGCTTCGGTGACGCCGGGTTCTTCGGGTCAATGGGCGGGATGCACCTGAACGCTCCGGTGGTGGGCATGGCTGCCACTCACGACGGCCAGGGCTACTGGGAGGTCGCCTCCGACGGGGGCATCTTTACCTTCGGTGACGCCGGGTTCTTCGGGTCACAGGGCGGCATGCCCCTCAACAAGCCGGTGGTGGGCATGGCTGCCACTCCCGACGGCCAGGGCTACTGGCTGGTGGCCTCCGACGGTGGCATTTTCACCTTCGGTGACGCCGGGTTCTTCGGGTCAAAGGGTGGCATGCCTCTGAACCGGCCGGTGGTCGGCATGGCCGCCGCGGGCGCCAACGGATACTGGCTGGTGGCCTCCGACGGCGGCATCTTCGCCTTCGGTAGCGCCACCTTCTTGGGCTCAAAGGGCGGACAACCGCTGAACGCCCCGGTGATCGGGATGGCCGCCACCAACAACCACCAGGGCTACTGGCTGGGTGGCGCCGACGGAGGCATCTTCACCTTCGGCAACGCCGGGTTCTTGGGCTCACAGGGCGGCATGCCTCTGAATGCCCCGGTGGTGGGTCTCGCCGCCACTCCCCACACAGTGGGCTAGGCACCACCTCATAGGTCACGGCTCGCTCGTTCCGCCTTTGTGTGCATTGAGGCGGAACGAGCGGGGGTGCATTCCCCCAGTGGCACCAACGAGTTACGGAGGGGTACGGAAACCCCTTTTGGGTTAATTCGGCGTGAACGTTGTTCGCGAAACGTTTGCCT
>DATMMO010000356.1:0-8212 GCA_035569695.1 Acidimicrobiales bacterium | reverse complement strand
GGCCTTCATGGACATGACGAGAGCGGGCAATCCCCAGGCCCTCTACAAGGAGGCTCGGAACGCGGCGCCCATCGTGCCCGGTCCCCTCGGAGGGTTCCAGGTGATGCGCCGGGCCGAGGTCGACTTCGCCCTCCAGCACCCGGACATCTTCTCTTCGGCCATGGAGGCGGTGGACCTGGGTCAGACCGTGCCCCTCATCCCCCTGCAGGTCGACCCGCCCGATCACTCCAAGTACCGGAAGCTGCTCGACCCGATCTTTGCCCCCAAGCAGATGAACGCAATCGAGCCGGACATCGCCCGCCTGGTCAACGAGCTCATGGACTCCTTCATCGATCAGGGGTCGTGCGAGTTCACCACGGCGCTGGCCGAGCCCCTTCCCTCCTCGGTGTTCCTGCGCCTGCTCGGGTTGCCTTTGTCTGACCTCGACATGTTCCTGGGTATGAAGAACGGGATCCTCCGCCCGCAAACGACCGACCTGGACGAGATGCGGACGCTGCAGCGGGCGACGGCGGCCGAGATCGAGGGCTACTTCGCCCAGGCCCTGGACGAGCGCCGACGCCAGCCGCAAGAGGATCTGTTGAGCAGGTTCCTGGCCGCCGAGGTCGACGGGGCCCGGCTGGAGCAGGACGAGATCATCGGCATCTGCTTCCTGTTCATCCTGGCCGGTCTGGACACGGTGACCGACACGCTCGAGTGCTTCTTTGCCTACCTGGCCCAGAAGCCCGAGCAACGTCAGGCCATCGTGGCCGACCCCGCCATCATCCCCTCCGCCGTCGAGGAGCTGCTGCGCTGGGAGAGCCCGGTGACTGGAGTGGCCCGGGTGGCGGCCCAGGACGCCGAGGTCGGTGGGTGCCCGATCCACAAGGGCGACCACGTTGGCATCAGCATCGGGTCGGCCAACACCGACGAGCGGGCCCTGCCCGACGCCGAGACCGTGAACCTCACCCGCCAGCCCAACAAGCATCTGGCCTTCGGCGGGGGCGTCCACCGCTGTCTGGGCTCGCACCTGGCCCGGCTGGAGCTCCGGACCACGTTGCGGGAGTGGCACAAGCGGATCCCCGACTACGAGATCGTCCCCGGGACCCAGCTCGAGTACATGGTCGGCCTGCGCCAGATCGAGAAGCTGCCCCTCACCTGGTAGGCGGCCCGGCCGGCGGGTTGCCTGCTCGGTGGCTGTCTAGAGTGCGAACGAGTACCCGCCGTTCACCGGGTAGGTCTGGCCGGTGATCCACGATGCGTCGGCGGAAGCCAGGTAGGTGACGATGCCCGCGGCGTCCTCGGGTTGGCCGCGACGCCGGATGACGTAGCGGTTGAGGTTCTTTCTCATCTGCTCGGAGTCGGGGTCTGCTCCCGGGGGCAGCATGGTGCCCATGGCCACGCAGTTCACGGTGATGCCGTACTGGCCGACTTCCCGGGCGATGCTGCGGCAGAACCCGGCCGCTCCCGCCTTGGCCGCGGCGTAGGGGGCCAGGGTCGCTTCCCCGGTTCGGCCGGCATCGGAGACGATCGTGATGATCCTCCCCTGGGGACGGGTGATCATGCCGGGCAGTACGGCGCGCGTGCAGTGCATCACCCCGTAGAGGTTGACGTCGAAGTAGCGGTCCCACTGGCCGGGCTCGGTCTCGTGAAAGGGGACCAGCTGCCATGATTGAGTCCCCGCGTTGCCGGCGTTGTTCACCAGGATGTCCACCGGACCGACCTCGTCCACGGCCCGCTCGACCGATGCCCAGTCGGTGACGTCGAAGACGAGCGGACGACCGGGCTCGCTCCCCGCCAGCTCTGATGCCACCGCGCCGGCGCGGTCGGGGTCGATGTCGTTGACCAGCACCTCGGCGCCGGCCGCGGCCAGGTACTGCGACACCGATCGTCCGATGCCCTGGCCCGCGCCGGTGACCAGAGCCCGGCGTCCCGAGAGGTCCACGGTCAAGCCCGTCATCGCTGCTCCGTCCTGTCGTCCGCTGGGATCATGTCATCAACCGGTCGGCTCCCGTATGGCCGAGTCCCCTGACCCCGCTCCCTGCCGTCAGGGGTCAGGCGATGACCACGCCACCGTCGACGGGAATGGTGGTACCGGTGACGAACGAGGCCGCATCGGAGAGCAGGAAGGAGATCACGGTGGCGGGCTCGTGGGCTTCACCGGCCCGCTGCAGCGGGTAGGTGCGGCGAACGGCCTCCAGCCCTTCGGGCGTGGTGAAGGCTCCCATCGTCATCGGCGTGTTCGTCCCGCCCGGGCACACGCAATTGGCCCGGATTCCCTCCGACCCGTACTGCACGGCCACCAGGCGGGTGAAGGCGACGACGCCACCCTTGGAGGCGGTGTAGCCGGCACCCCGCCCGTGCCCTCGGAGCGCCGCGGTGGAGGCCACGGTGACGACCGAACCGCCGGGACGGCGGAGGTGGCGGAGACTGTGCTTGGCCACCAGGAAGGTGCCCACCAGGTTGACGGTGAGGACCGAGAGGAATTGGTCGAGCTCGATGTCGGCGATGGGGGCGAAGTCCCCACCCACGAAGACCCCGGCACAGGTGGCCACGCCGTCCAGCGGACCCAGCCGGGCAACGCCGGACTCGATGGCTTCGGCCACCGAAGCCTCATCGGAGACATCGAGGGCGCTCGACAAGAGCGTCTCCTCGTTCGATCCCGTTTCGTCGGCGAGGTGTTCGAGGGCCTCCGAGTCCCGGTCCAGGGCGATCACGCTGGCTCCCTCGCCCAGCAGCAGCAAGGCGAGCGCTTTGCCGATACCGCTGGCCGCCCCGCTCACCACGTAGGTCCGCTGGCCATGACCGTTCATCGGGCCTCCTCCGGTGCCATCGGTGTCACTGACCATCGAGCAGGGTGTAGGACAGGGTCGAGGAGGCCACCAGCTTCCGGTTGTCGCCCACGTCGATCACCGAGGCCTGGACCACGATGTTCCGTCGCCCCCGGCGGAGGACCTCGGAGACCACGCGGGCCGGGCCCACCTTGACCGTGCTCAGGAACCGGATGTTCATGTCCGAGGCCACGATGTTGACCGAGCCTGAGGCCCGGACCGCGCACCCGGCCGCACCGCACTCGATCAGTGCGCCCATCAACCCTCCGTGCAGACTCCCGTGGGGATTGACGACCTCGGGGCGAAGCTCCATCTCGAGCGCCGGTCCCGTCTCTGGGTCGTCGACCTGTTGCATGTGCATGAGGGACAGAATGTGCGACGCGCCCAGATCGATTGCGGTCATTGCTGCAAGCTCCGTTCTTCCGGCAAAGGATCGATCATGCCGTAGCCGGCGAGGCCATCTCGTCGATGAGGCGGCTCAGGCGCGGGCTCATTGACGGGCCCACCGGCTGGCGAAAACATCCTTTCTCAGATGCCTGGGCCACGCAACATCGCCGGGGCCTGATCGTCTCCCCCTGTCTCCCCCAGTTTGGGCTCAAGCCGTGATACCGCCGTCGATGGAGACGATGCTGCCCATCATGAACCGTGCGTCGTCGGAGGCGACGTAGGCCACCAGCGAGGCGATCTCGTCCGGACTGGCGTGAGGCAGCCGGGTGCCCCGGGGCAATCGGGTGGCATCGGCGGCGGAGGGCAGGACGAAGGAAGCGAGCAGGGGAGTGGTCATCCCGCCCGGGGCCACCGCGTTGACGCGGACACCGGTGCCCGAGTACTCGGCGGCCAGCGACTTGGTCAACAGGACGACCCCTCCCTTGGAGGCGCAGTAGGCGGCGGCGTAGGGGATGCCTTGCACCCCGCTGTTGGATGCGATGTTGACGATGGATCCACCGCCGTCGAGAAGGTGAGGGAGCACCGCCTGGCACATCAGGAAAGTCCCGCCCAGGTTGACGGCGATGGTCCTGGTCCACGCGTCGAAGGACTCATCGGTGGTGTGGGCGAACTGGCCGATGCCGGCGCTGTTGACCAGAACCTGGGGCCGGCCCAGCGATGAGGCGATCTCGGCTACGACCGAGCGAACATCTTCGGGTTCGGCCACGTCGGCCTCCAGGGCCTGGGCGATGCCGCCCGCCGCGGTGATTGTTTCACTGACCGATTGCGCCGCGGGCAGGTCGATGTCCACCAGGGCCACCCCGGACCCCTCGCCCGACAGGCGCAGGGCGGTGGAACGGCCGAGGCCAGAGCCGGCTCCGGTGACGATGGCCACCTTTCCCTGGAACCGACCTGACTCGGTGGTTTGGTCTACCGTCACCCTGCGCTCCAGTGGCCCCCATGGCCGGTAGTGACGATGCGTCGAGGTCTATCTCCTCGACGCTCCACCCGGTGTTGGTCCCCCAACCCATGGCGGCATCCGTCTTCCTCGTGACCACCCCCAGGGTGATTGACATCGAGACCGATCGGGCTGGCCACCGGCTGTGGCTCACCCCGACGGTTCTAGTCGACGATCACGGGTAGGTCAGAGACGTCGAACCGGCGATGGTCTTTCCGCACAGGGGTTGCGTGCTGTTGGCCACGAAGCCGCTCTTTTGTGCCTGCATGTACCAGGCGCAGGCAGTGGGGGCGGCCTTGCCGAAGTCCGTCGAGTAGTTGATGGAGACGGGCAGGATGCCGTTGCCGTTGTAGGCCTTCACGTTGCGGAGGGCCTTGATGACCCCGGCCGAGGTGGGGTTCTTCCCTGCCAGCTGTAGGCCCTTGATCATGAGGTCGGCGCCCAGGTACGCCTCGTAGATGTTGTAGGTGGGGAAGTTCTTCAGGGGACGGTTCTGGTACTTGAGCAGAGCGTTGGCCATCTGGACGGTGCCGGCGTTGGGGATGGCCGTCGGACGGAACTCGGAGAGGAAGTAGGCGCCCTGGACGGCCTGCCAGGCCGGAGTGTTGATGATGTCGGGCTCGTAGCCGGTCGGGAACTCAGCCACCTTCAACTTCACGCCGGCCTGCTTCAACGCGGTGATGAGGGCGAAGTTGGAGTTGTTGTCCAGTCCGGCGTAGAGGGTGTTCACGTGCTTGGCCTTGGCCGTCAAGACCTGGGTGGTGAAGTCCACGCCGCCGAAGGGGATCGAGGTGTCGAGTACACCGACCTTCAGGCCGGCCATCGTGGCCGACTTGGCCGTGCCGTTGGCCGAGTGGGCCGAAGTGGGTGACACGCCATAGCCGTAGGAGGCGAGGACGGTGCCCCCCTTGGACTTGAAGAACTTGCCGACACCATCGCTGACGGGGACAGCCGTGCTGGTGGCGGCGCCGTCCGAGTCGAACATGTTGGTGTTGGGCTGCTGGCCCCACTCGGGGCCGTCGAAGGCCCCGCCGGTGACGGGTATGCCGGCCTGCTGTGGGAACTTGTAGGCGGCGAAGAAGAAGGGGGTGACGCTCACGATGCCGATGGCGCCTTCCGAGATGGCCTGCTGGGCGGCCGTTGCCACTTGGCTGGTGCTGCCCTGGTCGTTGATCACGATGGGCACGATCTTGTGACCGTTCACGCCACCGTTGGCGTTCTGCAGGGCGATGCGAGCCAGGAAGCCCTGGGGCGAAGTCTGGAATTCGGCGGCGGCGATACCCGTCTCCGAGGTGATCAGCGCGATTTTTATGGGGGAACCCGTGGCCGCCGCCGAGGCGGTGGTAGCCGGTACTCCGACCGAGGCAGCGAGCCCCACCACTGAGACCGCCGCTGTTGCGGCCTTAACCAGCTTAAAACGCATGTGTTCCCCCCGATAGTGATCAATGTTGGCAGAGTGTCGACCCCCACTTATGCGGGAACTGCCAACTGAAGATGTTACGGGGAGCTTACGATCCGGCTTGTGGGCGGTCAAGTTTCGCAAATATGAACGCATCATCGGCGGAAAAGGCGGGCTGGCAGCTGACGCTATCGGGCACTAATGTTCGGGCTACTGGTTGGACCTCCGACGAAAAGAAAATGGGCGATACCGTGGCCACCCGGTGTGGCCAACGGAGGAATCGTTCTAGTCGAGCCGGGCATGGATCGAGCGGTGTACATTGCAGCGGCTGGGTCGCTGCGCTAGGGGAAGGGGGAGGCGCTTCATGCTTCAATACGTGATCGCCGGGCTGGTGCTCGGAGGCATCTACGCCATCGCCTCGGCCGGCCTGGTCATCACCTATGTGTCCTCGGGCATCTTGAACTTCGCCTTCGGGGCCCTGGCCTATTTCATCGCCCGCTTCTACTACTACCTGCACACCCAGCTGAACTGGGGCATTGTCCCCTCGGGTTTCGTGTCCATCGTCATCGCCGGTCCGGCCCTTGGCGTCTTTTTGTATTTCGTGCTCTTCCGCTACCTGCGATTGTCCTCGCCGTTGATCAAGGTGGTGGCCACCCTGGGCCTGTTGGTCACCATCCCGGCCATCGCCACCCTGATCTTCGGCAGCGGGGCCATCTTGAAGGCTCCCGGCCTCGCCCCCGAACCGGTCCGGGTGTTCAACTTCATCGGCGTCCCCGTCACCATGGACCAGATCATCGTCTACATCTGCGTGGTGGCCACAGTGGTGCTCGGGGCGGTGGTCCTGCGCTACACCGACGTGGGCTTGAAGGTCCGAGCCATGGTCGACTCGCCCTCGATGACCGCCCTGTCGGGGACCAGCCCATCGGCGGTCTCCATCGGGGTGTGGGCCGTCAGCACCTTTTTCGCCGGCCTGGCCGGGGTGCTGGCTGCTCCCATCATCGGCCTCGATCCGGGCAACTTCACCTTGTTGATCGCCGCCGCCTTTGCCGCCGTGGTGGCGGCCAAGCTGAAGAGCCTTCCCATCGCCGTGATCGTCGGTCTGCTCATGGGCGTGGTCACCGCCCTCATCCAGCGCTACCTGCCCCCGAGCTCCAGTGTGACCACCGAGATCGTCGATGCCGTGCCCTTCATGTTCATCGCCGTCTTCTTGCTCTACAACCTCATCTTCCGAGGCCGGGTGTCAGAGACCGAGCGGGTGGGCGGGGCCCTGGACATGGCCATCATCCCGCAGGGGGAATCTCAGCTGGCCGGGTCGACTTCGAGCGCCCTCGATTCGGGCTCGCTCGGGCTGGTGTCCAAATACGGGGGCCCCTTGGTCCTCATGGCCATCGCCGCCTTCTTGCCCATCTTGGTCCAGGGCTTCTGGGTGGGCCTGGTGGCCCAGGCCTTCGCCTATGCCATCATCTTTTTGTCCTTCACCCTGGTCACCGGTGAGGGGGGGATGATCTGGTTGTGCCAGATCACCTTTGCCGGCGTGGGCGGGCTCACCGCCTCCCAGCTGGCCACCAACCACGGGTGGCCCATCCTGGCCGCCATCATCGTGGGGGGCCTGGTCGCGTTGCCCATGGGGCTCATCATCGGCTTTCTCACCATCCGCCTGGGGGGGCTCTACGTGGCTCTCGTCACTTTGACCTTCGGGTTGCTGATGGAGAACCTGGTGTTCACCCTGGGCATCTTCCAGAACCAGGGGCTCGGGGTGAACGTGCTCCGGCCCACCTGGGCCTCGACCGACCACGCCTTTGCCTACGTGTGCCTCGGGGCCTTTGCCATCGTGGCCCTGTTCATCGTGAACCTCCGACGATCGACCACCGGCCTGGCCCTCAACGCCGTGCGCTGGAGCGAGCCGGGGTCTCGGACCATGGGCATATCGGTGGTGCCCATGAAGATCATCGTGGCCGGCCTTGGGGCTCTGGTGGCCGGGATCGGCGGTGGCTTCTTGGTCACGGCCCAGACCACGGCCCAGCCGGCCAACTTCGCCACCTTCTTGGGCGTGGTGTGGCTGGCCGTGCTGGTCACCATCGGGGTGCGCTCGAACATCGCCGCCCTGGTGGCCGGTCTGACCTTCACCTTGATCCCCGGTCTGTTCCAGGCTTACCTGCCGGCCTGGACGGCCCAGATCCCCCCCGTGCTCTTCGGCCTGGGGGCCATCGGGGTGGCCAAGTTCCCCGACGGGACCGTGGCCCAATACGGCCAATACCTGCGCCGGGGCCTCTTGCACCTGGCCAACCGAAAAGTCCCCCCGACCCTCGGGGTCTTAGCCACTGCGGGCGCACCCGCCGGTGACACCGCGCCGGTGGTCGAAGAGGTGTCCTCGTGACCGTTTCAACCCCCACGACCATCCCGGCCCCGGATTCGGTCCCGGGAAGCCCGGTGCCACCGGTGCTGTCGGCCACCGGGGTCACGGTGCGCTTCGGCGGCCTGGTTGCCCTGTCCGAAGTGAGCCTCGAGGTGCCGCCGTCGTCCATCATCGGCCTGGTGGGCCCGAACGGTGCGGGCAAGTCCACCCTGTTCGCCGTGCTCTCGGGCCTTCTATCCCCCGCCTCGGGCCGGGTCTATCTCGGA
>DATMMO010000355.1:0-3460 GCA_035569695.1 Acidimicrobiales bacterium | reverse complement strand
CGACGGAGGGGAGCCTGCGCTCGTGAGGCGATGTCCTCGGGAGTCGGCGCCGTCGGGCTCAGGAGCACGACGACCAGCGCGATCCCGGCCCCGATCAACGTGTCGATCACCCGCTGGCCGCCATAGCTCGGCGTGAGCCGGCCGACCACGAAGGCCAGCATGGCGCTCACCGGAACCTGCACCACCCCCTGGGGGCCGAGACGAGCGGCCCACCCCACCAGTAGGCCCAGGAAGATGATGATGCCGATGCTCCAGGCGCTGGGAGCCACCACACGGCTCAGTCCGAGGGCGACCACCACCCCGAGCACGACCCCGGCCACCCGCTGAATGGCCCGAGACACCGAGTCGTAGACCGTGGGCTGGACGATCAGGAGCACGGCCAGCGGGGCGAAGTACGGCGCAGCTTGCGGGTGCGTGGCCACGGCCGCCACCCAGGCCACGCTGGCGGCGATGGCGATCTTGGCGGCCAGGAACACCTGGCTGCGGCTGATAGGGCCAGGCCGGAGGAGGCCGTCCCGAAACCATTGGGTCCTGCGAGGCAGAACCAAGCGCTACTTGGAGACGATGATCGACGACCCGTGGCCGAACAGGCCCTGGTTGGCGGTGATGCCCACCTTGGCCCCTTCCACCTGGCGCCCGCCTGCCTGGCCCCGGAGCTGCCACACCAGCTCGCACACCTGGGAGATGGCCTGGGCCGGGATGGCCTCGCCGAAGCAGGACAGCCCGCCGCTGGGGTTGACCGGGATCCGGCCCCCGATGGTGGTGTCGCCGTCGCGGAGCAGGTGCTCGGCCTCGCCTTCCTTGCAGATGCCGATGTCCTCGTACCAGTCGAGCTCCAGGGCCGAGGACAGGTCGTAGACCTCGGCCAGGTCCAGGTCGTCGGGCCCGATGCCGGCCTCCTCGTAGGCGGCGAGGGCGACCGACTGCTTGAACGTCGGCCCCGTGCTCGAGGCGGAGACGCCCGAGTCGGTGGCGAAGTTGGGCATCTCGATGACGCCCTGGGGGAAGCGGGGGGTCACGGTGGACACGGCGTCGATGGTGACCAGGTTGTCGCCCAGGCCGTGGCGCTTGGCGAAGTCCAGGCTGGTCAGCACCAGGGCAGCTCCTCCGTCGGAGGTGGCGCAGATCTCCAGGAGACGGAGCGGGTCGGCCACCATGGGAGACGCAAGAACCTCCTCGGCCGTGACCTCCTTCCGGTACCGGGCGTTCGGGTTTTCCAGACCATGCTTGGAGTTCTTCACCTTGACGGCGGCGAAGTCCTCCTCGGTCGCCCCGAAGAGTTCCATGCGCCGTCGGGCGTAGAGGGCGAAGTAGGTGGGGTTGGTGGCGCCCATGAGATGGAACCGCAGCCAGTCCGGATCGTCCTTGCGATCGCCTCCCACCGGGGCGAAGAAGCCCTTGGGCGTGGTGTCGGCTCCGACCACCAGGGCCACGTCGCAAAACCCGGCCAGGATTTGGGCTCGGGCGTTGTCGACGGCATGGGCGCCCGAGGCGCAGGCCGCATAGGCACTGGAGACGCGAGCACCCGTCCAGCCCAGGGCCTGGGCGAAGGTGGCTCCGGACACGAACCCGGGGTAGCCGTTGCGGATGGTGTCGGCCCCGGCCACGTACTGGACATCGGTCCACTGCAGGCCGGCCTCCTTCAGGGCATCGCCGGCGGCGGCCAGGCCGTACTCGACGAAGTTGCGTCCCCACTTGCCCCACGGGTGCATGCCCGCACCCAGGACGGCGATCCGCTTGTCGTCAGGCATGTGCGCCCCCATCGTTGTTGACCGGCTGAGCGTCGACCGGCTGCCACTTCCACACCATGTACTCGTGCTCGTCGTCCTCGTAGAGGGTGTCGAGCACCACTTCGACCTCGGTGCCGACGGAGAGGTCGTCGACGGTCACGCCCGGGACGACCTGGCCCATGACCACCATCTTCTCGTCGGCCAGCTCCACCGCGGCGATGGAGAAGGGCACGTAGGGGTCGGCAGCCATGTAAGGCTTGGGGGGCTGATAGCAGGCGTCGGTGTAGGACCAGACCTTGCCCCGACGGCTGAGGGGGGTCTCGGCGAACTCGGTGCCCTGGCACTCGGGGTTCCGGCAGAAATAGGTCTCCTGGGGGAAGGCGAAGGTGCCACACGAGGTGCACTTGCTGCCTAGGAGGGCTGGTTGCTTGTCGTCAAGGGTGAACCAGCCTTCGATGGCAGGCACCCGGGTCTTTGCCGAGGTCATAGAAGGAGACTACTTCCGAGGCTGGGATCGAGACGATAGGATCGTCCGGCTATCGGTTCGTGGTGGATGGGTCATCGGCGAGGCTGTCGAGGATGCACCGGGCACGATCCGACCGCAACCAGCGCTCGTAGCTCAACGGACTAGAGCATCTGACTACGGATCAGAAGGTTGCAGGTTCGAATCCTGCCGAGCGCGCCAAATACGTCCAGGTGAGAGCAGTGGACCTCCCTGAATCCTTGACACAACCGGCAAGTGGCAGCCAAGCAGTTCGACATTCGCCTGTGCCACTCCGGTGTGCGGTCCCGGTTCATGCTTTCCACTGTGGCTCCGGTACCTGCACGACACTTCACGGACGCGACTCCGGGGGCTGGGCGACACTGACTCCGGTACCTGCTTGACACAACGTGCCTGCAGGGGGTCCTCCAACTGGCCGTGGCAACCTTCTCCGCTGTTTACGACGGCCTCGACAGATCCGAAGGAGGCCCTCGTGCTGGTGAAGCTGGGATTGGTGGAACAGCGCTAAAGGTGGGGTTGCGGAGTGTTCGACGGAGCGAGCGTCACCGTGACCACCCGTTCAGTGGCGCGGTCATCAGATCCTCTTGCCAGTACGATAGTTCCCGAGTACCGATCGAGCCACACGCTATGGACAATACGGAAGGCGGGGCCGTGATCGATGTGAAACTCATCGCTTCCACATGTAGAGAGGCCTCGTCCAGATTGCGATCCCATGGTCACGCCTCCCGCTCCGAATCGTGAACCCCGGTGGAACCGGGCAACCCTAAAACGGCAGATCGGGGCGCTTGTCTTTGTCGTCGTTTCGGGACTGATCGTCCGATTCGGGAATTGGGGACTAGTTCGGGCTTGGCAGACCTTGCGATCGCAGCTCTCAGTCGGGTTCAGCATCGCTGTCTGTATTGCTGCTTGTCTTCTCGCCTCCTTTGTGATCGCCGCTTTCGTCGGGCCGCTTAGAGAAGCGTGGCGTTTTGGCACGATTGTGATCGCCTACGCAACAAAGATGACGCCCTATTGGATGCTAGAAGTCCGCCACCTTTGTACCGTTGGCACTGGGCGGGGGCTTCGGGGTTTTGACTCCGAAGAACAGTTTTACTCAGATGACCAGCGCCGGCGTCCTAGTCATCCCGACACCGACCAACTTGACTTTGGGGTGCACTGGAGAGATGGGCGTAGGCACGGGGGGCAGAGGCTGACCTGGATTGAGTCGACCAGGGAGCTGATATTCGTT
>DATMMO010000354.1:0-3220 GCA_035569695.1 Acidimicrobiales bacterium | reverse complement strand
GAAAGCCCAGGAGGTCGAGTACTTGTGCACGTTCGTCAGAAGAGAAAGCCCCCATGGCCATCCAACCCTTGTCTTCCATCAGACGATCGACGGCAGTCTCCGCCACGGCGGGATCGGTCCGGCGAGCATCAGCTCTGACCTGTGCCTTGTGGAGCACGGGCTTGAGCGCCTCGACTTCCAGGTCCCGCAGACGTCCACGGAAGGCGGGCTCGACGAACTCGTCGAGAAAGCCCGGCAATTCCATCAGATGACTGTCTGCATCGAGGATCTCCCGCGTGCCCGCGTAGGTCATCGTGCCTCTTTCGTTCTGTCGCTCCATCTCGCTATAAGTGACATACTGTCACATGGCACAGAAGAGGGCAACCAGTTCACACTCGCCGGCGGGCGGGCGTTCCCTTGATTCCGGCGACGGTGGAGCAGTCCAGGGGGCGAGGCTGCAGCGAGCCGATCGACGGACCGCCCTGCTTGACGCAACGATCGACATCGCCATCGAATACGGGACCGAGGCAGTGACCATGGAGACCATCGCCTCGCGGGCACGAGTAAGTCGTCCTCTCGTCTACAAGCACTTCGCGAACGCCGCTGAGGTGCTGAGCGCGGCCTATCGCCGCGAGGCATCGGCCCTCGACGATGAGATCGTGGCCGCGGTCAGCCAGGCTCGCGGGCAAGGGGGCCTGGAAGGCACGATCCGCAGCCTGGTGCGGGCCGTCATCGACGGTGCTGAGTCGCGAGGCGCGGTGCTGACCCAGTTCATTCGTGCTGGTGGGCGCGACGCGGAGGCGCGCCAACAGCAGCGGGCTCGTGATCGGCGCACGGTGCGGTATTTCACCAAGCTAGCCATGGAGGAATTCGAAGTGGGCGAACGGGAGGCCCGTGCCGCCACGCAGGTATTGCTCACCGGCATCGATTCTCTCTTGCATCAATGGCGTGAGCGGCCCACCCGCGACCAGCGCACGTTTCTCGAGGACCTCTACGTGGGACTCGTCCTCGGTGGACTCCGGGAGCTGGCCCAGAATCAGCTTGGCCGGTGACGCCCTGGCCTGAGAACGCAAGTTACAGTTTGTCACACTGACCGGGGCTAGGGATTGGCCTCCAAGAGTCCGCCCCAGGGGCGAGGTTCATCGTCGGCCGCCACGTTTTGGACCAGACGCTCGAGTACGCGGTCAAGAACGGCCACTTCCTTCTCGGTGATGCCGGCGCGCAGTCGCTGGTCGAACGCCACCGCCGCCGTCCGCAGACGAAGGAACGTCTCCTCACCGACCTCGGTCAGCTCAACCACATGGATCCGGCGGTTGGTGCTGTCGCGCCGCCGGGTGATGAACCCTTCGGCGTCCATGGAGTTGAGGTGGTGGGTGAGCGTCGCCTCTTTGACCCCGACCGCCTCGGCCAGCTCGCGCTGGTTGCCGGGACGTCGAGTCTTCAAGTTGAGCAGCACCAACCACACGGGCAGTGAGCCTCCCGCCTCGGCCAGCGCCTCATCGAATGCCCGCCGCACGGTCCGGGCTGCGCTGGCCAGGTGAAGACCGATCGGTGGTTGAGGAGGAGAAGGCATCGGGCCAGCCTACCACTACCCATTGACCTCTAATCGTTTGACATCTAAGTCTTTGACCCCTATGATTATGACAAGAGCCTCGCCAAGGAGACCCACCCAGATGCCAGAACACATTCACGCATTCCTTTCAGAATGGACTACCGCCGAGCGCACCGGAGACGTCGAGACGTTGGCCACCCTCCTCACCGACGACTTCTCTGGCGTCGGCCCACTCGGATTTGTCCTTCCTCGGCCCGCATGGCTGAACCGCCATCGCCAAGGTCTGGCCTACGAACAGTTCGCTCTCGAAGAGATCGATATCCGGCTCTACGGCGAGGTTGCTCTCGTCGGCGCCCGCGCCAATGCCCGGGGGACCCATCAAGGCCGGCCCCTCCCCGAATCGCTACGGGTCACCCTCGTCATCACGTCCCGGTGGGAAGCAGTGCGGTTGGCCACCGTCCACATGAGCTTCATCGCCGGGACCCAGGGCTCCCCACCCATGCCAGCACCCATCGACTCCGGCACGAACGCAGTCAGGTTGGGACGATGACCGGGTTGGACGGCCGTGTCGCGCTGGTGACCGGGAGCTCGCGCGGCATCGGTGCCGCCATCGCCGGGCTCTTCGCCCAACAAGGGGCCGCCGTCATCGTCCATGGTCGCGACGCCGATGCAGTGCGGACCGTGGTGACGGACATCCAGAGCTCCGGTGGTCATGCCCTGGCGGCAATCGCCGACCTGACCCGCTACGACCAGATCGAAGCCATGCGAGGCGCCATCGAGCAAGGACCGGGTCCCGTCGACATCCTGGTGGCCAACGCCGGTGGAAGCCCGGTTCGGCCTGGACCGCTCGAAGACATCGCCGAAGCCGACTGGCGAGAATCGGTTGACGGCAACCTCACGGCCACGTTTCTGACCATCAAGGCATTCCTGCCCGGGATGAGACAACGCGGCCACGGCACCATCATCACGATGTCTTCGGCCGCGGCCCGCCGCCCGACGGCCCAGTCCCCCCTGGCCTACGCGGCGGCCAAAGCGGGTATCGAGGTGCTCAGCAAAGAGCTGGCCGCCGAGGCGGGTCCCGACGGTGTGCGGGTCAACTGCCTCGCTCCTGAGACGATCCTTACCGAGCGCAATCAACGGCAAATTCCCGAGGCAATCCAAGATCAGCTGCGCCACAGCCATCCGATCCGGCGCCTCGGGACGCCCGATGACGTGGCCCAGGCCGCGTTGTTCCTCGCCACGGAGCATTCCTCGTGGATCAGTGGGATCACCCTGGACGTGGCCGGTGGCTCCGTCCTTGTCTGACCGGCCAGCTCGGCCACCAACGCTCAACGACGAAAGCGAGACGAAGAGCACCATGAGAACGGAGAAATCGATGACTGAACAGCCACCGCGAATGCGACGCCAAGCGAGATTGATGCGACTGGTCAACCCGCCCATGCGTCGAATCCTCGGACTGCCATTCGCAACACCGCTCAGCAAGCGGCTCATGCTCCTCTACCTCACCGGACGGCGCAGCGGAAGGTCCTATCGACAACCAGTCAGTTACGTCAGAGACGGCGACTCGTTGCTCACGCCGGGCGGCGGGAACTGGAAGCTCAACCTCGAGCCCGGGCGCCCCGAACGGATTCGACTCGGCGGGCGCGACATCACGGCGCGACCAGACCTCATCGACGACGTCGACGAGAT
>DATMMO010000353.1:0-6566 GCA_035569695.1 Acidimicrobiales bacterium | reverse complement strand
AGCCCCCGTCAACGTGGCGCCGACGAGGTTGGCCCCGGTCAGGGTGGCACCCTGGAGCCCGACGGAAGCGAGGTTGGCCCCCGACAGGTTCACGCCGGTGAGGTCGGACCCCGAGAGGTTGACGCCGACGAGATTGGCAGTCGGCCCGAGCAGGGATCCGGCGCGGAGGACCCACGATGCGGGTAGTTGGGGCGATCCGGTCAGATCTCGACCGCTCACACCGGTCAAGGTGGCATGGGCCAGGTTCACCCCGCCGAGGTCGAGGCCAGCGAGGGTGGCATCGGTGAGGTTGGCCGACGGACCGAGTAGAAGGCCTCCGAGAAGGGTCCAGCCACTGGGAAGTTGGGTGGGCCAGTAGCTGGCGATGTTGCTTGACGCCACGTTTACCAGCTGCACCGCGCTGAGGTCGGCACCGGAAAGGTTGGCTCCGTGCAGATTGACGTTGGCAATGGTGCCCGCCGGCAGTATGACATTGGTGAGATTGGCGCCAGGTCCGAGGAGAACTCCTCCCAGCTGGGCCCATCCCGCCGGCAACTGCGGGGTCCCGATGACCCCGTGCGCCGTCACCCCGTGCAACGACGTGCTGGACAGATCGACCCCTGAGAGGTTGGCCCCCTCCAAGATGGTGCTGTCGAGGTCGGCCCCGGTCAGTGCCAACCCCCGCAGGTCGAATCCGGAGAGATCGTCACCGATCAGCGACGCGCCAGGCCCGAACAGGTCGCCATCGACAACTAACCATCCCGAAGGGAACGTTCCTGACCCGACAAGCTTGGCTGCGTGCACCGACGTGAGCGTGGCGCCTCTGAAGTCCGCACCGGTCACCGTGGCCCCGTCAAGATCGGCGCCGGTGAGGTCGGCCCCGGAGAAGTTCGCATGGCTCAGGTCGTAACCGGCGAAGTTGACGCCAGCGAGGTCGGCCGCGGAGAAGTTCAGGCCCGCCACCGTGCGGTTGGCGATGCTCGTGGCCGATGCCGGTGACGGGGGTATGGTCGGCGCGTTGGTGATCACGGCAGCCAGCACGGGGTCGGTCGGGGTGATGGTTTGATCGCACGTGGTGCCCGAAAACGAAGGCTCCTCGTTCCACACCAGGAATCCGCTCACCGCGGCGGCGAATTGGGCCTGTTCCTTGTGGCGCAGCTCATCAGCCCGAACGGCCGGGGTGACGCAGCTCGCGTCGGTGCTCGAGGCCTGGATGCCCGCTTCGGCGTCGATGATGGGCTTGCCCAGTGCGACCGCCCGGCTGATCTCGTCGGCCGGGCTGGATCCCGCTGGTTGGGTATCGAGCGGTATGGCCCCGTTGTAGTCGTGAAAGGACAACACGTCGATTTCCGAGCTGGCGGCCACGGTGGAGATATCTGCACCTTGGAGACCGCACGCGCCGTTCGACCCGAACCCGGACTCGATGAGATGGGCCGAGTCCAGCGCTTTGATGTCAGCACCGATGGTGTCGTAGAAGGAGCGGAGGGCGGCAGTGGCGGCAGGCTCGTCACAGACCCATGGAGCTGAACACCCGTCAAGCTTGGCCGTGCCGGTGCAGGTGGAGGCGACCGGCTCGCCGATGGGCTCGTACATGGCCAGTGCCGGTGAGCTCCGGTAACGCTCGACAAATGCCTGCACGTATGACCGGTAGGAGAGGGCGGGCGTCGGCAGCCCAGCCGCACTGGACAAGGACGGAGGGGAGGCGGCGGCGAAACCCCCATTAAACCAATCGAGACCCTTTTGCTGACCGTCGTCGCACTGGCCCCACTCGTTGGCCAGGACCGGGATGAGAAGCACACCATGGGCTGTGGCGTCGGCAAAGACACGATCGATGCCGGCGAAGTCGAGCGAACCAGTGGTGGGATTGGTGGCGTAGCCACCCTGGAAGGCTTCGAAGCGCAGCACGGCCCCGACCGGTAGTGAATCAATGACTTCTGTGACTTGCGAATCGGTGTTGGATGACGAACACGTCGAGGTCGACCCGGCCTCTGACGCCAAACCCCGAGCATTCACGCCGACGAGGTTGGCTGGCTGTCCATTGAACATCAGCGCGCTCCCTTGGGCTGACAGCACGGGCATCGCGGCAGAGGCTTTGGTCGTGGGCGCCACCGCCAAAGGCAAGAACAGGCAGGTGACAAGGGCGACGGCTGCGATTCCCGACCGCAGCGCCGTTCGCCCTGCTCTGCTCGTAGACGCGCTAATGCGAACCGACGTGCCGATGGCTTCCATTGGCTGTGACCGCCTCCCGAACCGAGTGCTCCATCATCGGACTGGTCCGGGGAGGGGCGCAATTCTGCATCCCGTCACGAACGTCGTCGTCTCCCATGTCTTTTCCCCCACGAGCGAACATCCCAATCATCCCGTTTCGAGACGGATCGCGCCACCCTCAGTGGCAATCGAAACGGCCTGACTACTGGACGGGGTGCAAAACACACTTATGATGGGGTGAGGTAGCCGATCTCCTACTCATGCGGTAGGTGCTCGGCTTGCTACTGAGGGGTGATGACGACGATGCCTTGGTCGATGTTGTTGGGAATACTTATCTCAACCGTGATTGCCGGATACGTGATCGGTCTCACGGTGATGTCCGGTGATGTCCGAGAACGGACCTGGGCCGCCGCCAAGCCGGCCATCGACGATGCGCTACCCGAAAGAGGATTGACTCGGTAGAGCTCTCAAAGAGGGTTCACGCGGTAGAGCCGCCAGGTCTGGTCGTCCCCCGTCGCCGGAACGGTCATGACCAGTGAGGCGATACCGGCTCCGTCCCGGTAGATCGTCGGATAGCGCTGGTTGATGGCATCGGCCCGGGCGTCCTGTACCGGATCGGAAACCAGGATGTAGCGGATCCCGCTCTCGTAGGGAGCATTGAGGAACGCGGCGAAGTCGTAGTCGCTGGTGATCACGAACTGCTTCCGGTGCTGTGACTGCAGCCAGACGTCCCACCCGATGAAGGTGTCCATGAGGACGGACCCATCGGGCAGATTCAGCTGGTCGATGTAGTTGGCCACATAGGCGTTGTTGCGCAGAGCGGAAGGGGCCGGCGAGCGGAAGCCCGAGTCGACCACGGCGTGCAGCCCGGTCTGCTCGCTCTGGGTGCCGACCAGCGGGTTCATCATTCCCGCCCACGTGGCCGGGATCGACGACAGGACGAAGACGGCGACGAACAAACCCCCGACGATGGCCCGGTTCCTCCTGGAGGTGGCCATCGGCGACATGCGCCGCGACAAACGGGCCATACCGGGCCCGAGCTCGACGGCCCGCAGGCGCCGGCTGAGCACGCCATTGCCGGGGGCGGCAATGGCGCCGAGGCGGTCGGGGTGGCCGTCGCCCCGACAGGGCCACAGCAGCGTGGCCAGCACCACCATCAGGGGCACGGTCATGATGAAGAACCGGAACCAGGCAAAGGTCTGGCCTGAGAATTGGGCGTAGGCCTCGAACATGAGCACGCCCCCGAACACACCAATGGGAACGAGGGTGTCGACCTCGGTCCGCCGCACGGCCAGCACCAGGACCACGATGACGAGCAGGGGCAGCAGGGGCTCAAGGTACAAGACGTCGCGGACCACGATGGTGATGGGGCCGCCGGCCAGCCGTTGGAACGCGGCCACCCCGGACGACGCGTTGGAGACCTGGGACGAGTTGCCGTACTGGGAGGAGAACTGCGAGAACGCGACCCCCGTGGTGATCCAGCTGGCCAGCGTCCATCCCATGAAACAAACGAAGAACGGGAAGGCCACCACCGTGCCATCCACCGCAGCGAGCTTGGCCCGCTCGCGCCTACCTCTGGCCGAGCTCCGGAGCATGGCCACGCCGATCACCACCGCGGTGGCCGCCGCCGCGGCCATGGCCGCCTCGTAGCGGGTCAGGTAGTCGAGCCCGAGGGCGACCCCGGCCACCACCAGGTCGTTGACCTGGTCACTGCGAACCCACCGTAGCAGCCGCCGCACTGCCCACAGGGTGAAGAAGACGTAGGGCGCCTCGCTCATTCCGTTCCCGCCATAAAGGAAGATCATCGGGTTGAGTGCGAAACCGGCGATAATGATCCACCGCCACAGGGCGGGCACGCCGCGATCGAGGGTGATCCCCCGGACCTGCCACACGGCACCGGCCATGAAGGCGGCAGCCATGAAGGTTCCCGCCTGGCCCTGGCTCAACATCGGCGGCCACAGGTGACTGAGTAGGAGCAGCGGGATCTCGGTCAGACTGGGGATCGGGTTCCAGACAAAGCCGATGGCTCCGAGGTGGGGATCCCGGCTGAACAGCACGTACCCGGCGTTGGCTACGCGGCTTGGCGCGTCGGAGTCCACCAGGTTGAAATGCAGCGAGAGAACCATGCCCACTGCGGCATAGGCGGCGAACATAACGAAGTAGAGTCCGGCGCCCGAGGGGTGGCGTCGCCTTCGATCACTCGATCGGTAATCATGGAGCGGGTCGAGGCGTCGCTTGGGTCTGCTACTTTCGGCTGTCTGCCCGGGACCGGGTTGGAGGTGGTGCTCAGGGCGGATAGCCGGCCGCTCAGGGTCTGTAACCGGTGGATTCGAGGGCGCAACCGGAGGAGCGGGGGCGATGGTCATGGGCCCTCGAGGGTGCCCGAGCCCACTAGTTCGTCGTCGGTTCGACTATCGAGTCCGTGCACTGTCTTCTCCCAGTACGACGGCTGGAAGACGAGCTGCACAAACGCTTTGATGGCAGCCACGCTCATCAGCACCCAGTAGGCCGGTACCAACAGGCAGGCGCCGAGCAGTCTGGGATTCCGGTCCACCCGCGCCGCCACCAGGCCGCAGTAGATCATGGCCGTATTTCCGAAGAACAGAGACATCATGGCCGGGTAGAAGAGCCACGGCGGGAAAAGGACGCGGATGAATCCCGGCTGTCCCAGTTCCCAGGACAGCGTCAGTCCCCAAAAGAAGGTGTTGACCACCGAGATGACCGGAGTCCCGGCGGTGATGCTACAAAAGCGTAGGAAGCCTCGCGGTCCGAGCTCTTTCCATACCCGCCGGGGCTGGCGCGTGTGGACGAGGAACGTCTGCAAATAGCCCTTGTACCAGCGCGAGCGTTGACGCAACCAGTTGATCGGGTCACTGTTGGCTTCTTCGAGGGTCACCGACTCGAGCACCGCCGTCCGGTAGCCGGCCCGGGCCAACCGGATGCCCAGGTCGGCGTCCTCGGTCACGTTGTAAGGATCCCACCCGCCGACCTCCTGCAATACATCGGTGCGGATGTGGTTGGACGTACCCCCGAGGGGGATGGGGGAATCCGTTGTCATCAGGCCGGGCAGGATGTACCCGAACCACTGGTTGTACTCGGAGGTGAACCACCGGGTCAGGAGGTTCTGCCGGTCGTTGTGGTACGAGAGCTTGGCCTGGATGCAGGCCACACGATGGGGCAACCGCCCGAAGGCGACGACGGCCCGGCGCAGCTGCAGCGGCTCGGGCAGGTCCTCGGCGTCGTAGATGGTGGCGAAGGACCCCCGGGCGAACTGCAGCCCGTAGTTGCAGGCCTTCGGTTTGGTCTGGGGCTCGGCCGCAGGGACAAGGACGATGTTGGCTCTCAGGACCCCGGAGCGAAGCCCCTCGTAGGCCAACGACACGGTCTTCTCGTCGTCGGCCTCGAGCAGCAGCTGGATGTCGAGCTTGTCGTCGGGATAGTCGAGGGCTCCGAGGCTATGGATCAGCCGGGTCACCACCTCGGGCTCGTCGAAGGCCGGGACGAAGACGGTGTAGTGGGGGAGGTCGTCATCGGCGACGGCGCGTGCCTCCTCATCGCTGACGGCGATCTCGGGAGCACTGCCCACGCCGCGGGAGAAAAGCACGACCCGATCCGTCAGGTTGGAGAGATACATGACCATGGCCAGGGCCACCAGGGTGACCCCGGTCTGTCGGGGCCACAGCACCAGGGCCGCCACCACCACGGCCAACGCTCCGAGAAGGGCAACGCGCTGGCCCCGGGTCACCGTGACTGCGGCCGACATGTTCGGTTGGCCCTCAAATAGGCCGTGCACACTCTGATGCAATGCTCCGGCTTCGACCTCGGACAGCCTGACGTCGTCGGAGCCGATCACGTCGAGCTCGCCGCCGACTGTTGGGCCACCACCTGCTTGGAGAAGGCGATCATGCGGTTCATCGTCGATGCCGTCGGCGCCGGACTGGCCGTGGTCGACACGCCCCGCAGGATGTTGGTGAAGGTGGTCCGAACGCTGTTGTTGGCCCCCGGAGCGGCGGGAACGGGGAAGCCGGCCACGCTGGTGGGGTCTTCGAGGGTGAGCACCGTCATCCGCTGATAGGTGGTCGTGGTGCGACCGGGGATCTTCCACGTCCAGGTGATCAGGGCCCATTGGGCCTGTACCGGTGAGGGAGCGGAGTAGGCGTTGGCGTAGATGACGGTGGCCGTGACCCCATGTCCGAGCGGTATGGACGTGGCCGACTGCACGTAGGGGACGAAGAGGCGATAGCACGAGATGGCCGGGTACACCGAGAGCGGCCCGACCGAAGGCGCGGTCAGGGCATCGACCATGATGTGCTGGCGGTTCAACCCGGCAGCGGTGACGAACTTGTAGCGATACCAAGTCGAACCGGCCCCGAAGTAGC
>DATMMO010000352.1:0-5114 GCA_035569695.1 Acidimicrobiales bacterium | reverse complement strand
CCGAAGTGATAGGCCAGGGCGCCGAACGACTCGGGTCGCAGCGCGACCTGGGGGTTGAGCGCCCACGGCCGTCCGTTGTCGAAGGCCGTGGCCTCGCTGGCGGCGGTGGACATGGGCGGTGCGGTGGTGAGCCGGTGCGGTGGTGAGCCGGTGCGGCCTAGTAGACGCCGCACATCCCGTCGATGGAGACGTCCTCGACCAGGAGCTCTTCTTCGACCAGCTCGTCGCTTTCGGCCTCGTCGGCGACCGGTGCCGTGGTCGTTGCTGCCTGCGGATCTGCCAGTAGATCTGTCATGTGAACCTCCCCAGTGATGTGCCGGTGTGGCCCGGCGTCTTGACGGTAGCGGATAACTTAGTGCACTCGATGCCATAATGGAAGCCACATGGTGAGAGAGTGGTGATCATGCGTGGACGAGAGGGGGGCGAGGCTGTGGCCGAGGCAGCGCCAGCCGACGCAGCGCCGGCGGAAGTGGCGAGAGGCCGCCGGCCCAGCACCACGCGGGCGCAGATCGCCCGGGTGGCCCTCGGGCTCTTCGAGCGGAACGGGTTCGACGAGACCACGGTCGAGGACATCGCCGCCGCGGTCGGCATCAGCCGCCGGACATTGTTCCGCTATTTCGAGTCCAAACGGGACATCGTCTGGGGCGAGTTCGCCGTCGAGCTCGTGCGCCTTCGCCAGCATCTCCACGAGGCACCGGCCGACGAACCGCTCATGGATGTCCTTCGCCGCGCCGTCGTCAGCACCAACCGGTTCGGCGCCGGCGAGCTCGACGAGCTGCGGATCCGGGTCAACCTGATCAGTACGGTCCCCACCCTGGTGGCCCATTCGGCCGTGCGCTACGCCGAGTGGCGCCAGGTGGTGGCCGAGTTCGCGGCCGAGCGTCGGGGAGAGGGACCCGACGACCTGGGCCCCCAGACCCTGGCCCACGCCGCCCTGGGCGCGGCCATGGCCGCGTTCGCCCGATGGGCCCATCACGACGTGGAGGACCTGACGGCCGAGGTGGACCGGGCCCTTCGGCTCCTGGCCACCGGCTTCCGCCGGTGACCCATCTATCAATGGCCGGACCGGCCGCCGGCCGCCCGTAACCTGGAAGCGCCGGCCATCTAGAACGCGTTACGGTTTAGCGTGCGTCCGGTCGTCGCGGGCGTGCCGGCACGGGCCGGCCGCGCGCTCGACGGAGACGCGGTCGCAGCGCGAAGCTGACGACACGACAAGGGGAGGCCTACCCATGAAGATCCGAGCGGCACTGTGCACCGGGCTCCACGAGCCATGGACGGTCGAGGAGGTCGACGTCGAGCCTCCTGGCGCCCACGAGGTCAAGGTCCAGATGGCCTATGCCGGGATGTGCCACTCCGACGAGCACCTCCGTTCGGGTGATATGAGCGTGGCCCCCGAGATCCTCCAGGTCTTCGGCGTGAAGTCGATGTTCCCCATGGTCGGCGGGCACGAGGGGGCCGGGATCGTCACCGAGGTCGGCCCCGGGGTCGAGACGGTGGCCGTGGGCGACCATGTGTCCTCGTCCTTCATCCCCTCCTGTGGCCGTTGTTTCTGGTGCGCGTCGGGTCGCCAGCATCTGTGCGACCTGGGCATGGCCACGCTGTGCGGGCCGATGATGAGCGACGGCACCTGGCGCTACACCTGGAACGGCGAGAACCTCAACCGGATGACCCAGCTGGGGACGTTCTCCGAGTCCATGGTGGTGAACGAGGCCTCCGTGGTCAAGGTCGACCCCAACGTCTCGCTTCGGGCCGTGGCCCTGATCAGCTGCGGGCTGTCCACCGGGTTCGGGTCGTCGGTCGACCGGGCCAAGGTGAAGCCGGGCGAAGTCGTGGTCGTGGTCGGTTGCGGCGGTGTGGGCTCCGGCGCCATCCAGGGCGCCCGGATCGCCGGGGCGCGGGCCATCGTGGCCGTGGACCCGTTGCCGTTCAAGACGGACAAGGCCAAGTTGATCGGGGCCACCCACAGTGCCTCCTCCATCGAGGAGGCGAACATGGTGCTGCCCGACCTCACCGAGGGACGCATGGCCGATGTGGTCGTCCTCACCCCTGGCGTGCTGACCGGCGACCTGGTCGCCCCGGCCATGCAGCTGGGCTCCAAGGACGCCAGGGTGGTGGCCACGGCCATCGCTCCCTTCGACCAGACCGACGTCAAGCTCAACCTGTTCAACTTCGCCATGTTCAACCAGTCGCTGCTGGGCACGGTCTTCGGCTCGGCCAGCCCACGAGTGCAGATCCCCAACCTGATCCGCCTGTACCAGGACGGTCAGCTCGAGGTGGATGAGCTGATCACCCACGAGTACAGCCTGGACGAGGTGCAGAAAGGCTACGAGGACCTCGCCGCCGGGCTCAACATCCGAGGCGTGGTGAAGTTCGACAGCTGATCGGCCGCCGGCCGCTCGATGGGCCGACCGATCGGCGGCGCAGTGCCGCCGTTTCCCAGGAGCGCGCTGGTCAAAGGTACCAATGGGGCCGGGAGCGCCCACTACGCTGACCGGCACACCCGCGACCGGAGGCTGTGCGTGGCATTCGACCTAGCTGCACTACTGGAACAGCATCGAGGTGAGAACTTCGAGCTGCACACCGAGTTCATGAACCCCCAGATGGTCAAGATGCTCAAGACCATCGGCTTCGATCGGTTCTACGTGCGCGGCGAGGGCTCCATGCTCGTCGACGACCGCGGCGATCGGTACCTGGACCTCCTGTCCGGCTTCGGGGTGTTCGCCCTGGGCCGGAGCCACCCGGGCATCAAGGACGCGCTGCACCAAGCGCTCGATGCCGACCTGCCCAACTTGGCCCAACTGGACTGCGCCGTACTCCCTGGCTTGTTGGCCAAGGAGCTGGTGGCCCGGTCCCATCCCGGGATCGAGCGGGTGGTGTTCACCAATTCGGGGGCCGAGGCCGTCGAAGTGGCCATCAAGTTCGCCCGCTACAGCACCCGGCGCTCCCGGATCCTCTACTGCGACCACGCCTTCCACGGGCTGACCAACGGGGCCCTGTCGCTCAACGGAGGAACGGACTTCCGCAAGGGCTTCGGGCCACTGCTGCCCGGCTGCCAGGCCATCCCCTTCGGTGACGCCGACGCCCTGGCCAAGGAGCTGGCCAAAGGGGACGTGGCCGCCTTCGTGGTCGAGCCCATCCAGGGCAAAGGCGTCTACATGGCCTCCGACGAGTACTGGGCCAATGTCCAGGATCTGTGCCGTCGCCACAAGACGCTGTTGGTGGCGGATGAGGTGCAGGCCGGTCTGGGCCGAACCGGGAAGTTCTACGGCCACGAGCACTGGGGGGTCGAGCCCGACATCATCACCGTGTCCAAGGCCCTTTCCGGCGGCTACATCCCGGTGGGGGCCATGTTGTGCTCGGCCAAGGTGCTCGACGGCGTCTACACGTCGATGGACCGAGCTGTCGTCCACTCCTCCACCTTCTCCCGGAACCAGATGGCCATGGTCGCCGGCCTGGCCACACTGGCGGCCATCGACGAGGAGGGCATCCTGGAGCGGGCCCGGCGGTCCGGCTCCCGCTTCATGGACGGGCTGACGCCGCTGGTCGAGAAGTACGAGCTCCTGCACGAGGTGCGGGGCAAGGGGCTGATGATCGGGTTGATCTTCGGCGAGCCCAAGGCCCGGGGATCGAGGGCCCGCTTCAAGATGATGGAGCTGACCCGCAAGGGCCTGTTCGCCCAGATGATCGTGGTGCCGCTCTTCCATCGTCATCAGATCCTGACCCAGGTGGCGGCGGACAACGTGAACATCATCAAGCTCCTGCCCCCGCTCAACATCACCGATGCGGAGATCGACTCGTTCATCGCCGCCCTGGACGACGTCCTGGCCGATGCCCACCGCAGCTCGGGCCTGCTGGTCGAGGTGGGGATGACCATGGCCATGAACACGCTGCGCCGCTCCAAGGACCGGACTCCGGTGGCGGCGACGGCGGAGGCGTCGGCCTGATGGCGGAACCCGCCGCCACCTGGTCCCTCGATCGAGGCGATCGGGTGCTGGTCACGGGGGCGGCCGGGTTCATCGGCTCGGCCCTCACCCGCGAGCTGTGCGGGCGTGACGTCCACGTGGTGGCCCTGGTGGAACCGGGGGGCGACCGCGAGAACCTGGACGGGCTCGACGTCGAGGAGGTGATCGCCGATCTGCGCGACGCCGCCGCCGTGGCCAAGGCGGCCGACGGCTGCCGCGCCGTCTTCCACGTCGCTGCGCTCTACCGGTTCTGGGCCAAGGACCCCGAGTCGTTCTACGCCATCAACGTCGAGGGCACCCGCAACGTGCTGGCCGGGGCCAAGCAGGCCGACAGCGAGCGCATCGTCTACACCAGCACCGTGGGCACCCTGGGGCTGAAGGGCGCTACGCAGGGTCGTCCGGTGGACGAGACCTCATACGCCCACGTTGACCACCTCTTTGGTGGGTACAAGCAGTCCAAGTACGTGGCCGAGCACGAGGTGCTGCGGGCCGCGGCCGAGGGGCTCCCGGTCATGTTGGTACAGCCGACGATGCCCGTCGGGCCCCGTGATCGTGGGCCCACGCCCACCGGGCGGACCGTGCTCGAGTTCCTCAACGGCCGGATCCCCGTCTTTGTCGACACCACCTTGAACGTCGTCGACGTCGACGACGTCGCCCACGGCCATGTGCTGGCTGCCGAGCGCGGGTCGATCGGGCGGAGCTACATCCTGGGCGGGGAGAACCTGTCGCTCCAAGAGATCCTGGGCGGCTTGGCCGAAGTCACCGGCTTGCCGGCGCCGACACACCGGGTCCCCAACGGCCTGGCCCTGGCCGCCGCCCAGGTATCCGAGCTGGTCGAGGGCCGGCTGCTCCGCCGGGCCCCATCGGTACCCCTGGAGGCGGCCAAGATGTCCACCACCCAGATGTCCTTCGACGACTCCCGGGCCCGTACCGAGATCGGCTACAGCTCGAGGACGGCACTCGACGCCCTGGAGCACGCTGCCCGGTGGTTCGCCGAGGGCGGCTACGTGCGTCCCGAGCGGCTGGCCCGGTTCTCCTGGAGGAGCTGACCATGCGAATCGTCATCGGCTCCGATCATGCCGGCTTCGTCCTGAAGGGCGCCGTCATCGAGCACCTCGAGGGTGGTGGCCACACCGTCACCGACATCGGCAC
>DATMMO010000351.1:0-4280 GCA_035569695.1 Acidimicrobiales bacterium | reverse complement strand
ACCACCAAGACCACGACGACGACCACCACCCAGAAGCACCCCACCACGACGACGAGGGCGCCCACCACCACGACCACGGTGGCTCCGACCACCAGCACCAGCGCCCCGACTACCACCACCGCCGCAGGCGTGCCCCCCTGTACGTCGGCAAAGCTGTCGGTGGCCGTCGGCCAGTCCCAGGGTGCCGCCGGTTCCCTGATCGTGCCGCTGGTGTTCACCAACACCGGAACCACCACCTGCTCGCTCCAGGGCTATCCGGGCGTCTCCATCGTGGGCGCCAACGGGGCCCAGCTCGGAGCAGCGGCAGCCCGGACGGGACAGGCCACCCCGCTGGTCTCCCTCCCGGCCGGCCAAACCACCATGGCCATCTTCCGCCAGGCCAATCCGGGCATCCTCAACTGCACGCCCGTCTCGGCCACGGGATTTCGCGTCTATCCCCCCAACCAGACCGCCGCCCTCTTCGCCGCCGACCCGTCCCTTACCACCTGTCCCGGCAATCCTCAGGAATCGCCCCAGATATCCCCGGTCGGCACCACTCCCTGACCGGACGGCGCGGCCGGGCAAGGGAACCGACGCCTGAACCCAACGACGCGGCCTACGACCACTCCTTGGGGACGGCAGCCGAGTGGCGCCAGTCGGCCAGCAGGGTGCGGATGGCGGTGATCAGGGACAGCGGCTGATCGAGCATCACGTGGTGGTGGGCCAGGGGGATCTCGATCACCGGCGCGTTGCGACCCAGCTTCTCGTACATAAAGGTCCCGATGTCCGGAGTGACCAGACCGAACTGGGCCCGCAACAGGGCCACGCGGCAGGAGACGACCGAGAGCAGGTCGGGGTCGGGACGCTCGAAGCCGTCGTGGAAGGCCGGATCGAACTTCCAGCTCCAACCACCGGGAACCTGGTGGGCCGAGGTCCGGGCCACATGGTCGATCACGTAGGGCAGCGAGCCGGGCTGGTCGGGCACCGGGTGGAACCGGGCCAGGGCAGCCTCGAGGGTGGGGTAGACGCGCAGCGGGCCGAAGACGCCCTGATCCCGAGCGGCCGCTTCCTCGGGCGAGAAGTCCCAGACCGGCGAGTCCACGATGATGACCCCTTTCATCCTGTCCCCCGAGGTGGCCGCAGCGCGGATGGCGGCCAGGCCCCCCATGCTGTGGGCCACCACCACAGGAGGCTCGGGTCCGGTCAGCTCCGCGGCCACGGCGATGATCTCCCGCGCCCACTGGGGGAAGGTGTACCGGTCCCGCCTTCCGCTGTCACCGTGGCCGGACAGGTCGAGGGCGGCGACGCTGCACTCGGCGGCCAGGAACGGGGCCACGTGGTCCCACCAGCGGCTATGGGCCCCACCCCCGTGCACCAGCACCACCCCCGGGCAGGTCCGATCGCCCCAGCGGCGAAAGGCGATCGAGCACCCGTCCACCGAGACGTGCTCGGTGGCCACGGCTGCGTCCAACGCCCACCGGAACCAGGCCGGCGAGTCCGTGGTCGCGCTGGCTACGTTGTCGAGATCCAGGTCGGGCATACCCAGGGATTCTAGGGAGTACCGGGAGCGTCCCTCGGGCCGCCACCAGCTGGCGACATCCTCGGGCTGGTGGGCATCACCGACCTGCCCGGCCCTGCCCGGTTCGCCGGTGCCCTTGCGCTAGCGTTGAGGGGCCGAGAGTCCTCGGCGTCCCCAACCGGACGGGCAGCGCACCGCCGTGTTCCGGGCTCTGCCCCATGTCACTCGCGCCGCCCGACCCGGCCGGCCCAGCACAAGGAGATCGCATGACCAGCGACCAGAACCGCCCCGCCTTCAAGGTGGCCGACCTGTCGCTTGCGGAGTTCGGCCGCAAGGAGATCGTGCTGGCCGAGCACGAGATGCCCGGCCTCATGGCCATGCGGGCCGAGTTCGGGACCGAAAAGCCCCTCCAGGGAGCCCGGATCACCGGTTCGTTGCATATGACCGTCCAGACCGCGGTCCTCATCGAGACACTGACCGCACTGGGGGCCGAGGTGCGGTGGGCCAGCTGCAACATCTTCTCCACCCAGGATCACGCCGCCGCCTCCGTAGCCGTGGGCCCCGAGGGCACGGTGGGGGACCCCCAAGGCGTGCCCGTGTTCGCCTGGAAGGGCGAGAGCCTGGAGGAGTACTGGTGGTGCACCGAGCAGGCCCTGGTGTGGCCGGGTGAGGGACCGACCATGATCCTCGACGACGGTGGCGATGCCACCCTGTTGGTGCACAAGGGTGTCGAGTTCGAGAAGGCCGGCGCCGTGCCCGACCCGTCCACCGCCGACTCCGAGGAGTTCGCCGTGGTCCTCGGCGTGCTCACGGCCAGCCTGACCCAGGACGGTCAGCGGTGGACGACCATCGCCAACGGCATCAAGGGTGTCTCCGAGGAGACGACGACCGGGGTCCACCGTCTCATCGAGATGGAGCGCAACAACGAGCTGCTGTTCCCGGCCATCAATGTCAACGACGCGGTGACCAAGTCGAAGTTCGACAACAAGTACGGCTGTCGCCACTCGCTGATCGACGGCATCAACCGGGCCACCGACGTGCTCATCGGGGGCAAGGTCGCCGTGGTCTGTGGCTACGGCGACGTGGGCAAGGGGTGCTCCGACTCACTGCGCGGCCAGGGGGCCCGCGTCATCGTCACCGAGGTGGACCCGATCTGTGCCCTCCAGGCCGCCATGGAGGGTTACCAGGTGGCCACGCTCGAGGACGTGGTCGGTTACGCCGACATCTTCGTGACCACCACCGGCAACAAGGACGTCATCGTTGCCGGTGACATGGCCAAGATGAAGCATCAGGCCATCGTGGGGAACATCGGCCACTTCGACAACGAGATCGACATGGCCGGCCTGGCCAAGATCGACGGGATCGAGCGGATCAACATCAAGCCCCAGGTCGACAAGTGGGTCTTCCCCGACGGTCACGCCGTGATCGTCCTGTCCGAGGGCCGCCTGCTCAACCTGGGCAACGCCACCGGTCACCCCAGCTTCGTGATGTCGAATTCGTTCACCAACCAGACCATGGCCCAAGTGGAGCTGTTCACCCAGTCCGGCCAGTACGAGAACAAGGTCTACGTGCTGCCCAAGCACCTCGACGAGAAGGTGGCCCGACTGCACCTCGACGCGCTGGGTGTGAGGCTGACGACGCTGACCAAGGAACAAGCCGAGTACATCGGCGTCTCCGTGGACGGCCCGTTCAAGCCCGATTCCTATCGGTACTGATTGCTGAGCCGGCTGATTGCTGAGCCGGCGGCCGCCAGGCCACCCTCGGTCAGAGGGCGAGCAACCAGTGGCGGACGTGATCGGCCACGTCGGCGTCCTTGCGTCGGAGGCCGTGGTCGCCGCCCTCGAGCCAGACATGGGTCACCGGGCCGGGGATGGCCGCGGTGGCCGACTCCAACTCGGCTGGAGTACCGAACGAGTCGCGGGTGCCCGACACGAAGAGGCAGGGAACGGTGATGGAGGTGAAGTGCTCGGTCCGCAACCGCTCGGGCTTCCCCGGCGGGTGCAGCGGATAGCTCACCAGGACCAGCGCCGCCGCCGCCATCCCATCGGCCACGGCCATGGAGCACATGCGACCGCCCATGGACCGTCCGCCTACGGCGATCCTGGTGCCATCGACCCCCAGCTCGGTGGCCAGGGCGTCGGCTGCCTCGATCACCGTGGCCAACAGGACCGGGGGTCGATCGGGTGCCTTCTTTCCCGCCAGCCGATAGGGGAAGTCGATGCGGTCGACCCGCACACCGGCAGGAGCCAACGCCTCCTCGATGGCCACCAACGAGGGCTGGTCGCTCCCCGCTCCGGCCCCCGGGGTCAGGACCAGGCCGGCCGGCATCGTCGCTTTACCGTTCGATGTGGGCCTCGATCTCGATGTGGGCACGCCGGCTCAATGGTCGGCGGTGGCCGCGTCGAGCAGTGAGGCGAAGCGTTCCTTGGCCGCGATCCGACGGGTGGGCACATGCTCGGTGGGGACATCGACCGGGGCATACTCCTTCAGGACCCGGCGAGCCACCGTCACCTTGTGCACCTCGTCGGGCCCGTCGTAGATGCGGGCGGCCCGGGCGGCCCGGTACATCGACTCCAGCGGCAGATCGGTGGAGAAGCCCAGGGAGCCATGGACCTGAATGGCCCGGTCGATCACGTTGTAGAGCACGCTGGCCCCGTAGTACTTGATCATGGCGATCTCGACTCGGGCCTCGGCCGGGCCGACCTCGTCCATCTTCCATGCCGCGTAGAGCGTCATCAGGCGGGCTGCCGTCATCTCGGCCAGGGAGTCGGCCACCCAGTTC
>DATMMO010000350.1:0-2883 GCA_035569695.1 Acidimicrobiales bacterium | reverse complement strand
CGAGTCCTTCGACGACGAGCTGTCCCTCCCGGTGTTCCGTCCCGCCGACGGATCCGGTGAACCTGCCGGCGCAGTGAACCCAGCCGGCCCAGTCGAGAAGGGAGCCAAGCGCTGATGGACTTCACCTTTTCCGAGGAGCAGGAGGCGGTGCGGCAATCGGCCCAGGCTGTCTTTACCGGGATGGTCACGCCCGACCGGGTCAGAGAGATCGAAGACACCGAAGAGAAGTTCGACCGGGCCCTGTGGGCCGAGCTGGCCAAGGCCGACCTGCTCGGCCTGGTCCTACCCGAGGGGTACGGCGGCGGCGGGTACGGGATGGTCGAGCTGAGCCTGCTGCTCGAAGCCCAGGGCGCGGTGGTGGCGCCCGTCCCGCTGTGGGCCACCCTGGTGCTGGGGGCACTGCCGCTGGCCCAGTTCGGATCGGAGGAGCAGGGGTCACGCTGGCTGCCCGGCGTGGCCTCGGGCAACGTGGTCCTGTCCGGGGCCCTGGCCGATGTGGCCGGCGACCTGGCCAACGGGGGACCGGGGCGGCCGTCCGTCGTCGCCTCCCCCCGGAAGAAGAGCGGGTACAAGCTGTCGGGGACGGCCTTCGCCGTGCCCTACGCCCACGTGGCCGACCGGGTCCTGGTCCCCGCGGCCACCCCCGACGGGGGAACGGTCATCGCCCTGGTCGACCCCCGAGCCGACGAGGTCAACGTGGAACCGGCGGTGACCACCAACCGGGAGGTCCACCCCCATCTCCATTTCGACAAGCTGGTGGTGACCGAGGCGGACCTGTTGGTCGGGGGCGACCCGGCCCGGGGGGCATCGGTGGTGTCGTGGATCCTGGAGCGGGCGTGGACCGGGTTGTCTGCCCTCCAGGTCGGGGTGGCCGAAGCGGCCCTGGCCCAGACGGCCGAGTACCTGAACACCCGCGAGCAGTTCGGCAAGCCGCTCTCCACCTTCCAGGGCACCATGCTCCGGGCGGCCGACGCGGCCATCGACACCGAGGCCATCCGGGTCACCCTGTGGCAGGCGGCCTGGCGCTTGGACAACGGGCTCGACGCCCACCTGGCCGTAACCGTGGCCATCTGGTTCGCCTCCGATGCCGGCCAGCGGGTGGTGCACGCCACCCAGCACCTGCACGGGGGCATGGGCGCCGATGTCGACTACCCGGTGCACCGTTACTTCCTGTGGGGCAAGCAGATCGAGCTGCTGTTGGGCGCCGGCTCGAGCCAGCTGGCCCGGCTCGGCTCCCAGCTGGTGGCCGACCTCCGGGCCGGAGAGGTCGTGTCGGCATGAGCGCCGCCCGCCACCCGATCGGAGACGACGGTCGGACCCGCACGTTCGCCGAGGTGGAGGTGGGGGACGTGTTGGACGATCTGGTCCTCCCCCTGACCCGGACCCTGATCGCCTCGACTGCCCTGGCCTCCCGCGATTACCAGGACGTCCACCACGACCCCGAGCTGGCCCAGCAGCGCGGCTCCAAGGACATCTTCATGAACATCCTTTCCACCAACGGCTTCGTCGGCCGCTTCGTCACCGACTGGGCCGGCCCCGGCGCGGTGCTCACCGACGTCAACATCCGCCTGGGTGCCCCCAACTATCCCCACGACACCATGACCATCACCGGGTCGGTGACCCACAAGGAAGCGGACCTCGACGACGAGGGGCGAGGGGCTATCGAGGTGGCGCTCACCGGGTCCAACTCCCTGGGGGACCACGTGACTGGCACGGTCCGGTTGCTGTTGCCGGCCGGCGCCACTGATTCCGCCGGCGCACCGGATTCGGCCGGCGCACCGGGTTCCAGAGGAGCCGGGTGATGGCCGGCACCGACGCTCGATCCCATGCCTTCGTGGGCAACACCGCGGTGGTGGGCATCGGGGCCACCGAGTTCTCCAAGGAGTCGGGGCGCAGCGAGCTCCGGCTGGCCGTCGAGGCGGTCGACGCCGCCTTGTCCGACGCCGGGATCGCCCCCAGCGAGGTGGAGGGCATGGTCACCTACACGGCCGACACCAACCCGGAGATCAACGTGGCCCAGTCGCTGGGCATGGGCGAGCTCACCTTCTTCTCCCGCATCCACTACGGGGGCGGGGCGGGATGCGGGACCATCCAGCAGGCGGCGCTGGCCGTCCAGTCGGGGGTGGCCGATGTGGTCGTGTGCTATCGGGCCTTCAACGAGCGCTCCGGGAACCGGTTCGGGGCCGGCGTGCAGAACCGGGCGCCGGTGGCCAACGCCGAGGCGGCCCACTTCTCCTGGTACGCGCCCCAGGGCCTGCTCACCCCGGCCCAGTGGGTGGCCATGGCGGCACAGCGCTACCTCCACCTGACCGGAGCGACCAGCGAGGACCTGGGCCGGGTGGCGGTGGCCGACCGCAAGCACGCGGCCACCAATCCGAAGGCCTGGTTCTACGAGAAGCCCATCACCTTGGAAGACCATCAAGCGTCGCGCTGGATCGTCGAGCCCCTCCATCTGCTCGACTGCTGCCAGGAGACCGACGGGGGACAGGCTCTGGTCGTGACGTCGCTCGAGCGAGCCCGCTCACTTCGTCAGCCGCCGGCGGTCATCCGGGCCGCGGCCCAGGGGTCGGGCAACGGCCAGGAGATGATGACCAGCTACTACCTGGACGACCTCTCCGGGCTGGCCGAGATGGGTGTGGTGGCCCGCCAGCTGTGGGAGACCTCGGGGCTGTCGCCTGCGGACATCCAAACGGCAGTGCTCTACGACCACTTCACCCCCTACGTGTTGTCCCAGCTGGAGGAGCTCGGTTTCTGCGGCAAGGGCGACGCCAAGGACTTCGTGCGCGACGGCAACATCGAGCTGGGGGGGTCCCTCCCCATCAACACCCACGGCGGCCAGCTGGGCGAGGCCTACCTCCACGGGATGAACGGGATCGCCGAGGG
>DATMMO010000349.1:0-4405 GCA_035569695.1 Acidimicrobiales bacterium | reverse complement strand
GTTTGGTTGGCTGTCGGCGCCCGTCACCCGGCGGGCGGGCACCGGGGCGTCGGTGGCGGATTCGCGTCGGGCGACGTCCACCCTCATCACGTGCCACTCGAGCGAGAGGGCAATGCCACAGGCGTACCCGCTCAGCCCGGATAGAGCTGGTTGAGCAGGAGGGCCCACGGCATGGCCACCACGTGGGCCTGGTTAACCCCCTTCATCCACGGGTGGAACACCATGGCGTCGTTCCGGTCGGCCACGTTGAGCCAGCACCCCTCCTTGACCGCCATCTGGACGGCGGTGTTGTAGGTGGCGGTCGAACCGGTGGTGACGGCCTGGGTGTCGACGGCATCGATGCCGGGGACCGAACAGGTGAGGTACTGGAGTCCGCCGGTCGAGTCGTAGGTGATGTGGTTCCAGGTGTAGGCGTTGTAGGCGTCGGGCCACACGTAGTAGACGAGCAGGTCCGGACCCTGGCTGGCGGCCGACTGCGTCGAGCCGATCCAGCCGTAGATCTCCGACGTCTGATAGCCGACGACCTTGGTGGTCAGGCCGAGGGCCTGCAACTCGGCGGCGATCTGTTCGGCCACGAGCTGGTCGTCGGGGGCACCGGAGTCGTAGCCCACCGTGAATGACTTCTGCGACGACGGCAGCTTCTTGACGATGGCGCTGAGCGCGCTCGGGTCGTAGGTGATGTTCTGTTTGCCGAGGCTCGGGGGCAGCAACCCCTTCGGGGTCGCCTGGGTGGCGACGGTGGCTCGATTGGGGAAGACCCCGGCCACGATGGCCTGGGTGTTGACCGCCTTGAGCACGGCTTGCCGATTGGCCCTGGTGGTCAGGAATCCTCGATGCTCGTTGATGTAGACGCCCTCCTCCTCGATGACGGGCAGGGCGTAGAAGTTCACCGCACTGTTGGCCCGGTACTGGGCCACCGCCGGGGCGGTCAGGTCGTGGAGGATGCCGGCCAGCTGCCCGCTGTTGAACTGGATCTCCTGGGTCGACAGGTTGTCGATGACCGGGATGTTGACCGTCGTGTAGTAGGGCTTCTTGCCCCAGTACTGGGGGAACGCCTGGAGCTGATACGACACACCGACTTTGGCTTGGGTCAGGGTGTACGGACCGGTTCCCACGTCGTGGGTTTGCAGGTAGGTCTGGTCGTTGTCCGTCCCTGCGTACTTGGCCAGCGCCGTCGGGCTCTCCATGACCGGGCCGTAGGACGAGGCCAGGTAGTCGAGGAAGGCGGTATTGGGAGCCTGCAGGTTGATGACTGCGGTGTAGGGGCCCGGGGTCTGGACCGAGGCAACGCCGGCCACCATGTAGGCGGGCCCACCGTTGACCGCGGTCCGACGGGCGAAGTCGGGGTTGATGGCCGACGAGTTGAACGGCGTGCCGTCGTGGAAGACCACGCCTTGGCGAAGCTGGAAGGTATAGGTGAGGCCGCCATTGGAGATGGCCCAGCTGGTGGCCAGGGAGGGCTGGACCACCCGATTGGCCGTACCCGGCTTGTACTTGACCAGTCCCTCGTACAGGTTCCGGGTCAACAGCAATCCCTGGCCGGCATAGTAGACATCGGGATCAGGGGGCTGGCCGGGGTCTTGAAGGAAACTGAGCTGGAGGGTGTGGCTCTTGGGCACGCTGGAGGCGGCCGATGCCGATCCACTGCTCGATGCGAAGCCGCCGATGAGTGAGGCCACGAGCACGAGGGGCAGGAGCCCTCGGATCATCGGTGAGCGACGAAGGGGTCGACGCGAAACGACCGGAGCCGTAGTGGACTTGGGCATCACGCCACCTCCATGAGGTTCTTGGAATCGGACGACGAGCGTTTGATACCGAACTCCTCGAACCCCGAGATGATCTCGTTGCTGGTACGGCGGGCCCCGGCCTGGAGGTACTCCATGGCGTCGAGCGAAGCGGCGTGGCGAGTCTCGTTCGAACCGAGAACGCAGTCCTCGACCACTCGGGCGTAGTAGTCGCCCTGGTGGGCGTCGGCGAACGTGTAGTGGATGCACACGTCGGTAAGGCCACCGATGAGGACGACGGTCGAGACGCCGAGTCCCTTCAACAGGATCTCGAGGTCGGTGCCGAAGAAGCACGAGTACCGTCGCTTGGCGATGAAATAGTCAGATTCCTGGGGCAGCAGCGTGGGCCACAACGCGGTGCCCTCCTCACCCTCGATGCAGTGGGGACCCTCGGTGCCGTCCAGTTCACGGCCGAAGTCCACGCCACTGCGGCGATGAGCTTCCTGAAAGAAGATGACAGGGATGGTGGCCTGTCGGGCCGCCGCCACCAGGCGCTCGGCCCCGGCTACGAGCTGCTCGAAGCCGTCCATGCGGGGAATGCCAGCGGCTTCCACGGGCATGGCTCCGTCCTGTTGGATGTCCACCACGATGAGTGCTGGTTTTCCGACGATCATCGACTGCTTGGCCATACGTACTCCTTGTCGCTACCGGATCTCCGTGCTGGGGGGTGCTCCCCTGGCGTATGGTCCGAACTCGTCCCAGAATCTGAGGGTGCACGTGCCCGGAGTGGCCTGCCGCAGCCTGGTGCCATTCAACTAGCCACGTATTTCTATTGATCGAACGGAATGTTTCCATTGCATAAACCAAAGGAACCGGTTCCAGGGCGCAATGGAGCGAGCGGATAGGGGCCTCCGAGCCTGGAACGACGGTGGAAACCGGGGCCTGATCCAGGCCCGGGGACCTGTTACATCGAGGGACCCGTTACTGAGGCGTCGGGGAGGCCTGGCCGCCGGCCAACTCCAGGGAGCCTCTGGTGCCGACGTGTGCGGCCTTGCCCTCGAGAAGCAGCCCTCCCCCCATGGAGGTCGGAACCGCGTGCCGTGGGTGTGCCGAGCGCCGAACCACTGGCCATTCCCAGGCTGAACGGCTGATACATCGCACTGGCATGGCCACAGTGCGCTACTCGGGTCTCAAATTTCAACCGTCTAAGATGCCACAGGCCGATTCGCCCGGATTGCTCCTCCAAGCTGGGGCACGTAATTACTTGGTCAACCGGCGCTCGGGGATGTAGCTCAGTTGGCTAGAGCACCTGCTTTGCAAGCAGGGGGTCGTGGGTTCGAGTCCCATCATCTCCACTCGGTGGGCTTGACCCCATTCAGTGGTCCACTTCTTGTGACAAAGTGGCCTGCTGGGCTGGGGCGGTCCGAATGGATCAGGGTCGAGGGCGAGGTCGTCCTCGACGGACCGGCCTCGTTGATGGCCTCGAGGACCAGTGCTGCCTCTCAGCGACGGTCGACGAGCCCGATTACACTCCGCAACGTGAGCCGGCGACGCCCTCCGAATCGTCGCCTGGGCGCCCCCGGCCGAGGCTGAGGCGGTGGCTGGATTGGTGATCCTGGCCAGGGTTGCTCTCGCCGGGATGTTCGGCGTGGCCGTCATCACCAAAGTGTCCGATGGTGGCGGTAGGCGGGCGGTGACCGCATTCGGCGTCCCGAGTCGAGCCGCCGGCTTGGTCGGATGGGCACTGATCTGCGGCGAGATCGGCGCCATCGCTTTACTGGCCGTGGGATCGTCCTGGGCGGCTGGCCTCGCGGCTTGTGCCCTGCTCATCGGGTTCAGCGCAGCGGTACTGGCAAATCTGCTTCGGGGCCGTAGCCCGGACTGCCATTGCTTCGGGCGACTGTCGTCAGGCCCGATCGGATGGCCGACCCTGGCCAGGAACGGTTTCTTCGCAACGCTTGCGGTGCTGGTCATGCTGGAGGGTCGGCTCGTCGGATGGTGCTTAGGCATCGCCGTGATCGCACTCGGGCTGTGGACGGTTCCGGTGCTCCTGCGGCGACGGTCCCGCCGAATGCCCAGCACCTCGGCGCCGTTCGCCCTCCCGGACCACGCCGGGCGGACGGTGACACTCGACGCCTTGGGAGCGGACCGCCGCCCGGTGGTGCTCGTCTTCGGGCAACCTGGCTGCGGGGCGTGCGACGCGCTCCTGCCCGATGTCGCCCGATGGCAGGGGGAACTGGCTGAGCGGGTCACCGTTGCCCTGGTGATCGGGGGACCACCGGCGCACGGCGCCGACCAGGTGCGCGAGTACGGGCTGGGAACGGTGCTCTTCGACGATCGCCGCTCGGTGTTCGCCGCCTATGGCGTGACCGCCACGCCGTGCGCAGTTCGCATCGAAGGCCACCGAACCAGCGCGATGGCGCTCGGAGCCCAAGAGATCGAGCGCCTCGTTGAGGGCGCGCCGGCAGCCGGTGGCGGGCCCAGAGTGACCCGGCGCCAGGCCATCACGACGGGCTCCGCCCTCTCCGCCTTCGCCATGATTGCCGCAGCCTGCGGCGTGGCCAACAAGAACCAGGCGGGCGGAGGCACCACGGTCCCGACCAGCGACGGGCTCAGGGTCGATGGGACGTGGCTCTGCAACCAGCCATTCGCCCTGTGCACGACGGCGTCATGCCAGCCGT
>DATMMO010000348.1:0-14319 GCA_035569695.1 Acidimicrobiales bacterium | reverse complement strand
CGTTCGGCGCACCGTTCCTCGGCGCCGACTGACTGAGCTCGCCCGCCCGATCACTGAAGCACCGAGCCCGCCCGTTCGCTGAAGCACCGGCCAGCGTCCCCCAGCGTGCAGGTCGGTATGCAAGGGTAGGGCCGTTGATATCGACGACCGGTCCGGCTGGGCCGGTCACGCCAGAAGGGACCCATCATGGGAAAGCTCGCCGCTGGAGACAAGGCCCCTGCATTCAAGCTGCCCGACCAGGACGGGAAGAGCGTCTCGTTGGCCGACTTCAAAGGGAACCCGGTGGTCGTGTACTTCTATCCCCGAGACGACACCCCCGGGTGCACCAAGGAAGCGTGCCAGTTCAACGACAACCTCAGGGAGTTCACCAAGGCCAAGGTGCCCGTGGTGGGCATCTCAGCCGACGGGGCCGACAAGCACCAGGCCTTCCGGTCCAAGTACGGCCTCAAATTCTCCCTGCTGACCGACGCGGACCATTCGGTCGGCGAGGCCTACGGAGCGTGGGGCGAGAAGACGCTCTACGGGAAGAAGTCGATCGGCGTCATCCGGTCGACCTTTCTCATCGACGACAAGGGAAAGATCGCTCGGGCCTGGTACCACGTGAAGGCGGACGGCCATGCGGCCAAGGTGCTCGAAGAGATCGGGAGCTGACCGGGGCCTGACGACTGACGAGGTAAGCCCGGCTCCCTTTGCGGCGGAGGCGCTCAGCTCAGCCGGCCAGCGCCGCGCACACGGCCGTGGACTCCAGGTGACGTAGCGCGGTGTAGGCGGCCGACACTGGCTCTTTGGTGTTCAGCTGCGTGTTGACGGCGACCACCACCGACTGGCTCCCGTCCGACGTCGCCGCGGCGAACATCGTGTAGCCGGGGAAGTTCCCGGTATGGCCGTAGACCGTGCCGCACGGCGTCTGGTACCGGTAGATGGCCAACCCGGCCGAGTTGGTGCCCGGCCCCGGGGGACCCGAAGAACCGGGCACGAATTGCCGCTGAGCCTGCTGGACCGTCGGCCCGAACAGGCGGCCGGCCACGTAGGCCCGCATGAACGTGTTCAGCTCGGCCGGCGTCGACACCATCCCTCCGGAGGCCCACGCCCCCGAGGGACTCAGCGCCGTGGTGACGTCCTCGGGCGGCTGGCCCTTCGCCACCTGATAGCCGTGCAGCGTGGGCTGGCCCATGGCCGTCGTGTTGGGCAGGCTGGTGTTGGTCAGTGACAGGGGCGTGTACACCTGGGTCGCCAACTCGGACTCGTAGGATTGACCGGTCACCGCCTCGACGATGAGCCCGACCACGATGTTGTCGGTGTCGGAGTAGTCGTACTTGGAGCCCGGTGGGAAGAGCAGCGGCTGGTTGGCTACGAAACCCACTATCTGTGGTGGGGTGACGGTGGCCGTGGGGTCGGCTGAGACCTGAGTCAGGAAGGCCTGGGACTTGGTGTAGTCCGGTAGGCCGCTGGTGTGATGGAGCAACTGGGCCACAGTGATGGCATTCCAGACCGGAAATTGGCCGGGCAGCAGCTTTCCGATGGTGTCGGTCAGGGCGAGCTTGCCCTGTTGCACCAAGGACAGGGCCACGGCGCCGTTGTAGGCCTTGGCCACGCTGGCCAGCCGCATGAAGTCGCCGTCGGTCACTGGTTGTCCGGTGGCCCGGTCGGCCACACCGGCGGTCGACAGACGGACACCGGCTTTGGTCTGGACCAGGGCAATGGCCCCCGGAGGGCCACCGGGCATGGCCACCAGCTGGCGGAGCTGGCTCGTGAGTTGTTGCGAGGCTGTCGGCGAGGCCGGAGGCGACGAGGAGCTGGAGCAGGCGGCACCCACGGCGCTGACGACCATAAGGGTGACCACGACCGCTGCGGCTCGCCCCGTTCGCTTCGGCATTCGAACACGGTAGCCAGACCACTGACCGGCCACCACATGACCAACTCACGGGGTGCACTCGCTACACGACCACCACACGCGGAATGGCCGCGCCGTTACACCTGGTGGACCGGACACCAATAGGTGGTCCGGCCACCGACGGTGTCCCGGAAGAGCAGCGTCCCGTCCTTAGGGCACCGGCCGTCGCGATGGCGCTCGTCCATCAGGTCGCCCAGGTGGGACCCGCCCCGCTCGAGCAGCTGGGTCAGGGTCCGGTGCAGGGTCCGGTGCAACCGCCGGACCTCAGTGGTCGAGAGCGACCCTGCTGGGCGGAGCGGAGAGAGGGAGGCCCGCCACAGGATCTCGTCGGCAATGAGGTTGCCGATTCCGGCCACCTTGGCCTGATCGAGGAGCCGAGCCTTCAACGGTGCGGTCGATCCCCGCAGGGCTGCGCCCAGCTGAGCCCCGGTGATCGAGACGGCGTCGGGACCGAGCCGGGAGAGATCGGGGTTGAGCGACACGCCCCCCAGGCGTCGGGGATCGTGGATCACGAGCGAGCCCTGCTCGAAGCGCATGGTGAATCGATCCCATTTCCGCTGGAACTTCTGCGACGAGTAGATCAATCGGTCCACGCCGGCGTGGCCGTCGACCAGGAGGGTCCCGGTCATGCCGAACCGGAGTCCGAGGACGTCGCCATCGTCCAGGTCCAACAGGACGATCTTGCCGATGCGCCTGGCCTCCACCACCTCATGGCCCACCAGGGCGCGTCGGAGCCGAGACCCGGTGGCTCCCTCCTTCAGGAACCAGCTGTCCGGGGTGGCGATCGACGTCACCGTCCGGCCCCGGACCGACGACGCCAGCCGGCGGTAGGACTCCACCTCAGGAAGCTCGGGCACGGACCAGACGGTATCCGGGCAGACCGGGCGGCTGCCTGCCCGGTCGAATGACCGAGACCTCGATCCCTCGTCGCTATGGTTGTCGCATGCCTCCCGAAAAGCCTCAGTGGGCCGAGCTGTACCGCGAAGTCGTGACCTCGGGCCTGTGCACCGGCTGCGCCGGCTGCATCGTGGCCTGCCCGCACGACGTCTTGTCCTACGACGACACCGGCGGCCGGTACAAGCCATTTCACATCGACGCCGATGGTGGTCGCGAGGACTGCACCTGGGGGGTCAAAGGGTGCACCATGTGCACCAGGGCCTGCCCCCGCTTTCGCCTATGGGAACCGGAGATCGAGACCCACCTGTTCGGACGGGAGCGGACGGCCGAGGAGGTCGAGGGCATCTCCTCCGACATCCTCCTGGTCCGGGCCACCGACCCCGAGGTCCAAGCGGTCGGACAGGACGGCGGGTTGGTGTCGGCCCTGTTGATCTGGGCCCTCGAGCACGACGTGATCGACGCCGCCCTGGTCTCGGACCTGGAAGGCGACGGATCGAGCTGGAAGGCTGTTCCCGCCGTGGCCACCAACCGGGCCGAGGTGCTGGCCGCCGCCGGTTCCCGCTACACCTACTCGGCCAACCCCCTGGCCTATCCCAAGGCTGTCGAGGGGGGAGCCGAACGGATCGCGCTCGTCGGCATGGGCTGCCAGTCCTCTGCTCCCCCGGTGATGGCGGCCCGCAAGGCCGGGAAGATCGCTCGCCGGTTGTCGCTGACCATCGGCCTCATGTGCTCGAAGACCTTCGACGACGCCATCTTCCCTGAGCTCTTCGAGGCGAAGTACGGGATCATGCGGGCCAACATCACCAAGATGAACATCAAGGGTGTCTTCCAGGTCTGGACCAAAGACGGCGGCTACCACGAGATCCCCCTCAAAGAGGCCCACGCCTGGACCCGTGAGGGCTGCACCAGCTGCCCGGACTTCGCCGCCGAGCACGCCGACATCTCCACCGGCGGCATCGGCGAATTCAACGACTGGACACTGACCATCGTCCGCACCGACAAAGGCCGGGAACTGCTCGACGGCATGATCGCCGACGGGGCCATCGAAACCCGACCCGGTGACGAGGACCCGGGCGCCATCGCCCTGTTGCGGAAGCTGGCCAAGGTGAGCCGACGGCGGTGGCCCGAGACGGCCGTGCCCATGCCCCGTCGTCTGCCTGCGGTAGCGCCCTCCTAGCCCCGCCGTCTGCCGGCGGTAGCGCCCTCCTAGCGCGCCCTCCTAGCTACCGCCACCTGCCGGCGGTAGCGCCCTCGCGCGGCCGCAAGGCGACCACCGGGTGCCGGCCGAGCTCAGGCGCCGAGTTGGCGGGCGCGCTCGAAGACCGCATCGAACATGGGCTCGGTCAGCACCCCGGTGAAGGTGTTCTGCTGGCTGGGGTGATAGGAGCACACCAACATACGGCCGTCCGGCAGCCGTGCCTCGGTCAAATGCCCGAACTTGGGTCGGGGCTTGAGCCCGAACTGACCGGCCACGACCTGGTAGGCGAATCCACCGAGGGCCACGATCACCGACAGGTTCTCCAACAGGGCGAGTTCCCGGACCAAAAAGGGAAGGCACCGATCGCGCTCGTCGGGGGTCGGCTTGTTAGCCGGCGGGGCGCAGCGAACGGCCGCTGTCATCCACGCGCCGGTGAACTCGAGCCCGTCATCGATCGCCGTGCTGGTGGGCTGGTTGGCGTACCCGGCCCGCCATAGGGCGGCGACCAGCCAATCGGCCGAACGGTCCCCGGTGAACACCCGACCGGTCCGGTTGCCACCATGGGCGGCAGGCGCCAGTCCGACCACGGCCAGCCGAGCGCCGGGATCCCCGAACCCGGCCACCGGGCGGCCCCAATAGGTCTCATCGGCGAACGAGGCCCGCTTGTCGGCCGCGACGGACTCCCGCCAGGTCACCAGCCGCGGGCAGGCCCGACAGGATTCGATCTCTTCGGCCAAGGCAGCGAGCTGGCTGACCGTCGAGGGCGTCGGAGACGACATGCGGGCAGACTACGGTGAACGGGCGTGCCGAGCCGACGGACATTGCAAACCCGCCCTTTTTCGGCATCAGGAACGAACATGCCGATGACCACGCCCAAGACGCCACGGTCCGCCACAGGATCACGGGCGCGATCGGGCGGCCGAGCCTCACGATCGGGACGCAGCGCACCGCGGCCCACCGTGGTCCTGCTGGTGCGGCACGGCCGGACGCCGACCACCGGATCGGTCCTGCCCGGTCGGGCTCCGGATCTCCACCTCGCCGAGGAGGGACTGGCCCAGGCCGAGGCCGTAGCCGAGCGCATCGGGGCACTGGCCGAGGGCGACCGCACGGGACCCATGGCGGTCTACGCCTCGCCCCTGGAGCGGACGTTCGAGACGGCCAAGCCCATCGCCCGCCGGCTCGGCCTCCGGGTCCGGTCGGACCGGGGGCTCATGGAATGCGACTTCGGGTCCTGGACGGGCCAGCGGCTCAGCGTGCTGGCCAAGAAGCCGGAATGGAACCAGGTGCAGCGGTTTCCCAGCGGCTTTCGCTTCCCCGGCGGTGAGTCGTTCTCCGAGATGCAGGTGCGGATGACCTCGGCCCTGAGCCGACTGGTCGGACTCCACCCCGGGGAGACCATCGTGGCCGTGTCCCATGCCGACCCGATCAAAGCGGCCGCCGCTGCCGCTGCCGGCACCCACCTCGACTTGTTCCAACGGCTGGTCGTCTCGCCCTGCTCGGTGACCGCCCTGGCCTACAGCGAGTCGGGACCCTACGTCCTCAGCATCAACAGCACCGGGTCCCTCACCGAACTGGCCATCTCGTGAGCGACGGCTACGACCTCTCGGCGCCGGACCGGTTCACGGTGGGGGCCCTCGGCGAGCCGGGGCAGCGGCTCTTCCTGCTGCAGTGCCGGCAGGGCCCGGTCCGGCTCACCCTGAAGATCGAGAAGCAACAGGTCGCCGCTCTGGCCGAATACCTGGCCAGAATCGTCCGCGATCAGGATCGTCCCGGTCACCTCCCCGAGGACGTCGCCCTCGAAGAGCCCACCGAGCCGGCGTGGGCCGTGGGCACCGTCGGCGTGTCCTACGACGAGGGCGAGGACCGCGTGGTCATCGTCATCGAAGAACTGGTAGAGGAGAACGAGACCGGGGCCATGGCCCGGATCGCGGTGACCCGGGAGCAAGCAGGGGCCTTCGCCATCCATGCCACCCAGCTGGTGGAGTCGGGACGTCCCCCCTGCCCCCTGTGCGGAGCCCCCCTCGACCCCTCTGGTCACGAGTGCCCGAGAACAAACGGCCACCGGCCCCCGATCGCCTGATCGGGTGGCGTCCTGACGATGCCGTGGGCATCGTGGAGGCAACCGATCTGATGCTCCACGGGGAGGTCTCCGTCGAGGGGCGCCTCCCGTGGAGCTCCAACCAGACCTTCCTGGTCACTGTGGGCGACGGCACGCACGAGGTCAGAGCCGTCTACAAGCCCTTTCAGGGCGAGCGGCCGCTGTGGGACTTTCCCGACGGTCTCTACCGTCGCGAAGTGGCCGCGTACCTCTTGTCCGAGGCGCTGGGCTGGGGGCTGGTGCCCCCCACCGTCGAGCGGGAGAGCGGACCGTTCGGGGTCGGCTCCTTCCAGCTCTTCGTGGATGCAAACTTCGAGCAGCACTACTTCACCCTGTACGAGGGAGGTGCGCACCGCGCCGTCTTGCAGTCCGTGTGCGCATTTGACCTGGCTGCCAACAACACCGACCGCAAGAGCGGGCACGTGCTGTTGGGCACGTGCGGCGACATCTGGGCCATCGACCACGGCGTCTGCTTCAACGCCGAGCCCAAACTGCGCACGGTCATCTGGGACTTCGCCGACGAGCCCATCCCCTCACAGCTGCTGGCCGACCTGGATCGGGTGGCCCACGACCTACCCGAAGGCCTGGTCCACACCCTCGGTGAGGAGGAGATCGACGCCTTCGTCGACCGGGTGGACAGCATCGTGGGCAGGGGGGTCTTCCCCGAGCCCGATCCCAACCGCCACGCCTACCCCTGGCCCCTGGTCTGAGGCCCGCCGAGCGGCCGCCGTCCGCTCAGAGGCCAGCCGAGCGTCCGCCGCTCAGATGCCGTCCGCTCAGAGGACGGTCCCGTCGCTCAGAGGGCGCTGCCGTCAGGCGGCCGTCCGCTGGTGCGGCTCTAGCCCCGGGCCTTGAGAGTCTCGATGAGCTTGGGAACCACCTTGTGGACATCGCCCACGATGCCCAGGTCGGCCACCGTGAAGATGGGGGCGTCCTGGTCCTTGTTGATGGCCACGATGTTCTTCGAGTTCTTCATGCCCACCAGGTGCTGGGTGGCGCCGGAAATGCCACAGGCCAGGTAGACGGTGGGCTTCACCGTCTTGCCGGTCTGGCCGACCTGATGGGAGTAGGGCACCCATCCGGCGTCCACGATGGCCCGGCTTGCCCCCGGGGCACCCTTCAACAGGGTGGCCAGCTCTTCGATCAGGGCGTACTGGTCGGCCTGGCCCAGGCCGCGACCGCCGGAGACCACGACGTCGGCCTCGTCCAGCTTGGGTCCGGTCCGCTCCTCGACGTGGCGGGCCACGATCCGTGCCCCGTTGGTGGCACCGGTATCAGGGGCCTCCAGCGCCTTGACCTCAGCCGCGCCGCCGCCGGAGGCCTCGGCCGGGAAGGACTTGGCCCGGATGACGAACAGCCCGGGACCCTCGCCGGTGAAGTGGGCGGTCACGTTCTGCTGTCCACCGAAGATGGCGTGCTGGGTGGACAATCCGCCGTCATCGGCGTTCAGGCCGACCACGTTGGTGAGCACCGGTCGATCGAGCTTGGCCGACAGCCGTCCGGCGATGTCCCGGCCGTCGTAGGTGGCCGGGAAGAGGATGGCGTCAGGTCCCCCACCGGCTTCGACGGCTGCGGCCAGCGCAGCAGCCACCGGGGCGCCGGGAAGGGCGCCGGAGAGATCGCCGACGTCGTGGACCACGGTGGCCCCGTACTCGCCCAGCGTGCCGGCCACGGCGGCGGTGTCCTCACCCCAGGCGACGGCTTCCACCGTCCCGGCCAGGGAGCGGGCGTGGGAAATGAGCTCGAGGCTGGCGGTGATGGGCTTGCCGTCCGCTACTTCGGCCAGCACCCAGATCTTGTCGATTGCCATGGTTTGTGTTCTCCTACCGATCCCTACAGGACCTTCAGCTGCTCAAGGAATTGGACGATTCTGTCGGCGCCGTCGCCCTCGTCGACCACGATCTCGCCGGCTTGCCGGGCGTCAGCGGCGGAGACATCGGTGATCTCCTGGCGGGCACCGGCTGCTCCTACCTGTCCGGCGTCCAGACCCAGGTCAGCCACGGTCAGGTTCTCGACGGGCTTGGACTTCGCCGCCATGATGCCCTTGAACGAGGGATACCGGGGCTCGACCACGCCGGCGGTCACGGTAACCAGGGCGGGCAGCGGGCACTCGACCTCGTCATAGCCCGACTCGGTCTGGCGCTCGACCTTCACCGACTCGCCGGTCACTTCGACCTTCTTGGCAAAGGTGACCGAGGGCAGCCCGAGGATCTCGGCCACCTGGACGGGCGTCGTACCGGTGTAGCCGTCCGAGGACTCGGTGGCGGCCAGGATCAGGTCGGGCTCGGCCCGCTTGATCGCGGCAGCCAGGACCTTCGCCGTGCCCAGGGCATCGGTGCCGGCCAGGGTCTCGTCACTGATCAGGATGGCCTTGGCCGCGCCCATGGCCAGACCGGTCCGGAGGCCCGACGTCTCACCGTTGGGGGCCATCGACACCAGGGTGACCTCGCCACCGCCGGCCGAATCGGCCAGCTGCAGGCCCATCTCGACCCCGTACGCGTCGGAGTCGTCGAGGATGAGCTTTCCGGTTCGGGACAGGTTGTTCGTCCCCGAATCGAGTGACGGCGGTGCCGCCGGGTCAGGGATCTGTTTCACGCACACAACGACGTTCATGGCCGTGCATTGTTGACGAAAATGGAGGCCCAGGACCAATTGGCAGCGTGGGCGCAGGTCAGGACGGGGGTGCCTCGGCCGACGGAGTCGGGTCGGGTCGACCCCCTCGGCTCAGGAATGGACCGACCGTTCAAGTAGCCGCCACGAGGGCAGCGGCAGAGGCGACGTCGTCGGTGATCACCGTGTCCACGCCCCAGTCGAGCGCGGACCGGAGCGCCGACCGCTCGTTGACCGTCCAGGCGGCAACGGTAAGCCCGGCCTGGTGAGCGGCCATGACCAGCTCCGGCGAGAGCAGGGAAACTTGGGGGTGCAGGGCTCCGAGCCCGTGCTCGATGGCCAGCTCGAGGGCCTCCTTGGCGCCCAGCCAGGCCGGCGCCAGCAGACCGGTCCGGATGTCGGGATTGCAGCTGATGGCGGCGTCGAGCGAGGGGGGCCAGAACGAGGAGACCAGGATGTTCTCCGGGGTGCCCCGCTCGGCCACGAGTGCGCCGACGGCCAGGGCCAAGCGCTCCCCGGGGTCGAATCCCTGCTCGCTGGGGAGGTTCTTGATCTCGACGTTCACGGTTAGCCCGGTGCAGGCGTCGATGGCGGCGTCGAGGAGCGGGACGTGGGCGGGGAGCTGGCACACATCCAGGTCGGCGACCGGCCCGACGTCGGGGATCACCGGATCGTGATGGACGGCGAGGGCCCCGTCCCTGGTCAGACGGACATCGAGCTCCACACCGTCGGCGCCCAGGCGAGCGGCGCGCACAAAGGCGTCGATGGTGTTCTCGAGGATGCCGGAGCCCGGATCGGGACTCCCCCGGTGACCCTGGACGTCCATGGTCCTCTCCGTCCTTCCCTTTCGGCCAGCACCCTTCCGGCCAGCACCCTTCCGGCCAACACCCTTCCGACCCACACCATTCGGGCCGACACCGTTCCGGCCCACCCCCTCTGGGTCACTCCGTGGTCGCCCTGTGGACCTCATCGGGTGACCCCTGCATCACTGCTCGCAACTGGGCTCCAAGAGCGCAGGTGACGCCCGAAAATTGCTTGCGCGGGTGAACCTCGGTCGGTACTCTAGAGGGCGGAACCCCAAATGGCAGGCGACTTACGGCGCCGAGCTATGTGAAACAGTTCACAATGGGGAAAGCTCGGATGTCCGAGAGCGGAGGAAGCAACGTGGCCCTCGTTTGGAACCGTACTGTGGAATGGGACGAGGACGACTGGCGTGACCTCGCGGCATGCCGGAACACCGAACCTGACCTCTTCTTTCCCATCGGTACCACGGGACCGGCCATCGATCAGATCGAGGCAGCCAAGCGGGTCTGCCGAGGCTGTGACGCCCTCGAACCATGCCTTGACTTCGCCCTGGCCACCAACCAGGAGTCAGGGGTCTGGGGCGGGACCTCGGAAGAGGAGCGACGCAAGCTCCGAAAGGCGTGGCTCGCTGCCCGCCGCCGCGCTTCCTGACCCTCGAACCAGCGTCGTTTCGCTCCGGTACGAGGGTTTTTCCCTGTCAGGCACCAAGCAGACGTCGGGCCCCCGCTGAGCAAGGGATCGTCCCGATGGGCGGTCATCGATCGAGCTCAGCCGCGTCAGCCGCAGCGACCAGCCTTCAGCCGCATCTACCAGAATAGGTCACCGAACCGGCTGAGGGCGCTCCACGGGCACGTCGAGGGCCACGACCGTGCCCGAGCGGCCCTCGCTCTGGTTGCTCATGGTGATGGTGCCCCCGAGCTGGCTGCGCACCAGGTCCCGGACGATTGACAGGCCCAGGCTCTGGGTCAGGTCGATATCGAACCGGTCCGGAAGCCCGGCCCCGTCATCGCGGACGTCGACCATGAGGCGGTTCAGCCGGCAGTCCAGGTTGACGTCGATATGCCCGACCAAAGCGATCGATCGATCAGTGCGGTCGGTGTTCGGGTCCCGTTCGCTGTGTTTATCGGGATCATCACCCACCTTGGCCCCCAAGAACGCGTGCTCCACCGCGTTCTGCAGCAGCTCGGCCAGAACGACGGCGAGCGGGGTGGCGATGTCGGCCGGCACCTCGCCCAGCTCACCGTGGACGGCGAAGTTCACCTGGAGGGGCGGGACGACCGAGTCCTCGGCCATGTGGATCAACGACGTCACGATCTCGTCGAAGGGCACCTGATCGCTCGGCTCCCGAGAGAGGATCTCGTGGACGATGCTGATCGACCGCACCCGGCGCTCCGCCTCGAACAGGGCCACCCGGCCCTCGCCCGGATCGAGCCGCCGGGCCTGCAGGCGCAGCAGGGCGGAGATGGTTTGCAGGTTGTTCTTCACCCGATGATGCACCTCGCGGATAGCCGCGTCCTTCGACAGCAGCAGCCGGTCGAGGCGGCGGACATCGGTCACGTCACGGAGCAGGACCAGACAGCCGGTGACGTCCCCCTGGGTCAGCAAGGGGATGCAGTGGAGGAGGACGACGACGTCGGGCCGTCGCTCCACTTCTTCCACCACCGGGAGAGCTGAGGCCAGGGCCCATTCGATGGCCGACTCCTCGACTCCCAGGTCGTAGAGCCTGCGCCCCTCGAGCTGGGAATACATGCCCATGCGGTGCAGGGCATTGGTGGCATTGGGCGATGCGTACCGGACGCGACCCTCCTCGTCGACCAACACGATGCCGTCGCCGACCCGGGGGGCCTCCTCGGTACCCACCTCCTCGCTCGGGAACGGGAACGTCGACTCGGCCAGCATCACCGCGAACCGGTCGAACACGTCCCGGTAGGTCCGCTCCAGGTGCCCGGGACGGCGTCCGGCCCCCGATGAGAGCCGGGCCAGGACGGCGACGGTTGTTCCCTCGCACCGGACCGGGATGCACTGCAGGCGCACCGGTTCCTCTTGTGGCTCGAGCTGCATCTCGCCCCGGGTGGCTTCACCGGATTGGAACGTGGCCGTGACCAGGGGCCAATCCGTTGCTCCCACCGTCTGCCCGACCAGGTCGTGCTGGACGACCGTTGCGCTGTTCGACGGCCGCATCTGGCCCAGGACGACCAGTAAGGGTCCCGACGATCGATGGTGGGGAGCAGTCGGCGCCATGGGGGCCAGGAGGACCAGGTCCGAGAAGGCCAGGTCGGCCAGAATTCCCCACGTGCCCAACAACCGCTGCAGATGGGCGAGCTGCTCGTCGACCAGGTCGGTCCGCTCCAGCGCCAGCTCGGCGGGGGTGGCCACGGTCAGGTCCCGCTCGGCCCGTCGGTCGAAGCCGGCCCGTCGGTCGAAACCGGTCCCTCAGCCGCCGTGGCCACCGGGACGTCGTGGGGTCGGCGTTCCCGGAAACCTCGCAGCTCGGTGACCCCCACGTCGGTCAACAGCCCCCGAAGGGCGCCAGCCCGGTAGGCCACATCGGGCAGGCTGTGGGCGTCTGAGGCCGTGGTGAGGGGGACGCCCCGCTCGACGAAGCGCCTGAGCAACGGTGGGGCCGGGTACTCCTCCCCCACCGGTTTGCGCCAGCCGGCCGACGACACCTCTGCGGCCATGCCCGACGATGCCGCCGCTTCGGCGATGCGGTCGTAGAACTCGTCGGGCACGGCGGGGACATGACCGGCCACCTTGACCAGGTCAGGATGGGCGTACACGTCGCAGGCGCCGGATGCCCCCAGCTCCTCCATGGCTCGGGTGTACTCGTCCCACACCTGGTCGATGTCTCGTACCGTCCACTCGGCCATGACCAGCGGGTCGTTCAGTACGTCGAAGCGCCACGCCCCGAGCCAGTGCACCGATCCCAACAGCACGTCGAAGGGGTAGTCGGCCAGGAGCCCGGCGACCTCGTCCATCCGCCCCTCGTAGTAGTCGACCTCCATGCCCAAGACGACCGGGAGCCCCTCGGCCTTCACCGCCTCGACCACCTCGACGTAAGTGTCCAGATCGACGTGGGCGTGATGGTCCCAGTAGGCGGCCATGCCCGGGCGGAGGGCCTCACCGGGCAGGTCGTCCCAGAAGCCATGCAGCAATTTGTCGGCCTGGACGAACCGGAACAGGTGCTCGGTCAGGGCGATCTCGGTCACGCCGGCGGCAACGGCCGTCTCGCAGTAACTGGCCACCTGCTCCACGGTGGCCTCGGCATCACGCTGGGTGTGAGGCCAGAGATGCAGGTGATAATCGAGCACGAGGAGGTCCTTTCAGTTCTGCGTCGGGCGCGACACGGTCCGGCGACTGATCTCAGTCGGCCCGCCGGATGAGGGTCACGCCGTCGCGGACGGTGGTCTGCACGGCAACGACCCGGGGATCGTCGGCCATCCGCTGGTTGAAGGCCCGAAGGGCCTCGGTCGACGCCGAGGTGTCGTTCTGGTCGACCACCTGCCCGTGCCACAAGGTGTTGTCGGCCAGGATCAGGCCCCGCGGGGCCAGCTTGGGCAGAACCGCTTCGAAGTAGTCCAGGTATCCGGTCTTGTCGGCGTCGATGAACACCAGGTCGAAGGGGCCGGGCAGACCGGCGATGGACTCCATGGCCGGTCCCACCAGCACGTCGATGCTGCCGGCGTAGGGGCTGGCCGCGATGTGCCGCTGGGCCACTTCGGCGTGGGTCGGATCGAGCTCGCAGGTGACGATCTTGCCTCCCGGGGCCAGCCCGGCGGCCATGGACAGTGACGAGTACCCACTGAACGTGCCGATCTCCAGGATCCGGGTGGCACCGGTGGCGAACACCAACAGCTCCAGGAATCGACCCTCGAGGTTGCCCACCATCATGCCCGGCGAGGCCAGGTTCGACCGGGTGTACTCGGCCACCTCGTGCAGGTAGGGCGGTGTCGGGGTGGTGTGGGCGGCGGCGTAGGCCTCGATGGCTGGATCGACGATGTCGGTCATGCGTGCATCGTACGGCAGCCGATCGGTGGGGCCGCCCGAACCCCGCTCAGGTCAGGACCAGATCTGCTCGCCCAGCCGGACCAGGCCGGCCAGATCGTAGATGTCGGTGTCGAAGAAGGGAACCGTGGCCAGTACCTCGGGCGCGGTGGCCAGGTGGGCCCGCTCCTCCCCCTCCCGGATGGCCACGGTCCGGAAGTTGAGGAAGCTGTCGGCCACCTCGGCCAGCACCCGGCGCAGGTTGTCCTGGTCGCCCAGCACCTGGTTGTCCGGGTCAGCGGCAGCGGCCAGCTCGGCGGCCAACTCGGGGGCCCGTTCCTTCATCGCCTCGGCTACGGCTGCCCCCCTGGGGTCCCGGAGATAGCCGGGCAGCACTTTGTTCAACACGATGGCGCCGAGGTGGAGGTGACGGTCGGTGAGCTCATGGGCGAAGAACTCGGCCTCCCGGAGGGGCACGGCCTCGAGGGTGGAGACCACCATGAACGTGGTACGGCGGTCGGACAGGAGTCGGCCGACCGCCTCGGCCCGATCCACGAACCCGTCGTACATCGATTGGAAGAGGATGAAGAACTCGGAGATGTCGGCCAGGAACTGCGTGCCCAGAATCCGGTCGGCTATCTGATAGAAGGGCTTCGTCGCCGCATTGACCAGCTTGGACCGGTAGGGAACGATCAGCCACCGCAACAGCCGGGAGGAGAAGAAATCGGCCAGGCGCTGGGGGGCGTCCAGGAAGTCGAGGGCGTTGCGGGTGGGCGGGGTGTCCACGATGATCAGGTCGTAGTCCCCCTCGGAATGGATCTCGTAGAGCCGCTC
>DATMMO010000347.1:0-4694 GCA_035569695.1 Acidimicrobiales bacterium | reverse complement strand
TGGTCGACAGTGCTCCGCATCGTGGAAGCGGACGGCTGCTCGTGATCCTCTGCGTGCTGTGACGCCGCCAGGTCACCTGTCCCACTTCGCCCCCCATCTGGTGCTGCGTTCAGTCCGCTTGTCGTCGGCACGGGTCCCGTCAACGCCGTGGTCCCGACTATGCGTATGGGCGACGGTCCTCGAGTGGCGCGGGCCCTGAGGAAGCGACTGATCACCCCGAAGCTGGCCAGCGTCCCCCCTGTGATCACCAAGCTCTGCGACAAGGACGCCAGTCCGAAATGGCTCAGGGCGGTCTGGTGCCTGTTGGCGAGCCACATGATGAACAGGACCAGGTTGATGGCCAGACCGGCGAGCACCAGGATCAGTCCACCAATGACGCACCAACGAGGAAATGCAGGCTTGCCCACGAATGCGAAACGGCGTCCGACGCCGGATCTGGCGATCGAAGAGTTGTGAGCGAGAACGGTCCCGGCCAGCAGCGCCTGGGTCCCGAGGACGAGGGCAATGCCGGAAAAGAACACCGGCTGCCAGACGACGGAGCCGATCTCGACCCCACCGGGCTGGAGGAAGGACAGGATCAGCATCGCCAGCCCCAGAGCGAGCAGCACCAACGCCGGCCCGATCAGGAGCAGGTCTGGTGCCAGTAGGAAGATGAGCGAAAGGTGCCGCCAGCCGTCCGCCCACGTCGCCAGCTTGGACTCACCGATTCGTGGGCGGTACGTGGTCTGGATCTCCTCGATCCGCAGCCCAGCCCGAGCGGAGAGGATCAACATCTCACTGGCAAATTCCATCCCGGTGGAGGTGACGCCCATGGTCGGCAGCGCGTCGCGTCGGAAGGCCCGGAACCCCGATTGGCTGTCGGTCACCACCCGGCGCCCGCATGCCCGTGCGGTCAGGAACGTGAGGGTCGGAGTGCCGATGAACCTGTGGACCAGGGGCATGGTGCCCCGGGTCGCCGAGTCGAGGCGCGAGCCGAGCACCAGATCACATCGGCCTTCGACCACCGGGGCGACGAGGTCGGGGATTCGTTCGAGCTCATAGGTGAAGTCGGCGTCGGCCATCACCATGATCTCGCCCTGTGCTGCATCGAACCCGGCCAGAAGTGCGCTCCCGTATCCGTGGCGCGATTCGTACACAATGCGGGCACCGGCGGCGGACGCAACCTCCACGGATGCATCGGTCGATCCGTTGTCGACAACGATCACCTCACCCGACATACCGCCCGCTGCTATCGCGTCCAGCGACTCCTTTACGCACAGCCCAACCGACTCTTCCTCATTGAGGCACGGGAGCACCACTGACACGAGAATCTCATCCATCGAACACCCCCCTGGACCGCGGAAAGTGGCTCGCCTAACTTTAGCATTATGGATCGGAAGTCAACCTGGCCGTGAGAGACGGGCGAGCGGGCACAGCGGATGGGTCAGGTGAGGCTGGCGGGGTCACGAGGTGGCGTCGCCTCCACCCCGGTACCGTCCAGCGATTTGGCTGGTGGTTGGGCCTGATCACCGCCGGCGGCCTGGCGTTGCGAGTGATCGTCGTCGTCATCTCGCGGAATGAGGCGGTCGGAGGCGACGGTTTCGCATACGGCTATACAGCCAACCGAAACGTGACTGGTCATTGGTTTGTAAACATATTTAACCAGAGACCTGATGCAATTCATCCACCCGTGTGGACATTGATCCTGACCGTCTGGGCGGAACTGGGTCAACATTCTGTCTTCCGACAGCAGCTCCTTTGCTGTGTCATAGGGACGTGTACGGTGGCGTTGGTCGGTCTGGCCGGTCGCCGCATTGCCGGCGACCGGGTCGGATTGGTGGCCGCGGCGATCGCTGCCGTCTACGCCGGGCTCTGGCTCTACGAACGTGCCCTGCTGTCGGAGACGGTCCTGCTTCCCCTCATAGCCGTGATGGTCATCCTCGTCTACTCATTTCGGGACCATCCGTCGATAGGGCGTGCCGCCCTCCTCGGTGCGATGTGCGGTCTGCTGGCCATGACCCGGTCGGAGGAGATCCTCATCTTTCCGCTGCTTGCGGTCCCCCTCATCCTGACGGCAAGACGCGTGAATTGGAGGGCTCGGATATCGTGGCTGGTGATCTCAACCCTCCTGGTAGCGGTGGTGATCGCTCCATGGACGATCTACAACCTCGGTCGCTTTCAGAGGCCGATCTTCCTTTCGACCAACGGCGGGGGAGCGGTGGCCACCGCCAACTGTGACGGCACGTACTTCGGCTCTCACATCGGGTGGTACGACATCTTGTGTGGCCCGTACCCGCAACCCTCCGACCCGTCCGTGGCCAACAGCGCAGATCTCCGCTACGGAATTCACAATGCCGAGCATCACCTGAGCCGTCTGCCCCTCGTTGTCTTCGCCCGCGAGGGTCGAGCGTTCGGCTATTGGAACCCATTCCAGCAGACCTATCTGGACAACCGATGGCAGACGGTCGCGCCGATTTTCGGAACCAAGACCTCGGTGTGGGTGTACGACCTCCGTTTGGTCAGCTATTGGATCCTCCTGATACCGGCGATCGCGGGCTGTGTCGTCTTGCGCCGGAGACGGATCCCCCTCTATCCGCTGCTGTCCTTCGTCCTCACCGTGGCCATCACCGTGGCCATCGCCTACGGGGAGACCCGGTACCGGGCGGCGGCCGAGGTACCTCTGGTCATCCTGGCTGCGGTTGGGATCGAGGCTGTGCTTCCGAGGAAGCGGCTTGCTCCGATCGACGAGGCTGCTTCACCCCTGGACCGAGAGCCGGCGCCGGAGCCAAATCCCGAGTTGACCGCGCCGCAGGTAACCCCGCAGAGCTGACTGATCTATTGCCGCACCGACGAACGCTCGAGAACGAAGAGGTTGTTCAGTCCGAGTTCGAATGTCTTGCGGGTGCGCAACGACCACCCGGCCTTGGCCAGGACCTTCGGGATGGCGCCGGCATCGAGCCCGTGGTGTTCATCCGCTTCCATCCCGTCGAGCAAGCGCAGCCGGATTCCTACGTCCAAGATTCGATCTACCGCCGCCGAGGGCACGGTGGCCACGAGCACGGCCCCTTCGGTTGTGCGGGATCTGACTTGTCGGCCGATCTCGGCCAGTTCGTCGTCACTCAGATGCTCGAGGACGGCCAGGGCGGTGACACAGTCAAAGTGCTCCTCGAGCTCCACGGTGTCGAGCGTTCCCTGGATCAGCCGGTGGCCTTCCGCGGTGGTCTGCTCCAAAACGTTTGGATCCAGTCCGACGCTGTTCCCGATCCGGGCACCCAGGTACGTGAACCACGCTCCGTCGGCACTGCCGATGTCGAGCACCTTGGACCCCGGGGGCACGTACCGTACGGCGGCCCGAAATCTCAAGCGTTGGATCAACCTGTCGAGGGTGCGCAACTTCCCCACCGCGCAAAAACTACACCACCATGGTGGCCGAATCGACCTGGGCCAAAACGGGCCGGCGAGCAGCGACTGCTCGGCCCTCGGGGCGCCCAGTCTGTTCGGGCACCGTCGGATTTCGGCAGGAATCAGGCGAGCAGGCGGCGCAGTTGGGTACGAAGACGTCGGCCACGAGCGCGCTGCGGCCCGGCTGCCGTGTTTCTCGTCTGGCGCAGGGCCAGTAATCCGATGTCGACCCTGGTCTCGCCCCAGTCTCGTACTGTGTCGTCTCGGAACAGGTCGAGTCCGACCACGGCACACTCGTCGATCACATCCTGGAACGTGCCGTGTGCAGCCGGGTCCTCGACCTCGATTTCGAGATTGCGATTCCAGAGATCATCGCTCCCACGCACCAGGTCAACGGTGAGCACGACGAGACCACCCGTGCGGGTGCGGGTGGAGATGTCGGCCAGCAGCTCCCTCCGAACGGTGGCGGGGAGGTGCTCGATGACACTGATCGAGTAGACCCCGTCGAAGGGCGGTGACGCCGGCAGTTCACCCAGGGTGCAGTTCCATGAGCGATGGGCAAGACCGACGCTGCCGTAATCCAGGAAGTCCCATTCGTTCCAGTCAGGTCGGGGCGGCCAGGTACGGATGGTCAATGAGGGATCGACGGTGTCGACCTGGTAGCCCCGGCAAGTCAGGAAGGGAGCCAACGGAGTAACACCTGCTCCGACGTCGACCAGCCGACTGCCGGCCGGCAGATGCTCTGCGACCAGTTGGGCGACGACGGGGTATTCCCACAGCCTCGGGGCATGGTCAGGATAGAACCCGGTGCTCCGGCGGGCGTCGAGGCGGAGTGCGATCAGCGACAGCGGATCTGGGTGCCGTTCGGCGAGCGGCACCAGAGTGGCGGGCCCAAAATCGCGCGGGTGGGCATTCACCGGAGTCTTCAAGACGACGAAGGTTGCTGCCGTTCCATCCCGGCTCACGAGATAGATCTCCCCGTCACCGGCCGTTCGTTGCAGGGTGACCGAGAGAGGCTCGCCAGAGGCGCCAGGGGCATCACCACCGGCGGCTGGGCCCTCGTATCCGCTGACGACAAGGGCCCGCCGGGCCGACTGCCACAACAACGCCAGCAAGCTCCGATGTGACGCAGCATCACGGTACCGGAGCCCTTCATTGAAACAGAGCGTGAGGTCGGCCGTGGCCCGGAGAAGGGCATCTTCCGTGGGCTCGATCCTGGTATAGCGGTCGATCGAGAGGCCCCGGCTGATCCCGCTATCGACGGAGCCGATCTCCAAGACTGACTCCGGCTCCAAGGCTTCGAGGAGGGCGAC
>DATMMO010000346.1:0-14085 GCA_035569695.1 Acidimicrobiales bacterium | reverse complement strand
GTTCTCCACTGCTATCGCCCCTGGTAACGCGGGGTGCGCTTCTCCACGAAGGCCTGGAGGCCCTCGTGGGCGTCGTGGGAGAGCAGGCAGTAGTAGGCGTTGCGCTCCCGCTCGAGCTGGAGACCGGCTGGAACCCCGGAGTTATCCGACCAGATGGCGTTCATGATCTCCTTGGCGTTGGCCACGGCCAGCGGGCTCTTCTGGATGATTTGGCGTCCGATCTCGATGCCCGCTTCGAGGAGCCGGTCGGAAGGAACCACATCGTTGACCAGCCCCCAGCGCAACAGTTCCTCGCTGGTCAGAAAGCGCCCGGTGAACAGCATCTCAGCTGCCCGTTGGATCCCGGCCACCCTGGGCAACAAGGTGAGGACCCCACCCCCACCCATCTGCCCGAAGTTCAGGTGGCCGTCGGCCACAACCGCGGATTCGGAGGCAATGCACCAGTCGCTGTAAAGCATCAGCTCCAGCCCTCCGGCCGCCGCCACCCCGTTGACCAAGCTGATGACCGGGATGGGTAGCTCCCGCACTCGGCGGAATACCCGGTGGAGCTCAGCCACGAACGCTGGGAAGCCCACGGGATCACGTTGGAGCTCCACGTAGGCCTTCAGATCCCCGCCGGCGCTGAAGGCTCGCCCGGCACCGGTGATCATGGCCATGCGGATGGAAGGGTCGGCCGACAGGGCGTCGAAGCGCGAGTCCAGGGCGGCCAGCATCGACGAGTCGATGGCGTTCAGCCGGTCGGGCCGAGCCAGCGTGAGTAGGGCAGCCTTCTGGTCGCCGTCGATGACTATCAGTTCGCAGGTGACCAGGTCATCCTGTTCGACGGTGTGCTCCAGCGGCGGATTGATGGCCAACCTCCTGCTTTCCCTGGTCTCCGATGGGTCGTGTGACCCAACCGATCTCCCCCGGCCGACACGAGCGGCTTGTTGACTGCGGAGTGAGGTAACGGTATTGTAGCGACCGAACAGTCGGATGAAAAGTAATACCGGCAAAGTGTATTTATGACGGTGCCCTGAAGAGCGGGTTCCGACGCACCACGGTGATATGCGAACGGAGTGAAGAAGACTTGGGAACACGTGCCACACCCTTCGTGGTCAGCCTCACCACTTTCGACGACCAGCAACGTCTGGACGAGGGCGCCCTGCGGGCCCATCTCCGTCGCCTGGCCGATGCCCAGGTCGGCGTCTACCTGGCCGGCGGGGGAAGCGGTGAGGGTTTCGCACTGGAGCTCCCCGAGATACGGCGCATCTTCGAGATCGGCGCCGAGGAGCTCTCCGGCCGGGTCCCGGTGCGGGCCATGGGCTTCGAGCCCCATACGGCCAAGCAGCTCCACGAGATCATGCTGGCCGCCCAGGAGGTTGGCCTCGACGCCGCCCAGGTCTACTCCCTGGACGGTGGTCACGTGTTCCGCCCCGGGCCGCCCGAGATGCGGGCCTACTACGCCGACCTGCTCCAAGGCATCGACCTGCCGCTGGTCCTCTCCACCCATCCGGCCGTGGGCTACTCGCTGCCCAGCGCGATCGTCGAAGAGCTGTGCCGGGAGCACAATGTGATCGGGCTGAACGTCACCACCAACGACATTCCCTACCTGTCCGAGCAGCTTGGGGTGCTGCGGGCCAATGACTGGTTGGAGAAGCGCATCGCCGTGCACGTGGGTGGGGAGATGCACGGGCTGACCAACCTGGCCCTGGGCGGCCAGGGAATCGTCAGCTCCATGGGCAACCTCGTTCCTCGTTTGTTGGCCCGCATGCACACCAGTTACGAGGCCGGGGACTACCACGACGCCGAGGCGGCGTTCGTGAAGCTCCTCGACATCTACGTCGAGTTCACCAAGCTGGGCGGTTCCCGGGCCCTGAAGGTGGCCCTCGACCGGTTGGGCTTGGAGGGTGGGCCGCCCCGTCGTCCCCGGCTCCCCATAGCCCCCGAGGTCGTCCCCCAGATCGACGAGCTGCTTACCCGCTTCGATATCCGGGCGACGGAGGGACTGGCGTGATCGCCGCCACCGCCCACCCCATCCGGCACTGCCCCACACCAGGCCGCCACCTACCAGGGAGCCCAGCATGAAAGTCGGCATCGCCCTTTTCCCCACCAACGACGGCATGGACCCGGGCGAGTTGGCCAAAGCGGCCGAGGAGCGGGGTTTCGAGTCGATGCTGGTGGCCGAGCACAGTCACATCCCCGCTTCGAGGGAGACCCCTACTCCCGGAGGGGGCGAGCTGCCCAAGGCCTACTACCACGCCTGGGATCCGTTCGTCACCCTGGCCTACGCCGCCGCCCAGACCGAGCGCATCCTCTTGGGCACCGGGGCGTGCCTCATCACCCAGCGCGACCCCATCCAGCTGGCCAAGGAAGTGGCCAGCTTGGATGTGTGCACCAAAGGCCGGGTCCTCTTGGGGGTGGCAGCGGGCTGGAACGCAGAAGAGCTCCGCAACCACGGCAGCGACCCCGCCACCCGGTTCGCACTGATGGGCGACCGGGTCCAGGCCATGCGGGCCATCTGGGCTGACGACGAGGCCGAGTATCACGGCCGCTTCGTCGATTTCGATCCCCTGTGGTCGTGGCCCAAGCCCACCCAAAAACTCGGTCCTCCCGTCCTCATCGGAGGTAACGGCCCCAGGATCCTCGAGCGGGTGGTGGACTACGGCGACGAGTGGATGCCCAATGCCATGCGGGTGGGAGATCAGCTACCCGACCGCATCGCCGAACTCCAGCGCTTGGCCGATGAGCGAGGACGCGGCACCATCCCCGTCACCGCCTATGCCTCACCCAACGACGCCGCCAAGCTGGCTGACCTGGAAAAGGCCGGCGTGACGAGGGCCATCCTCGTCGTGGCCCCTGGAGACGATGACACCACCCTGGCGACCCTCGATAACTATGCGGGCACGCTGGCCCAGCTGTAGCTGGAGGGGAGTCCGCATATGAAGGTTGACGGGATCGATGCAGCGCTCGATGTGATCCGCACCGGGGGGATTGTCGTCGTCGTGGACGACGAGAGTCGTGAGAACGAGGGGGACCTCGTCATGGCCGCACAATTCGCCACGACGGAGACTGTGGCGTTCTTCCTGGAATACACCTCTGGCCTCCTCTGCACCGCGGTGACCGAGGAGCGGGCCGCCCAACTCGATCTGCCGTTGATGGTTGAGGAAAATACCGAGAAGCACGGCACGGCATTCCTCGTAAGCGTGGATTACCGGTTGGGCACGTCGACCGGCATCAGCGCCGCCGATCGTGCCGCCACCGCTCGGGCCCTGGCTGACGAGACTACTGATCCGAGGTTCCTCGCCCGACCCGGGCACGTGCTGCCTCTACGGGCGCGTGTCGGCGGCGTGCTCAAGCGGGCAGGCCACACGGAGGCCGGCGTCGACCTGTGCCAGCTGGCCGGACTGGCTCCCGCTGCCTTGCTGTGCGAAATCGTCACCAGCGACCGTACGGGCATGATGCGCCCGCCCGACCTGACGGCGTTTGCCCGCAGGCACGGCTTGCCGATCATCTCTATCGCATCGCTGGTCCGGCATCGACAGCTCGCAGATCGCATGGTGACACGCACCGGTGAGGCTGATATTCCCACTGCATTGGGCAAGTTTCACGCCCTGGCCTACCGAGCCACGAACGATGCCGTGGAGCACCTGGCGCTGGTCATGGGTGATGTGCGTTCCGGGGGCGACGTTCTCGTACGAGTTCACAGCGAGTGCCTAACAGGTGATCTCGTAGGGTCCCTTCGTTGCGACTGCGGACCGCAGTTCGACAAGGCGCTGGCCATGATCGGCGAGGCGGCCCGGGGCGTGCTGGTCTACCTCCGGGGTCACGAGGGGCGCGGCATCGGCCTGGGTCACAAGCTCCGAGCCTACGAACTGCAGCATCGCCTCGGACTCGATACGGTCGACGCCAACCTCCAGCTCGGATTGCCCGTCGACCGCCGGGATTACGGAATCGGTGCGGCCATCCTGGCCGATCTTGGTGTTCGCCGGATCCAACTGCTGACAAACAACCCGGACAAGTACCAGGGGTTGTCCGGGTTCGGAATCGAGTTGACCGGTCGGATACCGCTTGAGACCTCGCCCACGCCCGAGAACCTCAGCTACCTGATGACCAAACAGGGCCGAATGGGCCACTTGCTCGACCTCTCCGCCCAGTCGGTGCTCACGGGGGCTGCCGCTCAGGTGATCGGGATCCCTACTCCCGAGGCCGGCTGATCGGCGCGGTCGTCCCGCTCATCACATCGAGTCACCGACCTCTGGTGCCTCGCAACTCGCGATTTGTACCGGCTATCGGTCACGGCACGGTTGGGGCAACTCGGGCGCTAGGCCAGAGCCAATTAGCCGACATAGTTATGGAGTCGGTATCGCTCGCTGCAGCTGCTCTCGAACTCGGAGATTAGGGTTCGGTACCGCCATCAATCCGAACTCATCAGGTCAGATCAATATCCCCGAGAGCATCACAGACCGAGGTCACGGCCGATGAGCTCCTTCATGATTTCGTTGGAACCAGCCCAGATCGACGTGACCCGGGCGTCCATCCACGCTCGGGCGACTCGGTACTCTTGCATGTACCCGTACCCTCCGTGCAGCTGCACGCAGGCGTCGATCACGTCGTTCTGCACCTGAGCCGACCACCACTTGGCCTTTGCGGCATCGATCGTCGTTAACTCGCCGGCGACGAACGCCGTGATGCACGCGTCCACGTAAGCCTGGGTGACGTCAATCCGGGTAACGAGGTCGGCCAGCGTGAACTTGTTGTATTGGAACGAGCCAATCGACTGCCCGAAGGCCTGGCGCTCTTTGGCGTAGGCGATAGTCTCGCCAAGGATCTGCATTGCGTGCGCAATGTTGGACACTGCCGCCACCAGGCGCTCGCGCGGCAACCGCTCCATCATGTAGATGAATCCCCGGTCCACCTCGCCGATGATGTGCTCTGCCGGAACCCGGACGTCGTTGAAGAAGAGCTCGCCAGTGTCGGACTCCGGCTGCCCGACCTTGTCGAGCTTGCGCCCACGCTCGAAGCCCGGCGTGCCCGCTTCCACTGCGAAGAGGGTGATGCCCTTGGCCCGCGCGTCGGGGTTGGTGCGCGCCGCCATGATCACGAGATCGGCAGAACAACCGTTGGTGATGAACGTCTTGGAACCGTTGATAATCCAGTCCGACCCGTCCCGGATTGCAGTAGAGCGGAGGGCGGCTAGGTCTGACCCTCCCGACGGTTCCGTCATACCGATGGCCGTGACGATCTCGCCGCTACAGAACCGGGGCAGCCAACGAGTCTTCTGGTCGACCGTGCACAGGTCGACCAGGTAGGGCATGACGATATCGCAGTGAATGCCGAAGCTCGAGGCGATCGCCGCTGCCAATTTCGACAACTCCTCGCCGAAGACGGCGCCGAACCGGAAGTCCCCGGCCGCGCTTCCCCCGAAAGCCTCCGGCACCTCGAGGCCCAAGAGGCCCTGGGCGCCGGCGGCCAGCCAGACCTCGCGATCGATCTGTTTCCGGTCGATGAATTCCTGGTGACGGGGCCGGATCGTGCGTTCGACGAACTTGGCCACTGAGGTCCGAAATTCCTCGTGATCCGGGCCGAACACCGTTCGTCGCAGTCGAGTCTCCCCTCGGGGTCGTTGTTGTGCCTAAACTGAGCAAGCGCTCGCTTAGCGTAGTGTCCTGACATCACGGCGTCAACGGCATCACGGCGTCACAGTGCCAAGTAGCCCGGACGTGGGCTTTCGAGCAGGCGCAGAAGAGGATCACGACATGGCCCCTATCGCCACCAAACAGCCGGCTATGCCGACCACCGACGACCTCCTGGCCTTCGTCGAGCCCGACGCGTCGCGACGTCTGCTGCAGTCGGCCCTCGACCATTTCGCCGACCGTGGCTTTCATGCCACCACTACGAGGGAGATCTCGCTCGGGGCAGCAATGAGCCCGGCTGCCTTGTATATCCACTACCCGTCGAAGGAAGTGCTCTTGTTCCACCTGAGCCGTATCGCCCATGAGGCGTCGTTGGCCGCCGTCCGGTCGGCAGCGACCGGTGTGGAAGGCGCAAGCGCTCGGATCCGAGCGATCGCCTATGCCTTCACCATGTGGCACGCCCGCCACCTTGCCCTGGCCCGTGTCGCCCAGTATGAGATCGGCGCCCTCTCCGGGCAGCACTACGTCGAGGTAGCGAAGCTACGCCGCCGCACGGAGCGGATCGTCCGGGCCGAGATCGATCAGGGCCTGCGGGCGCGTGAGCTTGATGTGCCGGACGCGCACGGAGCGACGTTGGCCGTGATGGCGCTTGGCATCGACGTGGTCCGTTGGTTCCGGCCGGGTGGTCGGCAGACCCCGGAGGCCCTGGCTCATTCCTACGCCGAATTGGCCGGCCGCATGCTACGTGCGCACGAGGCGCAGTGAAGTCAGCGATGGTGTTCAAGTCCTCGTCCCGCCCCAAGATGCCCGGTGGCATGACGTCAACCGTATTGGGGGACCTATGACCGTTCTCGACAGATTTCGACTCGATGGGCGTGTCGTGGTGATCACCGGCGCCTCGTCGGGGTTGGGCGTTGCCTTTGCCCGGGGCTGTGCCGAAGCTGGTGCGCACGTCGTGCTGGCCGCCCGGCGGGTGCACCGCCTGGCCGAGGTGGAGGGCTGCCTTGTTGGGGACGGATATCAGGTGCTGAGCTGCCAGACCGATGTGTCCGACCCGGCACAGTGCCAGGCACTGGTCGACGAGGTGTTGGACAAGCTCGGTCGTGTCGACGTCCTGATAAACAATGCGGGCGTCGGCGCGGCGTACCCCGCAGTGCGCGAGACACCCGGGCAGTTCCGCCAAGTCATCGACATCAATCTCAACGGGTCGTATTGGTTGGCCCAAGCCTGCGGTCGGGTGATGCAGCCCGGTAGCTCCATCGTCAACGTGTCGAGCATGCTCGGGCTTACCACTGCCGGCCTTCCGCAGGCCGCCTACAGCGCCAGCAAGGCCGGATTGCTCGGTCTCACCCGCGATCTTGCCCAACAGTGGGGCATGCGCAAAGGGATTCGCGTCAACGCAATTGCCCCCGGGTTTTTCGCCACGGAGATGACCGAGCAGTATCCGAGCGGCTATCTGGATACCCAGGCGCACCGAATGCTCCTCGGGCGGAAGGGGGACCCCGAAGAGTTGGCGGCGACGGTGGTGTGGCTGGCCAGTGACGCCGGCGGGTACGTCACCGGGCAAACTGTGGTGGTCGATGGGGGGTTCTCGATCACCTGAGTACCAATTCGACCCGTACCGCCCTCACGCCATTCCCGCCCGAGCCCTGTCCGACACCTCCGGGTGTGGGTCGCATTGACCGGGACCTCGAGGATACGAAGACGCCAAGGCAGCATTGGACACTGGACGACAAGCGCAGAGGAGACGGCACATGGTAGCCAAGGTGACACCGGGTGGATGCGACGTGGGGATAGTCGTGCGGAATGGTCCTCGGGCTCTAGCGCTTTACCAGGGCGCACTTGGCCTGGAGATGGAGTACCAGGTTCCGCTTCCCGACGGGGGCGTTCTGTATCGGCTCCTCTGCGGCGGATCGGTCTTGAAGATATTCGCCCCCCTCCACCCGCCCGGACCGGCTCCGCGGCGCCAGACTGACCTCCCTTTCGCCACACTCGCCGATCTGGTGGAGGGATGCACCAGATCGCTTGGTTACTGCTACATCGCTCTCACCGTCCCAAACCTGACTGAGGTCTACGCGGCCTGCATGGGCCTGGGCTGTCGACCGGTGTTTGCACTCGCGCCGTCGCGACCCGGCACGGAACTAGCAGTCATCGAAGACCTTGACGGGAACTGGGTGGAACTGGTGGGGCATCCCGATGCCGAGCTGGCGGATGCGGATCTGGCGTCTAAGGACCTGCGTAACCGCTGAAAGGTTCACCGGGTCCGCTGTGGCACCCATTGCCATTATCGCTGTCGGTGCCGCCACGCCGGCTGTCTGCCATATCCTGCCCAGCTCGGCGGCCCGCCGGGGGCACTGCGAGGGATGGGGCGCCTATTTGGAAAGAACCTTGACCCCTTCAAACAATTCTGGCATGATTCAACCGCACAGTCGGATGGTTTGATGCATAATCAAACGGCCTGATGTAAGGGGGAGAAGCTGGAGAGGGGGAAGGCAGCTCGTACAAGCCCTTTGGCCACAAGGACGATCGAACAAGAATGGTCGTCGGCTGGGGCTAGCGGCTGAATGGTCTATCGAGGATGGATTCATCCGCCCGGTCGGAGAACCCCTTGACCTACGTCACTCGTCCGCATACCCGTTGAACCCATTTCCAACACAACCGTTGCACGTGCCGCCGAGATCGGGCAGTGCACCGGAAGTTACTAACCAGGTGAGGAGTTAGAAAGTGCTTACAGTGCCAATACGGAAACCATCGGTTTCGAAATACAGGAAGATCTGCGTCGCGGTGTTCACCCTCGTGGCCTTGGCTGTCGCCGCGTTCAGCCCCTCGGGGACCTCCTGGGCGGCCACGCAGACGACGACGGCCTCCTCCAACGCACCGACCCAGGGAGTGACGTCGAATTCGATCAAGGTCGGCGGCGTCGAGGTCGTAAACGGCCAGGGGTACTCATATTCGGATGTCTGTAATGGCGCCCAGGTGGAATTCGACGCTGTCAACGCCGCAGGTGGCGTCAATGGTCGAAAGATCAACTACACCGGCTGCCTCGACGACGGTGGAACGACGGTGACCGACAACTCGCAGACCACCCGTCTCGTCGAGCAAGACAAGGTGTTCGCCATCGTGCCGGCGTCGATCATCTTCAGCGGATCGTCCATCGCCCAACAGGCCAACGTGCCGTACTTTGGATGGGGCATCTCGCCGTACTTCTGCAACAACGCGCAGGGCTTCGGCTTCAACGGCTGCACGGGACCGACCAACCCGAACTGGACCGACACGTCGTGGGCCACGATGATCAAGAAGATGATTCCAGGCGTCAAGACGGTCGGTATCCAATCCCTGGACATCCCGACGACGAAGACTACGGCGAACTCCGCTATCCGGGGCTTCACCGCCAAGGGACTGAAGACGACCTACAAGGATCTTTCACTTCCGTTGACGGGCGTCTCGGACTACACGCCATACGTGCAGAAGATCCTGGCCGCGAACCCGCAGGCCCTGGTGCTTCAGGTACAGACGCCGATCCCTCTCATCGCAGCGCTGCGTGCCGCCGGTTACAAGGGCGCCACCTTCGATGCCGTGGACGACTCCGTGCAGGAGCTAAAGAGCCCGTCCACGGCCAAGACCCTCCAGGGGGCCTATGTCGTGACGTCCTTCTCCCCGTATGCGGGCAATAGCGGCATGAACAAGATGAGGTCAGACGCCACGAAGTACGGCACTTCGAAAACCATCGTGGATGACTCGTTCGCCCAGGGTTACTTCTCGGCGTCGATGTTCATTGACATGGTGAAGAAGACCGGGAAGAACCTGACCTACAACACCTTCTACAAGACCGCCAACAACAGTGGCTACTGCTACAACGGCAACGGTGCCATGGGTACGGTGTGCTATCCAACTGGGCATACGGACTACACGGGATGTGTGGCCCTGGTCCAGGTGCGTAATGCCGCCTTCGTTCCTAAGGTGCCTATTACCTGCAGCACCGGTCCCGGTAACAACGCCAGCAAACCGTCGAAGTAACGAGTTTCTGAGCGTTGAGGCCAGCCCCGGTTCTGTCACAGACCGGACCGGGGCTGGCCCACGTCAACCGGCGTAGGGAATTGGAGAGCATTGTGCAGGGTACGGGCAGGCAGGGAACAGGCAGGCAACGACTCAGGGTCGCTCGGCTAACCGGTTCCCGAGGATCGGTCACCCGATGACACAGTTCCTTGCTCTGTTTATTACCGGCATCGTGTCGGGTGGCATCTATGCCATCCTCTCCTCTGGCCTGGTACTGACGTATGTCACGTCTGGCGTCTTTAACTTCGCCTATGGCGCCACCGCATTCACAGTGGCGTATGTCTTCTACCAGCTCCACTCGAGCCTGAACTGGCCCCTAGCGCTCGCCGCAGGGGTCTCCCTCCTCATCTTCGCTCCGTTGCTTGGCCTGGTGCTCGACCGCACCATCTACCAGAATCTGGCCAAGGCTTCAGGGGTTGCGAAGATAGTGACCACTATCGGTGTGCTGGTTGCCCTGCCCAACATCTTTCTCTTACTGGCCAATTGGCTGTCCACGACCTTCGGCGCTCCCTTCGACACGCAGCAGACCGTGGTGTTGCCGCCGGGCTTAGGACCGTACCCGCCCAAAGTATGGACCATCGCCTCGGGCGCCACCATCAACTCCGACCAGGTGGCGGTGTTCGTCGCCGCCATCGTCATCTCGGTCGGGCTCTGGATCGTGATTCGGTGGACCCGCTTGGGACTCAACATCCGATCGGCTGTCGATCGCCGGGGGCTAGCCAGCCTACGGGGTATAAACCCAATACGAGTGTCGACGCAGACCACAGTGGTCGGTTCGATGATCGCCGGATTGGCCGGGGTGCTCGTCGCCCCGCTGTTCACCCTCGATCCGAATGCCTTCACCATCCTCATGTTCGTGGCTGCCGCCGGCGCCGTATTCGGGCGACTCCGGTCGATCCCCATCGCCATGGTGGGGGGCCTTTTCGTGGGGCTGGCCCAGAGCATGGTTGCCGGCTATGTCAATATCAGTCCTTCGCTGGTCCCTGGCCTCCGGTCGGCCGTCCCCTTCGTCCTGCTGTTCGTCGGAGTGCTCTTCATGGGTCGGGAGCGGGGACGCCAAGCTGGGCAGGTGTCGGAGGACGCGCCGCCACCCGATTACCTGAGCGACCTCTCGCCGTGGCGCCGCCGACTGCCGTGGATCATCGGTGTAGCGGCAGTGATCATCTGGCTCCAAATGACCTCGACCTTTTATGCCTCGCTGACCAGCGAGGGCATTGCGATGGGCATCATCTTCTTATCCTTCGTGGTCATCACAGGCGCCGGCGGTATGGTTTCTCTGGCCCAGGCAGCGTTCGCCTCGCTAGGCGCTCTGGTTGCCGCCGCCCTGCTGGCCCAGGGGGTGCCATTTTTGCCGGCTGCCCTCATCGGGGGGTTGTCTGCCTGCGTGCTGGGGTTGGTCGTCGCCCTGCCCTCACTACGGTTGGGCGGCCTGTGGCTGGCTCTGGCCACCCTGGCTGCAGGGTTCATGGCCGACGAAGTGCTCTTCCAAATCCCGGCCATCGGGGGCCCGGCGTCCGGTCGTAGTATCGCCCGGCCGGTGCTCGGACCGTTCAACTTCAACGATCAGAAGACCTACGGGATGCTTCTCCTACTCATCTTCGGCATCGTGGCCCTCTTGGTGTTCAACCTGCTCCGGTCGCCGACCGGCCGATTGATGAGCGCGGTCCGGTCGTCGGAGGTGGCCACCGAAACCTCAGGGGCGTCGACCATTATGCCGAAGTTCGTCCTCTTCGGCGTTTCCGCGGCCATCGCCGGCTTTGGCGGTACGTTGCTGTCCGCCAACAATTTCCGGGCCGATCCGTTGAACTTTCCCACCACTGTCGGGGTGGTGTGGATCGCCGTCATGGCGGTGTTCGGCGTGCGACGCATCGGTAGTGCCTTCATTGCCGGCCTGGTCTACATCCTGTTCCCCGAGCTCCTCCAGCACGTGACCACCAGCACGTTGCTTCCCACCGTCCTTTTCGGTCTCGGGGCGATCAGCCTGGCCAAGAACCCCGACGGGATCATGGCCATCCGGGGCTTGAAGGACCAGGCCGGGCGCGAACGCCGGCGTAGGAAGCGAGCCGCGGCTGAGGCCGCGACCGCGTTGGCAACTTCGTCCCCGGTGGCGGGTGCGGACGACGAACCGGGGTCCGAGGTCGTTCCGAGTTCGGCGGTAGTGCCCGAAGGCGGGGTTCCCGCCGTTGCCGTGTACGCCTCGGTCAATCCGATTTCCGACGGCCCCCTCACCGTCCCCGCCCTCGAGTTCCGAGGTATCTCTGCCGGTTACGACGGGGTCATGGCCGTGCACGGGGCAGACATCATTGTCCCCCAGGGGCAGTTCCTAGTCATCGTGGGGCCGAATGGCGCGGGCAAGTCGACGTTGTGCTCCGTGGCTGCCGGGCTCCACCTACCCATCTCCGGTACGGTCTTGTTCGACGGCGTGGACATCACCCCGTTGCCGGCTCACGAGCGAGCTCAGCGAGGGCTCATCCTGGCTCCGGAGTACCGAGGCATCTTCCCGGGGCTGAGTGTGGAGGACAACCTGGCCGTATGGGTGAAGGATCCCAAGGCTCGCGAATCAGCCTTGTCGCGGTTCCCCGTCCTGGCGGAACGACGGCGACAGGCGGCACAGCTCCTATCGGGTGGCGAGCAACAGATGCTGACCCTCGCGCCCCTACTCGAGCGAGTACCTCGTGTGCTCATCGTCGACGAGCCTTCCCTCGGTCTTTCCCCGATGGCAACGAGCCAAGTCCTCACTGCGCTTGGAGAGCTGCGGGCTCAGGGGACGACGGTGATCGTGGCCGAAGAGCAGGCTCGCCGGGTGCTCGAGGTGGCTGATCACGTCGTCGTGCTCGAGGTGGGCCGGGTGACCTGGGACGGCCCGGCCGCTGCATTCAGCGAAGACCAGGCGCGCGAGCTCTACCTCGGGAAAGCGGGGTCGTGACGGTGATGGACACGCAGCCTGTGAGCTCCAACGGCAACGCCCCGCAACCCAAGATGGTGCTGGAGCTCCGCGATATCTCGGTGAACTTCGGTGGCATCTGTGCCCTGACCGACGTCTCCATGCAAGTCGAGCTGGGCGAGGTCCACGGCCTGATGGGGCCGAACGGTGCCGGGAAGACCACCCTGTTCGACGTGGTCTCGGGGGTCCGACGGCCGTCCTCGGGCACTGTCCTGCTTGACGACCTCGACGTAACCAATTGGAAGACCGTGCGCCGGGCTCGTCACGGACTCCGCCGGACGTTCCAACGCGTCCAGATCTTCGGGCGGCTCTCAGTGGAGGACAATCTGCTGGTGCCGTTGGAGCACCATGGCGGGGGAGGGGGATTGGTGGCCGACTTCCTCGCCCTGCCCACCCGTCGGCGCATCGAGAACCAACGCCGTCAGCGGGTGGCCGAGGTTGCCGAGATGTGCGGCCTGACCGCACTTCTAAAGCGTCCGGCCGGGTCGCTGGCCATCGGCCTTGGCCGCCAGGTGGAGCTGGCCCGGGCACTGATTGCCGACCCCAAAGTGTTACTTCTCGACGAACCGACCTCGGGGCTCGACCATACCGAATCCGATCGCTTGAGTGGCCTGATCGTCGAGATCGCCGGTAGCCATACGTGTGGCGTCGTGCTCGTAGAGCACGACGTGTCGTTCATGATGCGCCACTGTCGAACCATCACTGTTCTCGACCTCGGCCGTGTCATCGCCGAGGGTGCGCCGTCGGAGATCCAGGACAATCGAGACGTCCAAGCCGCGTACTTCGACTAGCGCGGCCAGCGACCAGAGGAGGCCCATGCGTGCCGATACCGTCATCAAGGGCGGGACCGTGGTCGATGGCACCGGCGCGCCGGCCCGGATGGCCGACGTGGCCCTGTGCGACGGGGCGATCGTGGCCGTGGCTCCGGACCTCGATGGCCGGGTCGTCGTCGATGCCTCCAGTCACGTGGTCAGCCCCGGGTTCATCGATATCCACACCCACTACGACGCCCAGGTGTTCTGGGACCCAGCACTGACGCCATCGTGCTTCCACGGCGTTACCACGGTGATCACCGGCAACTGTGGCTTTTCCATCGCCCCGACGCGCGTCGAGCACCGTGACCTCATCGCCCGGACCCTCGAGAACGTGGAAGACATGAATCCAGCGTCGTTCGAGGCCGGGCTCCCGTGGGACTTCGTCACGTTCCCCGAATACTTGGCATCGGTCAAGCGTCACGGAGCCCTCCTCAACTTCGGCACCTACCTGGGCCACAGCCCGCTGCGCCTTTTCGTCATGGGTGCCGCCGCCTACGAGCGTGCAGCCACGGCCGAAGAGGTGGCCGAGATGTGCCGCGTGCTCCGCGAGGCCATGGAGGCGGGGGCGATGGGATTCTCAACCAGTTTCTCAGTGAGCCACAACGGGGCGGACGGCAAGCCGGTGCCCAGTCGGTTCGCCGATCGCCCGGAGTTCGAG
>DATMMO010000345.1:0-2181 GCA_035569695.1 Acidimicrobiales bacterium | reverse complement strand
TAGCTCCACGCACTGGTCCCGTCGGCCCGGGTGATGAACTGGGGGGCGAGGTCCACGTACTTGGCCGGCAACCGGTCCTCGAAGACATTGGGTGGTTCGACGACATGGTCATCGACACTCACAAGGATCAGATCATCAACGTCCATCTCGGACCCCCTTGGCAATCGCACGACGGCCGAAAACACACGCTCCGGCCCTCCATACGTGGCTATATTCACGTAACGTAGCACAGCCGTTCTCGGTGCCACCGGCGCAGGGGTCGGCGGGTTGGGTCGGGCCGGACAACGCCGGATTTCCCAGCCGCCGACAGCCTTCCCGCTTGTCGCCGGCAACTCCCTTCCCGTCACGGAAGCTGCTACGAAGAGAGTCACGTCGGGCGGTCAGAGGGCGCGATCAACCAACGTCATCGGACAGCGCAGACACGACACAGACGGTAGGGGGATCGAGGGACATGAGCACGGGCGTAGCCAACCAGCCACAGACGAGCGGCGGCGAGGGGCGGCTCGACGACGGGGCCAGGATCCTGGACGGGGTCCGGGTCATCGATTGCTCCGAGGGCATCGCCGGGCCGGTGGCGTCCATGATGCTGGCCGAGGCGGGCGCCGACGTCATCAAAGTGGAGCGACCCAGCGGGGACCCGTCGAGAGCGTCCGAGGGCTTTCGCACCTGGAACCGATCGAAGCGCGGCGTGGTCCTCGATCTCCACGACGAGGCCGGGCGCCAACGACTCCATGACCTGTTGGACGAGGCCGACGCCTTCGTCCACGGTTTCGGGCCGGCCGAGGCGGCCGAACTGGGACTGACCGATGACCAGCTGATCGCCCGCCATCCCCACCTGATCACCTGCGCCGTCTTGGGCTGGCCCGCCGGCCACCCCAGTGCCGACGGGCCCATCGACGACCTGTTGGTCAGCGCCCGGCTGGGGTTGTGCGACGAGCAGCGCGGCCATCGGGATGGTCCCGTGTTCCTCCGGTTCCCCTTCGGCAGCTGGTGCGCCGTGTACCTCGCCACCATCGGGGTCATCGCCCGGCTGATCCAACGCCAGCGCGGCGGTGCCGCCGGCGGTCCCGTCCACACCAGCATCGCCCAGGGCGCGCTGGTGCCGACCATGATGCATTGGGCCCGGGCCGAGACCCCCGGCCCCATGTTCGCCTTCGGCTTGCCCAAGGACCTGCAGCCCTCGCTGTTCGAATGCGGCGACGGCGTATGGGTCCATCTGATGCGCTGCGCCGACACCGATTCGCCCCTCATGGTCGAGGCCCTCGGCGCTCTGGGCGAGGACGGGGTGGCCGAGGCCAACGCCGCCTCGAACGGCCTGAGCATGCCCGGCTACCCGAACTTCGGTGCCAACCAAGTGGCATTTCGCACCCGCCCCAGCCAACAGTGGCTGGACGACTTCTGGGCCCATGACATCCCGGCCCAAGGGGCGGCACCCTACGGCGCCATCCTGGCCGACGAACAGGCTCGGCGGAACGGCTACGTCACCGAGGTGGACGACCCCGAGCGAGGCCGCATCACCCAGGCGGGCACGCCGTTTTCGACCGTCCCACCGTCGCGGGTGACCCGGCCTGCCCCCGCCCTGGGCCAGCACACCGAGGAGGTGTTGCACGGTTCGGCCTCGAACCGGGGCCGTCGGGCCGCCCCATCGGTGAGCGCGCCGGTGCGCTCACCCCTCGAGGGACTGAAGGTGCTCGACTTCGGCAACTTCCTGGCCGGCCCGCTCGGACCCATGCTCCTGGCCGATCTGGGCGCCGACGTGGTCAAGGTCGAAGCGACCACCGGGGACCAGATGCGTGGTGTCCAACGCGTGTTCGCGTCGTGTCAGCGCGGGAAACGAGGGGTGGCTCTGGACTTGAAGTCGCCGGCGGCCCGTCCGGCGCTGGAGGCCCTGGTCCGCTGGGCCGACGTCGTCCACCACAATTTGCGGATGCCCGCTGCCCGGCGCCTGGGGCTCGACTACGAGTCCATCCGGGCCATCAATCCCGAGATCATCTACTGCCACGCCAGTTCGTACGGTCCCGAGGGTGAGCGGGCCGATTGGCCCGGGTACGACCAACTGTTCCAGGCCGCCGCCGGTTGGGAGGTGCTCGGTGGGGGTGAGGGCAACGATCCCATGTGGTTCCGGTTCGGGTTCATGGACCATCTGTGCGCCATGGCCTCCACCGTGGCCACGCTGCTGGC
>DATMMO010000344.1:0-18081 GCA_035569695.1 Acidimicrobiales bacterium | reverse complement strand
CAGCAACCGGGTCCTCGACGCCCTCGTGGCCTGGGGATCGCCCGAGGACATTGCTGCTCGAGTGCGCGAACACCGCGACGCCGGTGCCGACCATGTCTGCGTCCAGGTCCTCGCCGATCCCAGCCTTGTGCGCGCCCACTGGCGGACGCTCGCTCCTGCCCTCACCGCCGTCTGAATCGGCCCGAATGACCGACCTCGCACACCAGAACCAGCATCCTGAGGATGTCGATTATCAGCTGGCACGACTCGAGATCCTGCGGGCTATCGAGGGCCCAGGACACATCGGTACCTTTCTCGAGGAATCGCTGCCTCGTTGGCTCCCCGTACCCTGGTTGGACATCGTGCGAGCTCGTCGAGCTGGCGATCTTCTCGAAGCCGCAGGGAACGAAGCGTACGAGCGGTGGTACCAGGATTTCGCCGCCACCGGTTTAGTGGTGCCTCGGTGGCCGACGCGGGCCGGCGGCCTCGGTCTGGCCGGAGCCGAAGCGGGTGTGGTCGAACAGGCTCTTGCCGCCCTCGGAGTCGTCCGGCTTGGCCCCTTCGAGCTGAGCCGTGTCGGTGAGGCACTGGCCAGATGGGGGAGCGAGCCTCTCAATGAGGCCTGTCTGCCCGGAATCCTCCACGGGCGAGAAGCATGGTGCCAGCTCTTCAGCGAGCCGGGTGCGGGATCGGATCTGCCCTCTCTGTCCACGACGGCCTCTCCCATCGGTGACGACTGGCGCGTGAGCGGCCAGAAAGTGTGGACGAGCGGCGCCGACTCAGCGGACTACGGACTGCTCCTGGCTCGAACCTCGCCGGAGCAGCCCAAACGACGTGGCCTGAGCTGCTTTGTCGTCGACATGAAACAACCAGGCATCGTTGTTCGCCCGCTCCGCCAGATGACCGGCGACTCGAGCTTCCATGAGGTGTTCCTCGATGACGTCATCGTCCCGGACTGGCGACGGCTCGGCGCCGTCGACGATGGCTGGACGATCGCCCGTGCCGTGCTGTTGGGAGAACGACGGGGGATCTCCGGCTCGGGGGCGGCCGAGCCTCTGAGCTTCGATTTCCACATGGACGTTCCCCGACTCCTCGGACCGGCTGATGCCGGCCGCAACAGCAGCCGGCAAGACGCGGCCAGGTTGTATGCAATCGAGCGGACAAATGAGTGGCGGAATCGTCGTCTCGGGAGCCTGGCCAATCCGGCATGGGCATCACTGGGAAAGCTGGCCCAAAGTGAGCTCAATCAGCGGGGACACGAGCGCTCGTTGCTGGGTCTTGGCCTGCGTGCCATGGCCTGGGATTCGGCTGACTCGAGAGCATTGGAGGTAGGCGTCGCCTTCCTCCGCAGTCGGGCGAACACCATTGAAGGTGGAACGTCAGAGATCCACCGCAACGCCATCGCTGAGGGACTCCTGGGCCTTCCCCGAGAGCCAGATGCGTTTCACCAGGCGCCCTGGACCGCCGTTCCCCGCTGATCAATCCACAAGGAGAGAACCATGCTTGACCGCCTCGCCATCGATGCCGACAACCATTACTACGAGCCGCCCGACGCATTCACCCGGCACATGGCCAGCGCTGACCTACCGCTCGCCGTGCGGACCGAGCGGCGCGATGGGGAGCAAATTGCCATGGTCGCAGACCGCCCCTATACCTTCTTTGACGAGATGTTCTGGGACCGCGTCGGTGAGCCCGGAGCACTCCGTGCCCGATTGCGTGGCATGCAGAATGGCATTGAGGGTGCTGAGCTCGGACTCACCCATCTTCGACCGGAGTTCGTCGACAAGGACGCCCGCCTCAGCATGATGACGAAGCAGGGGATCGAAGCCTGCATCATGTTCCCGACCCTCGCAGTGTGCGTTGAGCACTTCATGGACGGCAACCCGGAGGTCACGTACAAGAACTTCCGTGCGTTCAACCGTTGGCTCGAAGAAGACTGGGGCTACGGCCGCGACGGACGAATCTTTGGGGTCCCGATGCTGTCGCTCGTCGATCTGGACCTGGCGGTGGCCGAGCTCCAGTACGTGATCGATCGGGGGGCCAAGGTCGTCGGGCTGCGGGCCGGGCCGGCGTTCGGGCGCTCCCCTGGCGATCCATACTTCGACCCGTTCTGGGAACGGGTCAACGAAGCACGACTCGTGGTCGCCTTCCACATCGGTGAGTCTGGTTATAACCAGTCCATTTCTGTAGCCTGGGGAGAACAGCCGAATCCCTCATCCCACACGCAGAGCGCCTTTCAGTGGACCTGCTTCTACGGCGACCGACCCCTCATGGACACCATGGCCTCGCTCGTGTATTACAACCTGTTCGGCCGTTTCCCAGACGTTCGAGTGGCCAGCGTCGAGAATGGTTCTGTCTGGGTGCCGTATCTCATGAAGGCGATGAACAAGATGAACGGGATGGGCCGCAACGGGCCGTGGCCCGGTGGTCGGCTCACGGAGAAGCCGAGTGAGATCCTTTGCCGGCACGTCTCGGTCTCGCCATATCACGAAGAGGACGTCGTGGGCCTCACCCAGCTGATCGGTGCCGGCCAGGTCCTCTTCGGGTCCGACTACCCCCACGCCGAGGGCCTTGCCGATCCGCTGTCGTTCGTCGAAAACTTGAAGTCGCTGCCCGATGACGAGCAACGCATGATCATGCGCAGCAACACGGCCCAGCTGATTGGTCTGGCTGCATGACCGAGATGCGACCGGACGCGCCATCGTCCGCTCTTGACCCCGGATCGCCGGCGCCACCGATTCCCGACGGACCTCAATCGCCCGTTGAAGCTCTCAGCAGGGTGGTCCAATCTCGCGGCAGCCAGGAGGGACTCGTGGGCCGGTCGGGTCGTCTCACCTGGTCTGAGGTCGATCGAATGTCCGGAAACGTCGCCATGATGCTCGTCGACCACGGGGTCCGACCCGGCGACCGCGTTGCCTGCTCTCTGTACAACGACGTAGATATCGGCATCGCCTTCTTTGGCGTCTTGCGCGCCGGAGCAGTATGGGTTGGGATCAACCCGCAACTGGCCCCACCAGAGAAGCGGTACATCCTGGAGGACTGCGGTGCCGTCGTCATGATCAGTTCCGCTGGTGTTCACGCCGCTCCTACGCAGGACGGGTCCCGTGTGGTCCTGCTGGTCGACGATCCAGTCGGCCCCTGGAGTCGAGCCCGAACCGGAGTTCGAGACGTCACGGCTCTGCCGGACTGTGATCCGTTCGCCGTGGCCGCCATCGCCTATACGAGCGGCACAACGGGACAGCCAAAAGGCGCGGTGCATGCCCATCGGAACCTCGTCCTGCCCGTCGTCATCGGGCGCTACCTGCGCCCCGAACCCGTGCCGAGCCGAATGGGCCAGTGCCTTCCGCTCAGCATCTTGAACCTCATGATTCTCGGTCCCCTCGCCGCTGCGATCAACGGGGCGACGTTCGTGGCCATGGACCGCGTCGATGCCGACGGGGTCGTCGATTGGGTTGGCCAGGAACAGATCGACACATTCATCGGTGCCGCGCCGCTCATACACGATCTCATTCTTCGTGACGACATCGAAGGTGACGACCTTGCCAGTGTTACCCGTGCTGCCTGTGGTGGGGCCGATTTTCCCGAATGGTACCGAGGGGCCTGGGAATCGAAATTCAACACTCCCATCGAGGGGGGTTACGGCATGACCGAAGCACCCACGGCGGTGACCACGGAGACCGACGACTCCCGACCGCTCGGCTCGTGCGGCAAGGCCTCGCCTCACGTTCGGATCACCATCCGCGACGACCAGGGCGATGAGTCGGCTGTCGGAACCACTGGGGAAGTGTGTATCGAGCCCAACCCGGTCGGCCCATTTGCCCATGTCTACACGCCGATGCTCGGGTACTGGAATCGCCCGGAGGCGACAGCATCAGCGCTCGCCGGCCACCGCTACCACACCGGGGACGTGGGCCACCTGGACAACGAGGGTTGGCTCTACATCTCCGCCCGACGAAGCGATCTGATCCTGCGCGGTGGTGCCAACGTCTACCCGGCCGAGGTCGAGCGCGTGTTGGCTGACCACCCACAGGTCACAGCCTGTGCCGTGATCGGCCGCCCCCACCAACGCCTCGGTCAGGAGATAGTCGCCATCTGCCAGCTCTCCGAACTGAGCGGCACCGCGCCAGACATCGACGACGAGCTCCGGGCGCTCTGTGCCAGCAACCTGGCCAAGTACAAGGTGCCAGCCGAGTTCATGGTCATTGATGACATGCCCCGCAACCAGATGGGCAAGATTTCCAAGCCCGCTCTGCAAATATGGCTGACGGAGACACATCAGCAACGGCGCGGACATCAGGGTCGCCAACAGAGCCTGGCATGATCTCTCGATCCTCGATGATGGACTCATTGCTGGTCTCGCTGGCGCTCGAGCCCACCGACTCGGGGGCGCTCAGAACTGCTGGCGTCGATGACGGCCGCGGCCGTCGCGTCGTGTTCGGAGGCGAGATGCTTGGCCACGCCATCGTGGCTGCGGGACGCGCCATGCCGTCGAAACTGGTCAAGTCGGTACAGACGATCTTCGCCCGTGGCGCCCATACCGGCAGCCCGCTCGATGTCTCTGTCGAAACGATGCACGAAGGGCGCAACCTGGGGAGCGTGACCGTCACCTTCGCCCAGGAGGAGCAACTGTGCGCTCGAGCGCTCGTCCTGATGGACGTCGAGGAGACCGACCTGGTGCGGCATCAGCCCCCCATGCCCCAGACGGACCGACCCGATGCCTCATCGGCGGTCGTCCACCTGCTGGCCGCACCGGAAACGATCATCGTGGGCGAGGTCGATATCAACGACCCGGCGCTGACCGGTCCCCCGACACTCCAGCTGTGGGTACGGTTCCGGGGCGCTCCCGCGGGAGACGCCACGGTCGCCCGTGGATTGCTCGCCTACGCCACTGACGGTTGGCTGCTGGCTACCGCCATGCGGCCCCACCCAGGCATCGGGCAAGCCATGGCCCACCGGGAGATGTCCACCGGCGTGGTCAGCCACGCGTTGTCGTTCCACGACGACTTCGACGCCAACGAATGGCTGCTCATCGATCACGAGTCCCTCTTCGCCGGGCGAGGTCGATGTTATGGAAGAGCGAACGTCTTCACCGAGAACGGGCGGCTGGTGGCTAGCTTCACCCAAGAAGCACTGCTACGGCACTTCCCGGCCGGCCAAGACCCGAGGGGACGAGAGGCCACGATCTTCTGATGGCTCCCGTCAACGACGTCACGCCGGACCGGCTCGCCTCTGGAGGCCGTCTCCGTGATCGCCACACTGATCTGACCCCATCGAGCCCTGCGGTACCCCAAAAGCCTGGGGCCGCAGGACGAAAGGCAGGTGCACCATGAACAACGAAGTGGAATTCGATCCGATGTCGAACGAGTATTTCAACGACCCGTACGACGTCTACCGCCGACTTCGTGACGAGGCTCCGGTGTACTGGAGCGACAAGTACGGCTTCTACGCCTTGTCCCGGTACGCCGACGTCTATCGAGCGCATCGCGACCCCGTGGCCCTGTCCAGCAGCTACGGCGTCGAATTCTTCGGCCTGATGAAGGGCGAGCAAGCTCCCGACGAGTTGCAGTCCATCATCACCATGGATCCGCCCGGCCACGATCGGATGCGCGGATTGGTCAGCCGTGTCTTTACCCCTCGTGCCATCGGTCGGCTCGAGCCGATGGTCCGGGAGGTCATCAGCGGTTACCTCGATCAACTTGCCGGAGAGGCGACGTTCGACGCCGTCGCAGACTTTGGGGCGTACTTCCCGGTCGACATCATCAGTCGGATGCTCGGGGTTCCGGCACCCGACCGGCAGTGGATCCGCGAGACACTCGACGTGGCGCTGCATCGGGAAGAGGGTCAGCAGGAGCTCGGAGCGGAGAACATCGAAGCGTTCGCCTCCTCATATCTGTATTTCTTGGACCTGACGCGAGTCAAGCGAGCCAATCCGGCCGACGACATGATGACCCACCTCACCCAGGTGGAAGCGCCACGCGATGACGGGTTGTCGACGCATCTCACCGACGAGGAGATCGGCGGCTTTGCCGCCCTCCTCGGCGCTGCTGGAGCGGAGACGGTGACGAAGCTGGTCGGCAATGGCGTCGTGCTGATGCACCGCCATCGGGCGGAATGGCAGAAGGTTCTCGCCAATCGCGAACTGATCCCATCGGCAGTCGAAGAGATGCTTCGCTTTCAGCCGCCCTCGCAGTACCAGGGACGGTTCGCGGTGCAGGACACCGAATACAGCGGGGTGACGATCGAAGCCGGCCACCCGGTACTACTCCTCACGGGCGCCGCCTCACGAGACGAGCGTGAGTACGCCCATCCCGATACCTTTGACGTCGATCGGCCGCCTTCGATGTCATTGACCCTCGGGTTCGGCATTCACAGCTGTCTGGGTGCCGCACTTGCCCGGATCGAGAGTCGGGTGGCGTTCGAGGAGATCGCCACCCGGTATCCGACGTTCGGGGTCGACGAGAGCGGTCTCCAGCGCGTGCAGATGTCCAACGTCGCCGGATACTCGCACGTCCCGTTCATAACCAACGCGTGAGGCGCCGGTCCCGCTGGAGAACGCTCCGGTGGCGGCCACCGAGGCCCTCTTTCCGACATCCCAATTCCGATGAGGAAGCACGAAGGTGCCCAGTCACACGAAGCACGAAGGTGCCCTGTTGCATGAAGCACGAAGGTGCCCAGTCACATGAAGCACTAAGGTGCCCAGTCACATGGCAAAGAGGACTGCAGGAGTGGAAGCGGCGATCCTGGTGCGGCCAGTGTGGTCATCGGCCCGTTGGGTCCCGGAGCCGGCACCATGAAGATCGGGATCTCGCTGGGCGTGCTCCGCCCCAGCCTGTGGGCCGAATTGACCCGTGAAGCCGACCAGCTCGGCTACGAGTCGGTTTGGATGCCCGAGCATCTGGTCATCCCGGTGGGAATGGCGGGTAGCCCGCACGCCGGGGCCGAGCACCCGCCCATTCCCGCGGACGTGCCGGTCTTCGACGTCTTTGCCTACTTGAGCTTTCTGGCCGGCCAGACCGAACAGATCCACTTCGGCACGCAGGTCTACAACATCGGTCTGCGCCATCCCTTCATCGTGGCCCGAGCAGTGGCGACGATGGATGTCGTGTCCAGCGGGCGGCTGGAGTTCGGCATCGGCGCCAGTTGGCTGCAGGCCGAGTGGGAGGCGGTGGGCCTCGACTTCACCACTCGGGGGCGCCGGGTGGATGAGTCGATCGAGGTCTGCCGACGGCTGTGGAGCGAGGACGTGGTGGAGCACCACGGGGAGTTCTTCGACTTCGGACCGGTGATGTTCGAGCCCAAACCGACCCATGGACCCTGGCCGCCGCTCCATATCGGTGGCGACGGGCCGGCCGCCCTCCGACGGGCCGCTCTGGTCGGCGACGGCTGGATCCCCATGAACCACACCCTCGAGCAGATTCCGGCCGACGCCACCCGCATCGCCCGGCTGCGTGAGGATGCCGGGCGTCCGGGAGTCGTCGAGATCACCCTGGGCGGGGGCCGTACCGAGCTCGACGAGCTCAAGCGCTTTGCCGACGCCGGGGTGGGCCGGGTCCTGGTCAAGCCGTGGCAACGGGGCAGCGAGGCCATCGACGGCATCCGACGCTTTGCCGAGCAGGTTCTACCCGAGATCCGCGATCATCCCGTAGCCCCGCCCATCGTCTAGGTCGCTGACCCGGTGTCCCTGTTCGCCACCCATCAAACAAGCGGTGTCCTCGTCGGGCTGCAGGTACCGCTGGCAGGGGTGCTCCGTGGACGGTGAGCCGCTCGTCATCGTCGAGGTCGAGGACCGGATCGCCACGCTGACTCTGAACCGGCCCCAGGCGCGCAACGCGCTGAGTCGAGCGCTCATGTACGAGCTGTGGGATGCAGTCGGGACGGCCGGAAGTGACCCGGATGTCGATGCGGTGATCCTGACGGGCTCGGACCCAGCCTTCTCAGCCGGCGTCGACCTCAAGGAGGTGACCGGTGAGGTCCCTCCCACGGTGGAGCCCCGCCCGCCCGGACAGGGCCCCGAGCGTGACACCAATGGCCTGTTCCGTTTCCTCCCGGTGATCGAGAAGCCGGTCATCGGCGCCATCAACGGCGTGGCCGCCACCGGAGGGTTCGAGATCGCGCTCCAATGCACCTTCCTGGTGGCGTCGGTTCGGGCCCGCTTCGCCGACACCCATGCTCGGGTCGGGATCATGCCGGGGGGTGGGATCACCGTCCATATGGCCCAGTCGATGGGAATGAGGCGCGCCCTCGAGCTCTCCCTGACCGGCAACTTCCTCGGCGCCGACGAAGCCCTTCGGTACGGTCTGGTCAACCACGTCGTACCCCACGACGAGCTGTTGCCCTTCACCCGGCACCTGGCCGCCGACATCGCCAACAACGACCAGCGGAGTGTCCGCCGCCTGTTGCAGCACTACCGCCAGATGGGCAACGCCGCCACCGTGGACGAGGCTCACCTCATCGAGGGGTACATGGCGGAGACGTGGCTACTGAGGAGCAGCCAGGTCGCCGAGCGAAGCGCCGACGTGATGGCTCGCGGTCGCACCCAGACCTCCTGATGCCGGCGGTGCCTTCCCGGTCGGAACCGACCTCGTGGTGCAGGCTGCTGTGCTCGTGGTGCCTGCTGCTCTAGGAGTAGGGCTCCTGCTGCTTTAGGAGTAAGGCTCCTCGAATTCGGACTCCGTTGCCTCGGCCAGGCCGCGGTAGAGCTCGACCGGGGGAGCAACGGTGGCCGGCTGATCGATCTGTGTTTTCATGATCCCCTCGCGCTGGCGTAGGGCGAACATCGACTCCCGTTGTCCTGAGTAAGAGGGAGGTTGGCGCACCATCCACATGATGCCCTCCGCTGCGACCGAAGACGGCTCCCAGGTGGAGTGGTCGGCGCCGGGAGTGTTGGCGATGAAACCCTCCGACGCCACTCCGATGTCGATGCGGAAGCAGTTGACGGCGATGTCGGAGGACGCCAGCTGGAGTGCAGCATCGACGGTGAGCCGCTCGAGCCCGATCTTGGAGATGCCGTAGGCCATGAGGGAGGGGTGCGGGTACATGGCCGCCACCGATGAGACGTTGATGACCACGCCGCCGTCGTTGGTGGCCACCATGGCCGGGACCGCTTCCCGGATGGCGATGAGCGGCGCTCGCAGGTTGACCTGCATGATGAGGTCGTAGCGATGAAGGGGGATGTCGATATCGCCGATGAAGGTGATGGCGGCATTGTTGATGAGGATGTCGAGGCGTCCGAAGTGCTCGACTGTCTTGGCCACCATGTCCACCACCTCGTCGTCAACGGCCAGGTTGGTGGGGACGGCCAGCCCCCGACGACCGACGGACTCGATCCGGGCGATCGTCTCGTCGAGGGTGCCGGGCGTCCGTTGCGGGTTGGACTGTGTCGAGCGGGCGGCGCAGGCGACATTGCAGCCTGCTTCGGCCAGAGCCACCGCCGTGGCGGCACCGACACCGCGGCTGGCTCCAGTCACCAGAGCCACTTTCCCATCGAGGTTGTCCATGCCGCATCCCCCTTCGATCTGCCATTTCTGTGGCGTCAACACCCGCCGGCAGGCACCGTTGTGCGCCGCCGGCAAACATTATGTATGTTAAAGACGCAATGTATCAAGCTGAGCGAGGACCCTCGAGCACTCCCTATCCGGCCCGATCCCGCGGCCGGTTCGGACGCCGGGCGACCGTCCTCGGGCATACGGCTGGGCCGAACCAGTGACCTCCGTGGAGGAGGGCAACGGACTCAGGGCCGTGCACGTGCAGGACACTCGACGGGCACTCCTGGCCAAGGCCAGGGAGTTGTTCGCGGCAAACGGCTTTCAGGCCACCCGCACCGAGGAGATCGTGCAGGGAGCCGGCCTGACCCGAGGCGCGCTGTACCACCACTTCCGGGACAAGGAGGATCTCTTCCGGGCGGTGTTCGAGGAGGTCGAGTCCGAGGTCATCGAATCTCTGTTGCGACGCTCGGGTGACCGCCGCGCCAACGCCTGGGCCCTCTTCCGGGCCAACAGCGAGGTCTACCTCGACGCCGCCTCGACCAATCAGGCCTACCGGCAGATCGTCATGGTCGACGGGCCCGCCGTCTTCGGCCAGGGCGTCTGGTCCGATCGCAACGAAGGGCCCACTCGGAAGATCGCCGAGTACTTGCGGGAAGCGGTGGCCGAGGGCGTGCTCGAGCCCCAGCCCATCGAGCCGCTGGCCCATCTGCTCACTGCCCTGGGAGAGGGCTCCGTCATGTACGTCGCCCATGCCGATGACCCCGTGGCTGCCCGCCAGGAGATCAGCGAGTGCAACGAGCGATTGCTGTCCGGCCTGGGCGTGCACGCCCCGTCCGCTGACGAACCACCTCGCCCGAGGGCGAGAGAAACCACGAGGAAAGGACACTGATGGCCTGGGACTTCTCTACTGAGCCCGAGTTTCAAGAAAAGCTGGACTGGGCCCGCCAGTTCGTGACCGAACGGGTCGAGCCCTTGGACCTGCTCTATCCCCACCTGCAGTTCCACCCCCTGGACGACGAGCTGCGCCCCATCGTGGACCCCATGAAGCAAGAGGTTCGGGACCACGACCTGTGGGCCGCTCACCTCGGCCCGGAGCTGGGCGGAAAGGGCTACGGGCAGCTCAAGCTGGCCCTGTTGAACGAGATCCTCGGGGTCTCCGGCTGGGCTCCGATCGTGTTCGGGACGCAAGCCCCCGATACGGGGAACGCCGAGATCATCGCCCACTACGGGACCGACGAGCAGAAGGCCACGTACCTCCAGCCCCTGCTGAACGGTGAGGTCTTCTCCTGTTACTCCATGACCGAACCCCAGGCCGGGTCGGATCCCAAGCAGTTCACCACCCGGGCCGTGCGCGACGGCGACGAGTGGGTGATCAACGGGTGGAAGTTCTTCTCGTCCAACGCCCGCACCGCCGCCTTCCTGATCGTGATGGCCGTCACCGATCCCGACGTCAGCGTGTATCAGGGCGCCTCCATGTTCCTGGTCCCTACGGACACGCCGGGCGTCGACATGGTCCGCCACGTCGGCCTGGCCGGTGAATCCGAGGATCAGGGCATGCACGCCCTTATCCATTACAACGAGGTCCGCGTTCCGGCCGACAGCTTGCTGGGCGGGGGTCGCGTCCATCACGCCATGCGGTCGGTGGCCACTTGCCAGCGGGCCCTCGACCTCATGTGCGAGCGGGTGCTGAGCCGCGAGACCCAGGGCAGTTTGTTGGCCCGGAAACAATTCATGCAGGGCGACATCGCCGATTCCTACGCCGAGCTCCAGCAGTTCCGGCTCCTGGTTCTCTATACGGCGTGGGAGATCGACCAGTACAAGGACTACCAGAAGACCCGGAAGAACATCGCTGCCATCAAGGCCCTCACGCCCAAGGTTGTCCACGACGCGGTGTGGCGGTCCATGCACGCCCACGGGGCGCTCGGTGTCTCCAACGAGATGCCCTTTGCCAGCATGTGGATGATGGCGCCCGTCATGAGCGTGGTCGACGGACCCACCGAAGTGCACAAGGTCACGGTGGCTCGTGAGGTCCTGAAGGACTACGAGCCCTCTCCAGGCCTCTGGCCCACCGCCCATCTACCCGCTCAACGGGAGGCGGCCCGCGAGCGGCTGGCCGAGTACGTCGAGCACGTCGTCGGCAACTCCTGAGCGGCGGATCCGTGCGGGCGCTGCGATGCAATCAGTACGGGTCGGTCGACTCCCTCGTGGTCGAGGAAATCCCGGGACCGACACCCTCCGATGGCCAGGTCGTGGTCGACGTGGCCGCCGCCGCCGTCAACTTTCCCGACGTGCTGTTGGTGGCCGACCAGTACCAGATCCACGTACCCGTCCCCTTCACCCCGGGCAGTGAGTTCGCCGGGACGGTCAGCGCCGTTGGGCCGGGAGCGGGCCGGGTAGCCGTCGGGGACCGGGTCATGGGGGCGGCCTTGATCGGGGCCTTCGCCGAGCAGATCCTGGTCCCGGCGTCGTCGTTGCAGCCGGTGGACCCGGCGGTGGACTTCCGGTCGGCCGCTGCCTCGGCCGTGGCCCACCTCACCGCGTACCACGCGTTGCGCACCGTCGGCCGGGTCGTTCCCGGGGAGTGGGTGGTCGTCCTGGGCGCGGCCGGAGGGGTCGGCCTGGCCGCCATCGAATTGGGCAGCGTGCTGGGCGCCCGGATGTTGGCCGCCGCCTCCACCCCCGACAAGCTGGCCCTGTGCTTCGACAAGGGAGCCGAGGCCGTCATCGATTACACCACGGAGAAGCTGAAGGAGCGGATCAAGGAGATCACCGGGGGCGGGGCCCACATGGTCATCGATCCCGTCGGCGGTCCGGCGGCCGAGGAGGCCCTCCGGGCCATGCGATGGGGTGGCCGGTTCGTGTCGGTCGGGTTCGCTTCCGGGGAGATCCCCAGGATCCCGCTGAACCTGGTGCTGTTGAAGGGTGTCATCGTGACCGGGTTCGCCATGGAGGGCCTGGGCCGCAACCAGCCCGAGGACGTCGCCCGCGACAGGGCCGAGCTCCTCGAGCTCCTGTCCAGCGGGCGGGTGGTGCCCCACGTCTCGGCCGCCTACCCGCTCGAGCAGGCCCATCGAGCCTTGTCCGACCTGGCCGAACGTCGGGCCACCGGCAAGGTGCTCATCGAGCCTTCGGCGTGAGGGTCGATCACCATCGAAGCGATGCTCAACATTGTCCGAGCACTACCTGGAACCGGAGGGAAACGAAACCATGACGCCTGACCCCGTTGACGAACCGACCATCGACGCGGCATCGCTGGCCGCCTGGCTAGACAAGGAGGGCCTGCCCGGGGCCGGGCTGCCCCTCGAGGCCAGCTTCATCTCGGGCGGGAGCCAGAACGAGATCTTCGAGATCCAGCGCGGCGACCTCCACGGAGCGCTCCGCATACCGCCCAGCACCGCCCCCGCTTCGCGCGACGAGGGCATCCTGCGCGAATGGCGGATCATCGAGGCGCTGACCGGTACGGACGTACCCCACACCGAGGCCATCGCCGTGTGCAAGGACCCGAGCGTGCTGGGCCGGACCTTTTACATCATGGGCTTCGTCGACGGTTGGTCGCCCATGGCGCTGGGCGGCTGGGCCGCGCCCTATGACACCGATGCGACCGAGCGTCGGGGCCTGGCCTACGAGCTCATCGACGGCATCGTCGAGATGGGAAAGGTGGACTGGCAGGCCAGGGGGCTCGGTGATCTCGGTCGTCCCGACGGCTACCACGATCGACAAGTCGAGCGCTGGACCCGCTTCCTGGAGCGGATCAAGGGTCGTGAGATCCCCGGCTACGACGAAGCCACCGCCTGGCTGGCGAACCACCGGCCCCTCGACTTCGTCCCCGGCATTATGCACGGCGACTACCAGTTCGCCAACGTCATGTTCTGCCACGGCACGCCGGCCCGGCTGGCCGCCATCATCGACTGGGAGATGGGCACCGTCGGTGACCCCAAGATCGACTTGGCCTGGGCTCTGCAGGGATGGCCAGAAGACATGTCAGCGGACACCGGGGAGGGCGGCTACGTGGACATCACGGGCATGCCCAGTCGCAGCGAGCTGTTGGCCTTCTATGCCGAGCGCTCCGGACGGCAGGTCGATGACTTCGACTACTACCTGGTCCTCGCCCGCTGGAAGCTGGCCATCGTGCTCGAGCAGGGATTCCAGCGAGCCGGTAGTGATCCCAAGCTCGAAGCCTTCGGGGCGGTCGTCCTCGACAACATGGCCCGGGCCGCCGAGCTGGCCGCGTCGAGCACCTACAAGGGCTCTGGAGGGTAGGGCAGCACTGCCCGGGTAGCCCAGCACTGCCGGGTAGGAGGGCACGGGCGGGTAGGGCAGCACTGCGGGCTAGGGGGTCGCCGGGGCCAGCGTGCCGCCTGATGGTCGACGCGGCTAGCGTCGAAAACGGGCGTGGTAGTGGGCCGGCCCGTTTTCTTTCAGGTGCGCCAGGAGGTGTGCGACATGAAGCTGCCGATCATCGACCCTGATCACGTGTCCCGCCCGGCCCGACGCTTCGTCGGGGCCTAGGCAGCTCGATGGCATCGCAGTACGACCTGGTCGTCCGGAACACTGTCATCGTCGACGGGAGCGGGGGACCGCCGATCGAGGGCGACGTGGCCGTCGGGGACGGGTTGATCGCGGCCGTCGGGGGTCACTGTGCCGGGAGCGGGGCCGAAGAGGTGGACGGCTCGGACCTGGTCTTGTCGCCGGGTTTCATCGATCCCCACACCCATCTCGACGCCAACCTGTTCTGGGACGCCGACCTGACCCCCTCGTCGAGCTTCGGGGTGACCACGGTGGTGACTACCAATTGCGGCTACGGGTTGGCCCCGGTGCTGGGGGACGAGGCACGGGCCTACATGGTGGCGGCCATGAGCACGGTCGAGCAGATCCCCGAGCGATCGATCACTGCCGCCGTCCCCTTCGACTGGGAGGACCTGGCCTCTTACAGCGCCCGGCTCGACCAGGTCGATGTGCTCATCAACCACGCCTTTCAGATCGGGCACGTCCCGCTCCGAGCCGCGGTCCTCGGTGTGCCCGACGCCTACTCCCGCACCGCGTCGCCTGCCGAGATCGAGGCCATGGGACGCATACTTCGCCAGGGGCTCGAGCTCGGGGCCCTCGGTTTCTCGACCGACCAGGTGGTGGGGAATCCCGGACCGGGTGGCACAGCGTTGCCCGGTCAGGTGTGCGGCGAAGACGAGCTGCTGGCCCTGGCCGCCGTGCTCGGGGAGGGCCCCGGTCCCGGGCTGTTCACCATGGCCAACGCCGCACTGTTGCAGGGGAGGGCGGAGCGGGTGGCCGATCTAGGTTGGCACCAGCGGCTGGCCCAGGTTTCGGGTCGCCCGGTGGTGGTCGGGCCCATCTTCGGTTCCCACGACGACCCCGGCGGCGCCGTGGCCATCATGGACCTGGCCCTGGCCGGGGCGCGACCGGGCGTGACTGTGGTTCCCCAGATCTCTACCCGGCCCTTCGAGCTGTGGACCCGGCTCGACCACCCAGGCCTGCTCGTTCGCTCCCTCCCGACGTGGATGCAGGCGGTACAGGCCGAGGGCGCGGCGGGCGTGCGCTCGCTGGCCGCCGACCCTGCCGCCCGGGAGCGCCTCCGCCAGGAGGGATCGAGCATGCCGTCGTCGCCCGTCTTCTCCGGTCGCTGGGAACACGTGGGCGTCCGGTACTCCCACCAGCCCCATGTGCAAGGTCGAGACCTGGCCTCACTGTCGGCCGAGCGAGGCCTGGCCCCCACTGACCTGCTGCTCGACCTGGCCCTGGCCGACGATCTCGACACGCAGGTGGCCACGGTGATGCGAAACGGGGACGACGACGAGGTGGCCGAGCTGGTGGCCCATCCCGCGGCCATGATCGGTGCCTCCGACGCCGGAGCCCACATACTGGCCAACACCGACAGTTGTTACGCGGTGTGGACGTTGCAGCACTGGGTACGCGAGCGCAAGACGCTCACCCTGGAACGGGCCGTGGCCAAGCTCACCGGCGATCAGGCCCGGCTCCTGGGGCTGACCGACCGTGGCCTGGTGCAGCCCGGGTTGGCCGCCGATCTGGTGCTGTTCGACCCCGACGCCATCGGGACCACCGGCGTCCGCTTCGTCGACGACCAGCCCGAGGGCGGCCGGCGCCTGGTGACCGATGCCGTGGGCGTGGCGATGAGCGTGGTCAACGGGGTCGTGGCCACGCGCCAGGGTCGCTCGACCGGGGCCCGTTCCGGTCGACGGCTCAGGCCGGTGGTCTGATGCTGTTGCTTCCCGAAGCGGCGGGCCCGAACGACCCCGCCCTGGATACGCCGGCGCGACAACCAGGTTCGATCCGCCGGACATCGAGCATCGACACCTCGCGCCCGAACGGCCTGCACGGCGACCTGATGGTCGATGCCCGGGCCCGGGACGTGTGCACCGCGCCCGACGGCTCGGTCGAGGTGACCGGGGTGGCCGTGCTCGAGGCCCGGATCGATGGGGCCACGCACACCCTGGCCGCCATCGAGACGACACCGGAGGTCCCCGCACTGAGCGCACTGCTCGGCGTCCTGGTCGGTCCGGGGTTCCGCCGTCGGGTCGACGAGGCCGTCGGCGATGAGCTTGAGCCGGGCACGCTCTTGTACCTGCTCCTCGACGACCTACCGGGCGCGGCCCTGGTCTCGGGCTATGCCCTGCAACGGGCCGGTGCCTTCGACGAGCAGGATCCGACCCCCGAACGCCAGGCCCGCATGTCGGCCGAATTCCTCTCCCGGGACGACCTCTGTGCCGGTTGGGCCCACGACGCCACCATGATGGTGACGGTCCGGTCCACGGGCAACATCCCCGTTCCCATGGGGCCGCCGGCGCCCATCCTCGAGTCCCGCGACGACCCCTGGTCCTGGCACGCCATGGCGCCGATGACCCCCCACGGGACCCGACGCCGCCGGCGGCTCGATGTGCTGGCACCGTCGGCTCCCGGTGGTCATCACCGTCTCGATGTGCATTTCCGCGACAGCCACGCCGATGAGGACGTGGTGGAGACGGTGGTGCACGAGTACTCGGTAACGGGCACGGTGGACGGCGACGCTGGGCGGATCGCCGAGGTGGAGGCCCGCGCCCACGTGCTGCCCTGGATGGAGTGCCCCGGCGCGCTGGCCAGCGCCCACCGGGTGGCGGGCATGCCCCTGACCGATCTCCGACCCTGGGTCCGGCGCGAGCTCACCGGTGTCGGCACCTGCACCCACCTCAACGACACGCTGCGCTCGCTGGCCGACGTGGCGGTGCTGCTCCCGGCCACCGAGCCCCCGTCGACCTGACCGCCGTCCTTGAACCTGACCGGCCTCGTCGAAGGCGAATCGCTCGGGTACGGCGGCCATCAACGCCCCTGGGCCGCTGTCCCGGTGGCAGTCGCCACCCGGGTGGACTCCGACAGGGGGGCCAGCACCTTGGTCATCACCCCGTACAGGAACGCCCCGAAGGGCCACTGGGTCACGATCCGTCCCGAGGCCGACTTGTAGTAGTTGTTGGCCACCTGCCAGGCCGTGCCCTCCATCTGGCGCTCGAGCCACCGGTTGTACAGCTCGTAGAAGACCGGGCGCACCTCGACGGCGGTGGCGCCCTGACGCATCATCCGCTTCACCGCCTGCACCACGTGCTCGGCCTGTCGCTCCAGACAGGACACGATCTCCCCGCCGTTGGTGTTGGGACCGTAGAGCATGTAGAAGTTCGGGAACCCGGGCACGGTCATGCCCAGCATGGCCCGGGGCTCGCCGTCCCACACGTCGTGAATGGTCCTGCCGCCACGGCCGCGCACCTCCAAGCTGGCCAGGTAGTTGGCCGGCTGGAAGCCGGTGGCCATGACCAGGATGTCGACGATGTGCTCGTTCCCCTCGGCGTCGACGATCCCCTTCTCGGTTACCGCCGTCACCGCCTTGGGGACCAACTCGACGTTGTCGCGTCGCAGCGATCCGTAGAACGTCGAGTTCAAGATGGGCCGCTTCCCCGGGTAGGGGTACTTGGGGGTCAGCGCCTCTCGCAGGTCGGGCCGTTCGGCGAATTCACGATCGATGAAGCTGCGGCACTGGTGTTCGCGCAACGAGTTCATCTTGGTGCCCGGACGGTGGATGGCCCCACCGATCTGGTTCCGCTCGAGCAGCAGGGCCAGCCGGAACCGCTCGAGGCGTCGCTTGATCCGGTTCTGGAAGGTCCGGCGTTCCTCCGGCGTGAAGTCCCGGTCGCCCTTGGGGATGATCCAACCGGGCTCGCGCTGGAACAAGGTGAGCTGTCCGACCAGAGGCGCGATCTCGGGCACGATCTGGGTGGCCGTCGAGCCGGTGCCCACCACGGCCACCCGCTTCCCGGTCAGATCGTGCTCGTGTTCCCAGCGGAAGGTGTGGAACTTGGGACCTCGGAACGTGTCCAGTCCGGGCCAGTCCGGGTACCGGGGGTAGTTGAGGAGACCGAGGGCACTGACCACTACGTTGGCCTGGAGCTCCTCGCCGTGGTGGAGGCGGACGGTGTAGAGGTGGGTTCCCTCGTCCCAGACCGCATCGTCCACCGTGGTGCCGAAGCGAAGATGCGATCGCAGCCCGTAGTCGTCGATGACCTCTTCCAGATAACCCTGGAGCTCCGGTTGGCGGGCATGGGTCCGGCTCCAGTCGTAGCTC